>JAADHO010000245.1 GCA_013151775.1 Deltaproteobacteria bacterium | reverse complement strand
CGATGTTCACGCAGATGGCGCCGGGGACGCACTGCACCGTGTTGCAGAGTTCAGCGATGGCCGTGGTGCCGGCCGTGGCGCAGACGCGCGAGCCGCTCGAGATGTAGCAGCCCTCGCCAGCGGCGCAGCCGCATTGGGGAGCGACGAGCCGGCACGGAGACTCGGAGCAGGAGGAGCTCGGGACGCAGCCCGCGGTCGCGTCACAGCGCTCGGTCGGAGCGCACAGGCTGTCGTCGGGCGTGTGGCTGCAGCTCGCGCCGGGTTCGCCGCAGGAGTCTCGTGTGCAGGCGACGGAGTCGTCACAGCTCACCGCGGTTCCGGCCACGCAGCGCCCGCCGACGCAGGTCTCCGTGCCCGTGCAGGCGAGGCCGTCGTCGCAGCCCGTGTCCGTCGTGCACTCGGGCGCTGGGCTCGTGTCCAGGTCCTGTGTCGTCGGGTCCTGTGTCGCGCGGTCCTGTGTCGCGCGGTCCCGAGTCCATCAGCGTGATGCCCGTGTCCGGTCGGCCGCTGTCGACGGAGCTGTCTGGCCGAGGCACGATCATCCCGTCGGTCGTGGATGAGTCGCGCTGCGGGGCGGTGCCCGAGTCACGCGACCCTCGCGTGCCACCGCCGCTCGCGCAGGCCGATAGGCCGAGGGCTAGCAGAGCGATGCACGCAGGAAATGCAAGGTGAGCGGCCGAAGCCGGGCGCTGTGGATTGTCATGATTCATCGAGTCAGCCTCCGCATGCCCCCGCCGCGAGTGGACGCGCGAGCATAAAGCGTAGCTCGGCCATCGGCAACGCGCTTGCTGGCGCCACGAAGTTGGCGCGGCGAGCCCCCCCCTGCGCTATCATGCGGCCGCCCATGCATCCCCCCCCGAGGCGAGTCGAGTCCATCTCCGCGCGGCGGGCGTCGGCCTATGGAGGCAAGGCGCGCAGCGTGGCGGCGTTGGCGCGGGCGGGCTTTCGTGTCCCCGCGGCCTGGGCCCTACCGACCGCGTCAGCGGACGCCTTCTTCGCCTCGGCCCTCAGCGCGGAGGACCGCGTCGTGGCCCTGCTCTCGGCGCCCGCGTCGACGCTCTCGGAGGAGCGCCTCGCGACCATCGCCGCGCGCGTCCGCTCGGCTCCTCTGCCGCCCGCCTTGGAGCGATCCTTGCGGCGCGTGGTCCGAGACCTGCTCGAGCATGGCGCCTCGTCCTTGGCCATCCGCTCCTCCTCCAGCGAAGAGGACCAAGACGCCGCCTCCGCCGCCGGGCTGCACGCGACCTTCCTGAACGTGCTCACGGAGGACGCCGCCCTCGAGGCCGTGCGCGCCTGCTGGGCGAGCCTCTTCGCCTTCCGCGCTCTGGCCTACCTGCGATCCGTCGGCGCTCGGGACGCGGGCATCGGGGTGCTGATCCAGGCGATGGTGCCTGCGGACGCGTCGGGTGTGATGTTCAGCATGAACCCGCTCACGGGGGACGACGGCGAGGTCGTGATCGACGCCACCTTGGGTCTCGGCTGCGCCGTGGCGGACGGGAGAGTGTCGCCGGACACGCTGCGCATCGAGAAGGGCACGCGCGCGCGGCGCGACTTCGTGCTCGGAGACAAGCAGCTGCGCGTCGTCTGCGATCCGGCGGGCGGCGTACGTGAGGAGCCCGTGCCCGAGGAGGCGCGCACGCGCTGCGCCCTGTCGGACGACGCCATCGAGCGCCTGGTGGATCTGGCCTGTCGGGTGGAGAACCACTTCGAGGGTCCGCGGGACGTGGAGTGGGCTCTGGTGGGCTCCGAGCTCTACGTGCTGCAGGCCCGCCCCATCACCGCCGTCGCCGTCGGCACGTCGTCCCCTCGCCGGGCCAACGGAGGCCCTGGGCGCGACACCTTGGTGTGGTCGAACGTGAACGTCGGTGAGGCTCTGCCCGGCGTCGCCACGCCTCTGACCTGGAGCGTGCTCAGCGGCTTCAGCGAGCTGGGCTTCCGGCGCGCCTTCGCCAGCATCGGTCTCTCCGTGCCCAAGGACGCCGAGCTCGTGGGGAGCTTTCGCGGCCGCATCTTCCTGAACCTCACGGAGCTGCTGTCGATCCTCTCACAGGTCCCCTGGCTGCGACCCCGCACGCTGCTCGCCCTTGGCGGAGGCGGGCAGGTGGAGCGCCTGGAGCTGGACGTGCCGAGCCGATCCTCCGCGCGCTTCCTGTTGCGCTTGCCGCTCACGGCCGCGCGCTTCGCCCGAGAGAGCGCCAGCCTCACGGCGCGCGTGGAGCGCTTCGAGGAGTCCTTCGAGAGCGAACGGAATCGCTTGCGCGAGCTCGACCTGCGCCTGCTCCCGCCCCTCGGCCTCGAGCGCGTCATGCGCGACGCCGAGCGCCTGCTCGATGAGGCGGGCGCCGTGCTGCTCTCGGCCTACGGCAACCTGCTGCTCAGCGTCGTGGCCTTGGGCGCCGCCCTGAAGCTCTTCGCGGGGGATGAGGCGGTGGCCCTCGGTCGCGACCTCTCCACGGGCATCGCCGATCTCGAGAGCGCCGCGCCCGGCCTCGCCCTCTGGCACATCGCCCAGACCTGCCGCACGGATGCCGAGGCGCGCGAGTTCATCCTCGGCCAGGAGCCGGGGGCGCTGCGGATTCGGGACCTCCCCGCGGGCAAGACGCGCAGGGCTCTGGAGCGTTTCCTCGCAGCTTACGGTCGGCGCGGCCCCCGCGAGGGGGAGATCGCGGCGCCTCGCTGGGAGGAGGATCCCACGCTGCTCTTCGTCACCTTGAAGTTGCACCTCGGCCGTGACGCGGCGGGCGCGCGCCCCGTGGACGCCGAGCGCAGACAGCGGGCCATTCGTGAGCAGGCGGAGCGGCGCTTGACGGAGCTCTTGCCGTGGGCGGCCCGCGGCCCCGTGCGCAACCTGCTGGCCTTGGCCCAACGTTTCTTGCGCCTGCGCGAGCGCCTGCGGGCCCACGTGACCGAGGTGCTCGGGCTCTTTCGTCGTGTGGCGCTGGACGCCTCCCGGCGCTTGGCGGCGTTGGAGCCTGAGGCCGGTCCAGACGCGGCCTTCTACCTCACCCAGGGCGAGCTCCACGCCGTCCTGCGCGGCGAGCTCACGCGCGTGGCGCCTCGTGTGCGCAGGCGGCGCAGGCAGGTCGATCGCGACCGGGCGTTGCCCGATCCGCCCGGGACCTTCGTCGGCTATCCCCCGGAGTTGGCCGAGCCCGTGTCGTCCGAAGGGGCGGAGCTGTCGGGCATCGGGGCCAGCGGCGGTGTGGTGGAGGGCAGGGCGCGCGTGCTGCGCGATCCCTCCGGTGTCGCTGCCTTCCGCGAGGGCGAGGTGCTGGTCGTGCCCTGCGCCGACGTCGGCTGGTCGCCGCTCTTTCTCGTGGCGTGCGCGGTGGTGACGGACCTCGGTGGGCCGCTCTCCCACGCCGCCATCGTGCTGCGCGAGTACGGCGTCCCGTCGGTGGTCAACGTGGTGGACGGGACGCGCCGCATCCGCACCGGAGACCTGCTCCGGGTGGACGGGGATCGGGGTCGTGTGCTGCGCCTCGAGGCGGCGCCCGATCCAGTGGACACGCATGACGAGCCTTGAGTGCCGCGTGGTCCATCGGGACGCTCAGTTGCTGGTGGTCTACAAGCCGAGCGGCCTGCTGACCACGGCGCCCAAGGGAGGCGACTGCCTGGCGCGACGGGTCGCGCAGCTCGACCCCGACGCGCCACGTCTGCATGCCAGCAGCCGCCTCGACGCCGAGGTGACGGGGCTCGTGACCTTTGCGCGCACGCCCGAGGCGACGGCGGCGTTGATCCGAGCCCGCGAGTCGGGTCGCTACCAGCGCCTCTATCTGGGTCTCCTGCTAGGCGAAGTGCCCGCTCGTGGACGCTGGGAGCTTCCCATCGGCGTCGACCCGGTGGACTCGCGCAGACGTCTGGCTGGCGCGGGGCGAGCCCCCAAGAGCGCCGCCACGCGCTTTGTCCGTCGCGCGTCCGCGGCCGGCGTGAGCCTGGTCGAGCTGCGGCCCGAGACGGGGCGCACGCACCAGCTGCGCGTCCACGCCCAGGCGGCGGGTTTTCCACTCCTGGGCGATCGCGTCTATGGCGGGGCGCGCCGCGTGGTGCTCGAGGACGGCCGCGTGGTCAGCGTGCGACGGGTGATGCTGCACTGCGCGGCCCTCGGTCTGCCGGATGTCGTCCGCGGCGGCCGGCTGTGTCTCGAGGCGCCCCTGCCGGAGGACGTTCAGCGCGTGTGGCGCGGCCTCGGAGGTGACGCGGCGGCGCTCAGCTTGGCGCCGGGGGCGGCTGAGCCACCGCCGTGAGCTCGCGAAGCAGGGCCTGCTCGAGCTCCTCCGCCACGTGCTCGGGGGCGCTGGCGATGAGCTCCACGGGCCGCTGGTAGACGAAGAGCCGGCCGACCTCGAGCTGCTCTCCTTCGCCCGAGACCGCGTCGGCGAAGACGGGCGTCCGCGGGTCGAGTCCGTCGGCCACCAGCTCGATCCCAGGCAGGTCGGCGCAGACCACGAGTGTGCCCTCGAGGCGCGTGGCCCAGGGCGCGGGCAGCGCGCGGATGGCCTCCTGCACCATGCGCTCGAAGGCCCAGCGAGGGTGGGTCCACGCCGGAACGGGCCCATCCGAGTCCAGCTCGCGGGCGCGGATGAAGTGCAGGGTCGCGGCCTCCGCGTCGCCTCCGGTGTCGGCGATCACGCCCAGGAAATACTCCGCGTCTCCCGAGGTCACGCCCCGGGAGATCGCCCGGCGCAGGCGCGCCTCGGCCAGCTCGATGGAGCCAGCCTCGAAGAGCACGCGCCCGATGGCTAGCTCGAGCTCCGCGCTCTCGGGCTCCGCCGTGAGCAAGCCCTCGCAGGCTTCGGCGGCCTCCTCCCGGCGGTCGAGTCGGTTCAAGGCCTCGATGCGCATCAGCGTCGCCTCCACCCGCTCCTCGCTCGCCTCACTGATCGCGAGCAGCTCATCTAGGAGCGCGAGGCCGCGCGCGGACTCACCGACGGCGAGCTGCAGATCGGCGTGGTTCAGCAGGGCCTCTCCGAAGCCCGGATCGAGTTCCAAGGCCTTGTCGTAGTGGGCCGCGGCCCGCTCCATGGCGCCCTCGGCGGCCAGCACATAGCCCATCAAGTTGTGCGCCTCGGGCGAGGCGGGATCGAGCGCGAGCGTGCGTTCGGCGTCTTGATGCGCGCCGGCGATGTCGCCTTGCCAGACCTTCTCCCAGCCTTCGTCCAAGAAGTCGCCGAGTCCGTCTGTCTCGTTCCAGTCTGCGCTGCCCATCTCGTCCTCCGAGGATCGCGCAAGGTAGTCTGCCCAGGGGGCCGGTCAAGCGGCCCCGCGACCCGAGGCGCGTGCTACGCTCTCTAGGTGCGCTGGACCCTCGCGTGCTTGGTCTTGCTCGGCGCTGGCTGCGCGGAGCTCTCCCTGCCCTACACGGACACCGTGTCGGTGGGCACGACCGGCGAGGGCTGGCTGGCCCACGGTCTCTCCTTGCCCGACGAGGGGCCCGGCTTCGTGCGCGCCCGCCGCGGCGAAGGCACGCGCTTCGGCACGCCGCGCATGCTGCGGGCCATCACCCTCTCCGCCGCGCGCGTGTCGGTGGACGTCCCGGGCGGCGCGCCGCTGGTCGTCGGGGATCTCTCGAGCCGCGCGGGCGGGCGTCATCGGCGTCACGGCAGTCACGAGAGCGGCCGGGACGTGGACCTGCTCTTCTACGCCGTCGACGCCTCGGGCCGCAGCGTGCGCGCGAGCGGCTTCCTGGCCTACGATCGCTTTGGCCTCGGCATGCCGCGTCGTGGCGAGGCGCCGGGCAATCCGCGCTTCTTCGACGACGTGCGCAACTGGGCGCTGGTGCGCGCCCTGCTCGAGGACGAGGCGAGCGAGGTGCAGTGGATCTTCTGCTCCCGTGGACTGAAGGCGCGGCTCTTGAGGTATGCGGCGCGCAGCGGGGCTTCGCGCGAGCTGCTCTTTCGCGCATCGTGGGTCCTGCAACAGCCGAGTCACGGCGCTCCCCACGACGATCACTTTCATGTTCGCGTTCGCTGCACCGCGCGCGACGCCTCCCTCGGATGCCGGGACCGTGGACCGCGCTGGACCTGGCTCAGGAATCGCGGCGACGGAGCGGCTCGGGAGCCGCAGAGCGACGCTCGTTGGGTCGCCGAGTTGCTCGACGATCCGCCAGCTGTCTCGGAGCCAGGCCCCGCCCTCAGCGCTCGATGAAGGGCATCAGCAGGGCGCCCAGATCGCGCGCGCTGGCCTCCACGCCGCAGCGGATGAAGCGCCCGGCTCCGTGCTCGAGTGCGAAGTCGTCGACCTCCACCTCCGCGCCCACGCCCCAGAGCACGACGGTGGCGCCCGTCGGCAGCTCCCCGGCCAAGGTCAGCAGCGTCTCGAGGCGCACGGCGGGGGACACGCAGTCGACCACGATCACCGGCGCGAGGTTCATGGCGACCTCGACGCTCTGCAGCAGATGGACCGCATCATAGGCCACTTGTAGCGCGGCGCGATCTCCTAGCCACGCTGCGATCTCGCGCTCGCGTTCGCGGTCTCGGGTGACGAGGATCACCATGGGCAGGGCGAGCTCGGGGGGCGTCGCCGTGGGCTGTTTGCTGAACGTGGGCTCGGGTGCCGGGGTCGCCGAAGGCATGGGCCTCGCGGACCAGGGCAGGGCGGGGTGCGTGGCCGGGGTGCGCGAGCGAACGTGGCTCGTCTCGTCGGGGTCGGGCAGCATACGCGTCATGCCCCGGAGCGCTTCTGTCACGGCCGCGGCGACCTCGCCCCCGAGCGCTTCGCCGGTGGCTCGCGCCAGATCGCGCTCCACGAAGCGGCGCAGCGCCTCCCCGCCGTCGGGCACCCGGTCCTGCTCGCCCGTGCGCAACGCCCCCTCGAGGACGCGTGCGCTCACCTGCGCCGAGGCGAAGGCCTCCAGCGTCTCCACCACGAAGCGATGAGCCGCGCTCGGCGTCCGTTCCCCCCGCCATCTCCACGATGCGGGCATATGAAATGTTTACCATGAGAGCGTGACTCGGTCCAGCCTGCTATGTCCGTCCCATGCGTGTGATCGGAGCCGATGAGAACGGCTTGGGGCCTTGGCTCGGGCCGCTCGTCTCGACGGCCGTGGCCATCGAGCTTCCGCGCTACGACGCGGCGGAGCTGGCGAAGACCGCAGAATCCTGGGGCATCGCAGACAGCAAGAAGTCCAGCTCCTTCGGGCATATGGCGCGCGCCGAGGCCCTCTCCTTGGCCCTGGCGGAGCGACAGCTCGGGGGGCCCGTGAGGAGCATGCAGGACTTCCTCGAGGCGATCGCCCTGGACGGGGCCGCGGCGTTGCGGGCCGCTTGTCCCGGCGGTGAAGCCGAGCGCGCCTGTTGGGGTCCGCCGCTCGCGCTGCCGGCCTTCGGCGGAGACGCGATCGAGGGTCGGAGTCTGATCGAGGGCTTCGAGGCTACGGGGCTCGCGGTCACTCATGTGCGAACGCTGCCCGCCTGTGCCAAGGCGCTGAACGTCGCGCGCGCCGCGGGCCGCAACAAGCTGATGATGGATCTGCACGCCTTCGAGCGGCTGGTGCTCTCGTGCGCCGAGGGAGCCACGGGCGACGTGCTCGCCGTCTGCGGCCTGGTCGGAGGCATCCGCCGCTACCGCGATCGCTTCGCCCATTGGCAGGGCGCGAGCGTGCTCGAAGAGCGCAGAGGGCTCGCGGCCTATCGCGTGCCCGATCTGGGCGAGGTGCGCTTCGAGATCCAGGCCGACGCTCGCCACGCGCCCGTGGCCCTGGCCTCGATGGTCGGCAAGTACGTGCGCGAGCTCTTCATGGCGCGGCTGAATCGACACTGGCAGGCGCGCCGCGCGGCCAGCGGCTACCACGATCCTGTCACCAAGGCGCTGGTGGCCGCTACGGAGCGCGTCCGCCGTCAGCGCGGCGTGCCCGACGAGTGCTTCCTGCGCGAGGCATAGCCCCTCGTCGTCAGCCGTTGCTCAGTGAGAGCTCGATGCCTTGGGCGGCGAGGGCGCTCTTGAAGCTCATCTTGTCGTTGGACTTCACGTAGGCCTCTTCGGCGCTGACGCGGCCGGCGGTGACGTGTTCGAGCAGGTGTTCGTTCATGGTCTGCATCCCGAGCTTGCGCCCCGTCTGCATGGCGCTGGCGATCTGGTAGGTCTTACCTTCGCGGATCAGGTTGGAGACGGCGGGCGTGGTCATCAGCACCTCGTAGGCGGCGACCCGTCCTCCGCCCTCCTTCTTGCACAGGACCTGCGCCACGACGCCGCGCAGTGACTCCGAGAGCATCACGCGGATCTGCGACTGCTGCTCGGGCGGGAACTGATCGATCAGGCGGTCCACCGTGCTCACGGCGCTGGTCGTGTGCAGCGTGCCGAAGACGAGGTGACCCGTCTCCGCCGTCTCGATGGCGATGGCGATGGTCTCGAGATCGCGCATCTCGCCCACCAGGACGATGTCCGGATCTTCGCGCAGGGCGGCGCGCAGGGCGGAGCTGAAGCTCTGCGTGTGCATGCCCACCTCGCGCTGGTTCACCAAGCATTGCTTGTTGTCGTGCACGAACTCGATGGGATCTTCGATCGTGATGATGTGGTCCTTGCGGTGGTCGTTGATGAAGTCGATCAGCGTCGCGAGGGTGGTCGACTTGCCGCTGCCCGTCGGACCGGTGACGAGCACCAGACCCTTGGAGAGCCAGCACAGATCCAGCACGCGTCGGGGCAGGCCGATCTGATCCACCGAGAGCAGCTCGAAGGGGATCTGCCGGAACACGGCGCCCACGCCTCGACGGTCGCGGAAGACGTTGACTCGAAAGCGCGCCACTCCTTCGATCATGTGGGCGAAGTCCGCGTCGTTGGTCTCCGCGAGCTGCTGCTTGTTGCGCTCCGGCGTGATCGGTTCGAGCAGCTCCGCGAGCTGCTGGGGTGAGAGAGCCGGGTGACCCGGCTCGAGGGCCGCCATCTCGCCGTGGACACGCACCATGGGCGCCACGTCGGAGCTGAGGTGCAGGTCGCTCGCCCCGACGTCGACCATGGAGCGCAGGTAGCGATGGATCGGGGGCTCGTCCGGGCCCAGGGTGACGGCGCTTGCGGGCTCCACGTGCGCGGGCGGGGCCGAAGCGCGCAGACGCCCAGCGTCCGCCGCCTGGTGCGTGTCTTGGGTCATGGTCGCGCTGCGCGGAGCCTCGGCGCCGGGCAGCTCCAGGGCGCTCGGCGTCGGGGCCGCGCCCAGGTCGGACGCCTCCTGGATCTCCACCTTCCACACGTCCTGCGCCGCGCGCTCGACTCTCACCTCCACCCTCAGGCCGGCGCTCGAGGCGTGAACGAAATGCGTCCGCCCCCGCTCGCGCAGCTCGTCGAGGGCGCTGCTGGGCGCGGCCTCTTCCACCAGGCCACGCACCTGAGCGTGCAGGATGGGCTTGCTGGTCTCCCGTTCGCTGTCCGCGAAGCCGAAACGCACGGGCTCACCCGAGCGTATGAGGACCCGCTGGGCGTTGTGACGGATCAGGTGCTGCACATAAAAATCCAAGCGGAGCATGCGCTGACCATACCCGACGCACCCGCGGGTCGTCGCCATTCTGTGCACCGATTCGTGGTATCGACGCACATGACCTCTCCACGCATTCTGCCTCGATGGCTGCTGGCATTGGCTGGGTTGACCGCGCTGGGGTTCTTGCTCGTCGCGCTCCGCGGCGTGCTGACCCCGCTCTTCCTGGCCTTCCTGATCGCCTATGTGCTCGACCCGCTCGTCGATCGCATGGAGGAGCGAGGCATGCCGCGGGCGCTGGGCATCCTGGTGCTGCTCTTCGGCGTGTTGGGCGTGTTGACCCTCTTCCTGTTGCTGGTCGTGCCCAACGTGGCGCGCCAACTCGCCGCCTTCTTCGCGGATCTGCCTGGGCGCGTCTCCGGCTGGCTGCGTCACGTCGAGCCCATCCTCGCCGGCTACGGCGTCACGCTCCCGCACACGGTGGACGAGCTGGTGGCACAGCTTCCGACGGACGTGGGCAGCGCGGCGGGCAGCGCCCTCTCGCCCGTCACGACGGTGCTGCGCTGGCTGGTGGGAGGCACCGCCTCGGTGATCGGCGCCGTGGTGGGAGCGAGCATCGTGCCGATCTTCGCCTTCTACTTACTCTACGACTTCGACCGCATCGTGTCGGCCATCGGGGATCTCGTGCCGCGACGCCACCGGGCCGCGGCACGCGCGCGGGAGGTGGATCGCGTGCTCGGCCAGTGGATCCGCGGACAGCTCACGGTGATGCTCGTGCTCGGCACCCTCTACGCCGTCGGCTTCTCTCTCGCGGGCGTGCGCCTGGCCGTGCTGATCGGGATCCTCGGCGGGCTCCTGGCCTTCATCCCCTACGTGGGCGGCGCCACGGCTCTGGGTCTCGCGCTGCTGATGTGCGCCTTCGATTTTCAGGGTCCGATGCAGCTGCTGGAGGTGGTGGCTGTGTTCGCCATCGTCCAGACCCTCGACGGGCTCTTGATCACCCCGAAGGTGGTGGGCAACAAGGTCGGCCTGCCTGCCCTGGGCGTGCTGGTGGCGTTGATGGCCTTCGGTCAGCTCTTCGGCTTCCTCGGCGTGCTCTTGGCCGTGCCCGCCGCCGCGGTGCTGAAGATCTTCGCCAGCGAGGCCATCGCCAGCTATCGCCGCAGCGAACTCTACCTAGCCCCCGCGCTCGTGTCCTCCTCGGTCGCCGAGCTCGAGCCCGAGCCCGAGCCCGAGCCCGAGCCCGAGCCCGAGCCCGAGCCCGAGCCCGAGCCCGAGCCAGAGCCCGAGCCCGAGCCAGAGCCAGAGCCAGAGCCAGAGCCAGAGCCAGAGCCAGAGCCCGAGCCAGAGCCAG
>JAADHO010000194.1 GCA_013151775.1 Deltaproteobacteria bacterium | reverse complement strand
CTCCGTCGCTCGCCCGAAGCTGCGCCGGGCCGGACTCGTCGGCGCAGAACGAGAGCCACAGCTCGGCGACGTCGCGGCCCCGTGCGCTGCGCGACCACGGACGCTCCCCCGTGCCCTCGACCCGAAGCCAAAGCGCGCGCATGGGCTGGCTCGCCGCGAGCTGAAGGGCGAAGCACTCTCCAGCCTCGACCTGTAGCGGTGGCGGGCTCGGTTCCGCCTGCGTGAGGGCTCGGCTCCAGATTGGGACGTAGCCGAAGCGCTCACCGAAGCGCCGCGCGGCCCGCTGCTGATCGGAGGCGGAGGGCGGCTCGGGGGCGCGACCTACGGAGATCTCGCCCGTGGTCACCCCCTCCGCTAGGCCGAGGCACGGGCTGACGGCGACGGGCAGGCGCCGTGGCGCTGCGTCGTAGCTGGACAGGCGGACCTCGCCCTGGCCGCGCAACACCCGCACGATGGCCACCAGCGACAAGCCCGGGGCGCCGCAGAAACGTAGGTAGCCGCTGCGGGACGTGATCTCGCGCTCGACCAGCGGATCACCTTCGAGGGTGACGAGCTCGAGACGAAGGGCGCCGACCCCGGAGGCCACCGCGGCCAGCACGCCAACGCAGCCTGCGCGCTCGAAGCGCAGCGGCAGCGACCGGGCCTCGCCGGAGACCAGGAAGCCACGCCACGAGTCCTCCCGCGCCTCGGCCCCCGCGCCGATCAGCAGGCCATCGACGCGAGACGCACACTCGGAGGCGCTCTGGGCCTGCAGCCCGCGAGGTAGGCCCAGGGCGAGCACCATCAGCAGCCAGGCGCCGGCTCGAGCTCCGCTCACGGCGCTCCCTCCAGCCGATCGACCACGACCTCTCCCGCGCCGCGATAGGCGCGCAGCTCCAGCGTCACCTGCTCCTCCTCTTGCACACAGTAGCGCAACGCCGCCCAGGGAGCGGGGCCCGTGTCGGAGGCGAGCAGGTCGCCGCTCTCGGAGCGCAAGAATAGGTCCAGATCCTCCAGGCTCGCGTCTCCGCCCGCCGCGAAGCCGACGCAGCGGCCCGCTCGGATGCGCTCGGTCGACGACACCGACCGGCGCTCGCCGAGCTGGCGAACCTGGCGTGACACGCGCACCGGAGTCCGGGCCAGCAGCTCGCGCTCGGCCTGCAGCAGGCGCACCTCGCGCACACGCTGGGCCTCGGGCGGCGCCCTCAGGCTGACCAGAGCGAAGGGCCCGGCGTGACCGTAGAGCTTGACCTGCACCCGAAAGGGCGTGGGCTGACTCGGACAGGCCACGACCCGGGCCAGGGCCCGCACCCGGGTGTCCCGGTCCAGCACGCGCCCCGCTGCGTCGACGAGATAGAGATCGAGGTCCGCGTCCTGCCGAGCGGCGGAGCCCACGACCACACCGCAGGAGGGACCCAGGATGACCTCCTCCGTGCGCACCTCGCCGGGACCGAGGGAACCGTCCGACACCACCCACGTGGGCTCGGAGTAGCCCTCCTCGAGCAGCGCCGCCAACACGGGAGACAGGGCCGCGCGCGCGCCGCCGGCGACGTCCAGCCCAGCGTCCGGGGAACTCAACGCGCGCTGGATCCCCGGCAGAGGTGCGTTGGGAGCCCCCTCGAGCACGACGAAGCCCGCGCTGCCGCTGCCCCGGTAGGCGCGCAACTCGAAGCTGAAACGCCCGGACACGCTCGGGCAGTGCTGCACCCGCGGGCTCGGTCCACGCTCCAGGTCCCGGGCCACCTCGGCCCCGCTCGGATCGAAGAGGAAGAAGTCGGCGTCCTCCACCCCTTGGCCCGTGGCGGCGATGGCGACGTAGCAGTGGTCCCGGCTCAGGCGCTCCGTGGCACGCAGGGCGCCGGCCGAAGGCAGGGCGCCGACCACGTTCTGCGACAAGGGCAGCAGCCCTCGGTCTCGCAGGGAGTCTCGCAGAGCGTCCAGCTCCGAGATGACGGAGTTCGCGGCGACCACCGGCGCGAGCAAGCCTTGGAAGAGATCCTGAAAACCCTGCCCCTGACCCACGGGAGATAGGAACGCCACCAGCTGAACCGCCCCCGAGCCGCGACGCGCCAGCAGCGTCAGGTAGTAGGCCGCCGTCCTCGCGTCCCCCACGAGCGGCGGACACACATGGGCCAAGCCGCCCTCCCCTTCGGCGCGGTCCTCCAGCACGCGTTCGCCCTGGGCGTCGAAGAGCGCGAGCTCGAGCTGTCTCAGCTCGCCGCCTCCCAGGGCGACGAAGGTGGCGCAGCGCCCGCGCGGCAGGTCCAGGGGGACGGCGACGCCCGCCCCTTCGAGCACGAGCAGACGCGTCTGCGCGACGGACTCGCCGTAGCCGCGCGTCCGCATGCGGCGTCGCAGGCTCGCCACGCGTCGCGTCAGGCCGTCCAGCGGGATCTCCGCCCGGGGCAGCAGCGAGGGCGCGGGATCGGGCGGCCCCGGCGGAGCAGCACAGCTCAGGCAGAGCCCCACGCAGATCGAAGACAGGGCGCCGAGCGCCCGGCTCATGGCTCCGCTTCCGCCGAGGACTCGGGGAAGAGCGCCGCGAGATCCAGCTCGATCCCGTTGGGGCCACGGAAGGAGGCGAGCGCGTAGAGGCCGCTGCCTCGTCGAGCCGAGTAGCTGATGTAGTAGCTGCCCGTGTTGACCGGGCAGTAGCGCAGGGCGGCGTGCCCTGGGCCTCCGGCGCTGCGCGCCAGCTCGCCGCCCTCGGGCCCGTGGACGCGAAGCACGGTCTCGACCAAGGCCCCGGACGCCTCGAGCACCACGACGCTGCACTCGCCGGAGCGCAGCGCGAGGGGGGTGCTCCCGGCCGTGCCCTCGACCAGGAACCCGCGAACCCGTTCCCCCTCTGGGGTGAACCCACGGGTGACGAGACGTTCGGCCACGTCGTCTAGCGCCGCCTCGAGGGGCGCGGCGTAGAAGTCACGCGCCGAGTGCTCCTCCGGGGCAGCCTGGGTCGCGTGATCTCCACCGCAGGCCCCGAGCAGGATCCCCATGAGGCCCGTCAGCGCGCACCCCAGCCCAGCACGGAAAGGCCAAACAGCCGACTGTTGTGGAGGTGTGGGCACGACGCGGCATGATAGCCAGCCCGAGGCCCTGGGTCACTCGTCGCCGTGAGCCTGCGCTCGCCGACGCTCACGCACTCTCGTGCGGATGGCCGAGACCGCGGCGTCCAGAGCGCCTCTCACGGTCGCGTCTCGCTCCCGCTGCCGGCGGCGCCGCAGTGCCGGCACAGCCAAAGCGTCGCCCACCTGCCCCAGGGCCTCCGCGGCGCGCAAACGGACCTGCGCCTGATCGTCGCCGAGCACCTGCACCAAGGCGTTGACCTTGTCGGGCCCGCTCAAGGACGCGATGGAGTTCAGCGCCTCGAGCCGCTCCTCCAGCGGGCGCTCAGCGTCCCTCGCCAGCGCGCTCAGGGGCGTCAGGGCCGTCGGATGCCCGACCCTGCCGAGGGAGCGAATGGCGTCCATGCGAACGTCCTCGACGGGATCCGTCAGCAGCGCGACCAGGCCCGTGACGGAGCGCCGGTCGCGGGCGACGCCCAGCGCCAGGACCGCCCACTGACGCGCCGAGGGATCGGAGTCGTGCGTGAGCCGAATCAAGGAGGGCACGGCGGCCGCGTCCGGCAAGCGCCACAGCGCCGCCGCCGCCACCACGCGCACCTCCACCTGGGAGTCACGCAGCGCCGCCACCAGATCGGGCACCGCGGCCCGAGCGCTGAGTCGACCCACCGCCCTGCCGGCGGAGGCTCGCACGCGCCAGTCTGGATCGTTGCGGATCAGCCGGCGCAGGTGCGGAACGATCTGGTCCTTGTGACGCCAGCCGCGCCGTCCGAGGAGATCCAGAGCCCGCACGCGCGCCTCGGGATCCGCAGCCGAGAGCTGGGCGATGGCGGCCGTATAGGCCTCGTCCGTGAAACGCTGAGCGTGGGCCGCTCGCGTCGGCCACGCGGCCGAGACCGCCAGGCACAGACACAAGGCCATGGCGAGTCGCTGGATCCTCCCCCGTTGGATCGATTGTTCGCGCGTCATCGCAGCATCCTGGCCTCGAAGAGCCCCCACACATCTAAGGCGTGGCGATATTACTGACGTGCACACGCCCCGTCCATTCACAAGCGCAACCTCGGCCGCAGATCCCGTCGGCCACAGACCAGACTCCGCCAGGCCGACCCACGCCGGGCTCAGCGCCTAGACCGACAGGGACACGCTGCCGAGCAGCCGCACGCGATCCCGGAGTTCGGGAAACCCCACCAGATGCTGCACCACGGGCGCGGAGAGGCGCGCCATCTCTGCCAGCGCGTCCGTCAAGCGAGCCTCGATATCCACGGCCTCTCCGCGGAGCTTCACGTGGTCGACCTCTTGGACAGCGCCCACCGAGCCGAGGCGTCCCTTGAGCTGCGCGAGCTGAAAGCGCAGGTCGTCGAGACGCGTCTCCTCCCTGCGCGCCGTGTCCTCGCCCTCGAGCCGTGCCTGCTCGGCGTCCAGCCACTCGCGCGCCATGCGCCCCACGTCTGCGAGATGCTCCAGCGCGGCCGGAGTCGGCTGCTTCAGCGGGGGTGGCGGCAGCGCCTGCCATTGTCGCCGCAGCCGTGGAGACAGCTCTCGCATCGTCTCCTCGGCCTGTCGCACGCGTTCGCGCGCCTGCTGCGCCTGTCGCTTGAGCGACGCTTCGTCCCGGGCGAGATCCTCGATGGCTCCTCCGAGGCGCCCGCGCACGATGCGCACCTTGCTGCTCTGGGACTCGGTCAGGGTGATGCGCTGATTCAGCTGCCCGCGCAGCGCCGCGATCGCCTCTAGGCGGCGCCGCAGCTCCGCCACCGCGGCGCCGTGCTCGGGCGGCGTGTCACCCTCTGGATGCGCGCGCGCGAGCAGCTCCTCGAGTCGCTCCACGCGTTCACTCCAGCGCTCCTCTTCCTCGGCGGGTCCGACCACCTTGGGCGGCGCGGCCGGCGGATTCGTGGGAGGCAGGGCCTTGCCCAGCGGAGCCATGCTCGGCCGCAGGCGCTCCCAGAGGGTAGCGAGGCTCTCGGCCAATTCGAAGGCCTTGGGGCGATCCGCCGGCTCCTTCTCGAGCAACGCGAGCAGCAGCGTGTCCAGCTCGGGCGACAAGCTCGGCTTGTGGTAGGAGGGCGGCCGCGGCGTCTCGCGCATGTGCTTGAGCACCAGGTCCGGGGTCGAGCCGGTGAAGGGTAGCTGCCCCGTCAACATCTCGTAGATCACGCAGCCCAGGGAGTAGACGTCCGCCGCCGCCGTCATGGGCGCCCCGCGCGCCTGCTCCGGGGCCATGTACTCGGGCGTGCCGAAGACGGTCCCGGTGGCCGTGACCCTGAGCTCGCCGGCGATGTGGGCGAGGCCGAAGTCGAGCAGCTTCACGAAGTCGCCATCGTAGCCGCGCAGCAGATAGATGTTGTCGGGCTTGATGTCGCGGTGCACCACGGAGAGTTCGTGTGCCCGACCCAGCGCGCGCGCGACCTGCAAGCCGATGTGCGCCGCCCGCGCCAAGGGCACCGAGCCTTGGGCGATCAGCTCGTTCAGCGGCGTGCCGTCGAGGTACTCCATCGCCAGGTAGACCAAGCCATCCTCGGTCTCGCCGAAGTCCGTGATGTCGATGATGTGCTCGTGATGAATTCGGTTGGCGGCGCGCGCCTCGCGCATGAAGCGCTTCCGATACGAGGGATCGTGCGTCAGGTGCTCCGACAGGAACTTGATCGCCACGTCCCGACCGAGCACCTCCTGCCGCGCCCGGTAGACCTTGCCCATGCCGCCGGCGCCGATCCGCTCCTGCACCACGTAGCGGCCCGCGATGGTGCGCCCGATCAGCGGATCCTTCACCGGCATGAGCCGGCCTCCGTCCAAGGGACAGAATTCGGGATCTCCCCGAAAGCGTGCTCGACAATTGACGCAGACCTTCATGATGCGTAGCCCCCCGAGGCTCTCCAGTCCGACCATGCTCGCATCCCTCGGCCTCGGAATCCAGACATGCTTCGGAGCGCACCGGAAGGCGTCGCGCCGGTCTGGAGGGTGCCGGTTGTTGACATTGCCGATGTAAGAACCCATATGAGGGACAAGTTGAAGCTCTCCAACAAGGGTCGCTACGGCGTGCGCGCCATCTTCGACATCGCCTTCCACGGGCGAGGCAAGGCGACGCAGGTGAAGCATATCGCCGAGCGCCAGGAGATCCCGGTGCGCTTCCTCGAGCAGATCTTCCAGGAGCTGAAGAAGTCGGGCCTCGTCAGCTCGAAGCGCGGCCCCCGGGGAGGCTACGCCCTGTCTCGAGCCTCGGCGGAGATCAGCGTGGGTGACGTGATCCGCGCCCTCGAAGGCAAGATTCGCCTCGACGACGCGAGCCACGGAGGAGACGCCACGGGGCGCGCGGTCACGAGCCGGGCCTTCCGCGATCTCGAGGCCGACATGGAGGCCTGCCTGGACGCTCTGAGCATCGAGGACCTGTGTGAACGCGGAGAGGCCGAGGGCCTGCACCGCAAGCCGCCCCACCGCTATGTCTACTCCATCTGAGGCCACCCATGATCCCTAGCCCCGTCGTCGAGAGCGTGATCGATCTGATCGGATCCACGCCCCTCGTGCGTCTGCGCCGCGTGGTGGCCGAGGCGGGCGCCGAGGTCTGGGCGAAATGCGAGCAGCTCGAGCCCGGGGGCTCCGTGAAGGACCGCATCTGCCTGCGCATGATCGAATGCGCCGAGCAAGCAGGAACGCTGCGTCCTGGGCAGACGGTGGTCGAGCCCACCAGCGGCAACACGGGCATCGGCCTCGCTCTAGTGTGCGCACGCAAGGGCTACCCGCTGGTGCTCAGCATGCCGGCGAGCATGTCCCTCGAGCGTCGTCAGCTGCTCGAGGCCTATGGCGCCGAGATCATCCTCACCGAGCCCGAGGAGGCGATGGAGGGCGCGCTGCGGGCGGCCGAGCGCGTCGTGGCCGAGCGCGGCGCCTTCATGCCCCATCAGTTCACCAACCCCGCGAACCCACAGGCCCACGCGGACGGAACGGCGCGGGAGATCCAGGAGGCCCTGGAGGGCGCGCCCGTGGACGCCTTCGTCGCGGCCGTGGGTACGGGGGGAACCCTCACCGGCGTCGCTCGTGCTCTGCGGGCGGCCCAGTCCGAGGTCCGCGTGATCGCCGTGGAGCCGGCGGCGAGCCCCGTGCTCCAGGGAGGCGCGCCGGGGCCGACGAAGATCCAGGGCCTCAACGCGGGCTTCGTCCCGGACAACTACGACCCGAGCGTGGTGGACGAGATCCGCGACGTGAGCGACGCGGACGCCTGGGAGATGAAGCGCCGCCTCGCGCGCGAAGAGGGCCTCTTGGTGGGCATCAGCGCGGGCGCGAACGTGCACGTGGCGGCGCAGCTGGCGGCCGAGATGCGGCCCGACCAGCGCGTGGTCACCATCCTCTGCGACACCGGCGAGCGCTACTTCAGCCTGGAGACCTACTTCACGTGACCTCTCTGGCCCAGGCGCGCGTGCTGGTGGTCGGCTGTGGCGGCTTGGCCGCCACGCGCGCGCTCGTCCAGGCGGGGCTCGGAGCCCTGACTCTGATGGACGACGACCGCGTGCAGGCGAGCAACCTCCACCGGCAGACGCTGTTCCAAGCCGAGGACGAGGGACGCCTGAAGGTAGAGGCCGCGGCCGAGGCGCTGCGGGCGCTGCGACCGACCCTCGAGGTCACGAGCCTGGCGTGGCGCCTCTTGCCGACCGACGCCGCGGAGCGGATCGCGGGGCACGACCTGGTGCTCGACGGCACGGACAACCTGGCGAGCAAGTTCCTGATCGCAGACGCCGCGCGCATGGCGGCCGTGCCCGCCGTGCACGCCGGAGTGGTGCGCTGGACGGGCTGGGCCCTAGCCGCCGCCGGGCAGCGAGGCCCGTGCATGCGCTGCGTGTTCGAAGACCTGCCCGCC
>JAADHO010000171.1 GCA_013151775.1 Deltaproteobacteria bacterium | reverse complement strand
GCGTCGTCGCGATCCCGCAGTCCAGGCGCCCAGCTCGTGAAGGGCGCCTCGTCGTGCGCCCGTCGCAAGACGGCGAAGAGCACCGCCTCGTCCGCCCAGGTGGCCTCCGCGCGGAAGGCGTCGTAGTCGTCGGCCAGGCTCGAGGCGCTCAGCCGCGATCCCGCCAGAGCGAGGCGTGGCAGCTTCGCGTCGAGGGCCTGATCGTGCACCTCGCCCGTGTCGCCGAGCTCGAGCTGCGCCTCCTGCTCGCTGAGCAGCCCGTCCAGGGCCAACTCCTGCAGATCCACCAACATCGCGTTGCCCAGAAACGCCGAGGTGCTGGAGTAGGGCGACTCGCCCGGACCCGCGGGCACCAGAGGTAGGATCTGCCAGTAGCGAAAGCCCGCGGCGGCCAGCCAATCGACGAAGCGCCGCGCGTGCGCGCCCAAGGTGCCGACGCCGGCCTCTCCCGGCAGGCTCGTGGGATGCAGGAGCACGCCAGCGGCGCGTCCCGCGAGGACCGGGTTCGTGGTCGTGGACGTCAAGGCGGCCGGAGCATAGGGGCGCCGGCGCGGCACGCCAAGGAGAGCGTCGAGGGCGGGGCACTTCCAGCTCGCGCTTTCGGGTCTATCTGGGCGCAGGACGAGATCACCTCAGCGGACGCTCGGCAGCTGCGCTAGACTGACGTCCCGATTCACCTCTCCTCCGAAGGGAAGACCGACCGTGCCGAACGCCTATATTTCCGGAACCGGCTTCTACGTCCCGCCCCGCGTCGTGACCAACGATCAGCTGCGCGAGGAGTATGGGATCGACACCACGGACGAGTGGATTCGTCAGCGCACGGGCATCGAGGAGCGCCGCTTCGCCGACGAGGGCAACGCGCCGAGCGATCTGGCCGTGCACGCCTCGAAGATGGCGCTGGAGAACGCGGAGCTGACGAACAAAGACATCGACCTGATCGTCTTCGCGACGCTCTCACCCGACTTCGCCTTCCCCGGCTCGGGCGTGATCCTCCAGCGCAAGCTCGGCATGTGCGACGAGGGCCACTTCCCGCCGGCCCTCGACGTGCGCAACCAATGCTCCGGCTTCCTCTACAGCCTGGCCACGGCCACCAGCATGGTGCAGTCGGGCGCCATGAAGAACGTGCTCGTGATCGGCGCCGAGGTGCAGTCCGCGGCCCTCGACCTGAGCTCCCGCGGACGCGGCGTGGCGGCGCTCTTCGGTGACGGAGCCGGCGCGGTGATCGTCAGCGCGACCGACGAAGATCGCGGCGTCCGTCACTTCCAACTCGGCGCCGATGGACGCCACGCGGACGTCTTGAGCCAGAAGGTCTGGGACACCTCGAAGCGCCCCTTCATCCCGCAGAACGCAGACGGCGTCGGGCAGGTGCAGCCCGAGATGATGTGGGCGCAGATGCAGGGCAAGCTCGTCTTCAAGCACGCCATCGAGCGCATGATCGGCGTGATGATGCAGACCTTCTCCGCCCAGGGATTGACCCTCGACGACGTGGATCTCTTCGCCTTCCATCAGGCGAACCTGCGCATCAACCAGTACATCCAGAAGAGCATCGGCGCGCCGGAGGAGAAGTTCCTCCACAACATCCAGAAGTACGGCAACACCACGGCCGCGACCATCCCCATCCTGCTCGCGGAGGCGGAGCAGACGGGTCAGCTGACGCGCGGCAAGAAGGTCTGCTGCGTCGCCTTCGGCTCGGGCTTCACCTGGGGCGCGGCGATCATCGACTGGTAGACGGCTGCGCAGATCCGCTCGACGGCGACGCGCGCTAGCCCGTCCAAGGAGGCGGAGGCGTGTCGTCGGGCGGCGGCACGAGGGGCGACATGCTCGGCGACATGCTGTGTGGTCGATGCGCTGGTGACATGCTCGGCGACATGTCGTGTGGTCGATGTGCTGGCGACATGCTCGGCGATCGATGCGTGGGCGAGTGCGCCGGCGTCATGCGGGGCGGCGCGCCGTTGACGGGCGGCGGCGGCGCGGACCAATCGATGCGGTCGTCGACTGGCGGTCGCGGCTCCATCGTCACCGTCGGGTTCATCTGAGCTGGCTGCTGGATGGTGGTGGGTCCGTCTCCCGAGGGTCGCCGCGAGTTTCTCCGCACGTCCACCCCCGCGGTTGGACCTCGCTCGCCGACGCTGGGCACGAAGGTGACCATGTAGTGGCCAACGTGACGGAAGGTGTAGGTGCCGACGAAGCGTCGCGCTGAGCGCCGCTCCGCGCCCACACGGATCGGGCGGAGGTGACCGTGCCTGGCCTCGAAGTAACCCGACAGGCCCGCGTCGGAGCTCATCACGGATTGGGGCAGCACGGCCTCGAGGGTCACCGGGCGCGACGCAACGGGCTCCGCGGGGGTGACGCGCAGCCCGGGTCGCAGGGCGGCCTCCCGTTCAAGCGGCTCGAGCGCGCTCGCGAGCTGCGCGAGGGCGGGCTCTTCGGGCGCTAGCGCGAGGGCGCGATCGAGATCGGCGCGGGCATCGAAGAGCCGCCGCGCGTCCAGAGCTCTCTGCGCACGTGCCGCGAGCTCGGCGCTCGCCTCACGGCGGATCCGAGTGGCCGTGGGGTCTCCCGGCGTCTGCGCCAGCACTCGCGCGGTCAGCTCCTTCACGTTGTCTCCGCTGGGTGCGTCGTAGCGCCCCGCCGCCAGCGCGCGCTGTGCCCGAGCGTTCAGATCGCTCTCCACCTGAGCCGGCGCGTCCGTGGCCGAGAGGCGCGTCACGAGAAAGGCTCCTCCGGTGACGGCCGCCGCGCCGAGCAGAAAGGCTCCCGCGAAGGTTGGCCAGCGACGCTTGCGACCGAGGCCCGCGATCCCGGGCAAGGTCACGGGCGTGAACGTGCCGTGGGCGATGATCGGCGTCTCGTCCACACGGCCCATGCCCGGAGTCATGTGGGAGCGCGCCTCGGCCTCGAGCAGCGCCGCCGCGAAGCGCCGCGCGTCATCGACCCGCGCGTCGGGGTTCTTGGCCAGGGCGCGCATCACCACGTTGGCGACGGGCTCCGGGACGTAGCGCCCGCTGGGCGTCTCCCGCAGATCGCGCGCGGGCTGATGGATGTGCTTCATCAGCAGCGCCACGGGCGACTCGCCGTCGAAGGGCGTCTGCCCGGTCAAGAGCTGATACGTCAGCACACCCAAGGAGTACACGTCGCTGCGCATATCCGTGGGCTCACCCGCCGCGCCCTCGGGCGAGATGTAGCGCGCTGTGCCGAAGATGGTGCCCGCCTGGGTGGCTTGGGTGTGCTGGTCCCAGAGCAGGCGCGCGATGCCGAAGTCGAGCACCTTGACGAAGTCCGGGTCGTCGCCGCGCTTCAGCACGAGCACGTTCTCGGGCTTCACATCCCGGTGAACGACGCCCATGGCGTGGGCGGAGCCGATGCCCTGCGCGGTCTGGATCGCCAGATGCAGAGCGCGGCTCAGCGGCAGGGCGCCGGCCTCGAGCAGCTCCGTCATGGGTCGGCCACGTAGGTACTCCATGACCAGGTAGAGCCGCGAGTCGGGCAGCTGTCCGAAGAGATAGACGCGCACCACGTTGGGGTGGTCGAGGGAGGTGGCGACCTTCGCCTCGCGCTTGAAGCGGCGCACGGCCTCCGTGTTGGCGAGCAGCTCCGGTCGCAGCACCTTGATCGCCACGTCCCGGTCGATGTTCGTCTGGTGGGCGCGGTAGACGGTGCCCATGCCGCCCTCGCCGATGCGCTCCTCCACCCGGAACTGATCGAGGATCACTTGCCCGATCAGCGGATCGTCTTGCGGCTCGGGCTCTCGGTAGGGTGTGCGCTCGAAGGGGTCGGCCGCCACGGGCACCGGGCTCGGCGCACGTATCTCTAGGGGCGAGCCGTCCTTTTGGCAGAAGGTCGCGGCGGCGTCATAGCGCCGACCACAAACAGGACATGTCTTCGTGCCATCCATGGAACAGGGTACGCCCCATCCTTACAGACGAATCGCTCGCCCGAAAGATTTCCATGGACGAAATGGACGAAATCGTCAGCGGCGGCGGCGTATGGCCACGAGTCCCACGGCGAACAGGGCCAGCCAGGCGGACTCACCACCCGCGTCCGCGCCTGAGGAGACGCTGCAGCCGCCGACGCTGACCGTGCCCTCGGCCACGCAGGTGCCGCCGTCGCAGCCCGCGCTGCCCGTCGCCGAGACGTCCACCGCGAGGTCGAGCTGGGCGCTCAGCTCGTCGATGCAGGCCTGCACCGAGTCGCGCACGTCCACGTACTGGCCATCGCAGAAGAGCGCGCCGGTGGGCTCCTCGCAGCGGCTCGTGCAGCCGCCCTCGAGGCTGGTGTAGCAGTCGGCGTAGCCGCCGGCCTGGCAGTCGACTTGGCACGAGAGCGTGGACTCGGCCTGGCAGGAGCCCTCACAGCTCGCCTGACAGCGTGCGCTGCAGTTGGCGCTCGGGGGCGTGGCTTGGCAGCTCGCGCTGCACTCGGCGCTGAAGGTGCTGCGGCAGCTCGCCGTGCATTCGGCCTGCGCGTCGCCCGTCGTGTCCGAGCATTGGGCGTCGCACGAGGCGCTCGCCTGCAGGTCGCAGTCGGCCTGGCAGTTGAAGCTGCCGGGGTCCACGTCGCAGCGCGCCTCGCAGGCGGTCACGTCGCAGCTCGCCGTGCAGGAGGCGGTGACGCTGCCCGTGCAGTCCCCTTGGCAGCTCGCCCACAGCTCGCCCGAGCAGGCCGCGCGGAAGCGGACGGGTTCGCATTGGGCGGTGCAGCCGCCAGCGACTTGCACCTCGCAGGTGGAGTCCGCGGTCAGCGCGATGCCCTGGCATTGCTGCAGCGCTTGCGCGCTCGCGGGTGCGCTCGTGGCGAGCAGGCTGAGGGCGCAGAGCCCAGCGTAGAGGGTGAAATGCTTCATGTTCAATCCTTTGGAGTCCCAGACATGTGTCCGCCGTCGTGAAGTCTCAGCCACCGCGGCGCACGCGCAGGATAGCCTCCGCGACGCATGCGCGCATCCGAATCGGATCGAGCCGCACCCGCACGTGACTCTCCGCCCAGACGCAGAAGATCTCCTCCGCGAAGGCTTCGCCGATTTCGCTCACCCCACCGAAGTCGAGTACGACACGGCGCGCGTCTTCGAGTCCGCGCATCAGCGCGCGTGCCTCGTCACGCGAGACGAAGCTCTCTGCCGTGGCGAAGAGCCGCACCAAGGCGTGGCTCTCCTGCGTGTCGCCGAGGGCGTCCACGTTCATGGGCCGCAGGGGGTCACCCCAGAAGCGGACGCGCGTGCCGTCACGCGGGCTCTCGAGTGAGCCCAAGGTTTGATCCGCGCGCAGGTTGTCCACGCGCCAACGCAGGCCGTCGCTCTCCACCTCGAAGAGATCCGAGGCCCGCACGAGCCAGCGCAGGTCGTCGTCGCCGAGGCCCTTGGACAGGGCGAGGCGCGCGTCCTCTACGCTGCGCGAGGCGAGCTGCCGGCGCGTCCATCGGAACAGGCCTTCGCCCGAGTCCGTGAGCTCGAGCATCACGTGCTCCTGCTGCTCGAAGACCGCGAGGCGCAGCGCGCTCTCAGGGGCACGCTGCCGCGCTCCGCGAAGCATGCGCTCGAGGGCGTCTGCGAAGAGCCGCGAGGCGGACGCGCTCATGCCCTCGAAGGGGGCCATGGACGCGAGCTCACTCCAAGGCGAGTCGCCGGGCTCCAACACACGCTGAAGCACGCTGGCGCCGATGTTCGCCGCGCTCGGCTCCTTCGAGGTGCGCAGGCGGTAGCGCGTGCCTCGACCTCGCCCGATGCGCTCCGCCTGCCCGCTCTCCGCGAGCGCGCTCAGGTGCGCGAAGGCCGCCTGTCGGCTGATCCCGAGGCGGGCCGCCACTTTCCCGCTGCTCAGCCCCGCGGGCTCCTGCGCCAAGAGCGCGAGGGTCGCTTCGCGTCGCTCACCTGCTCTGCCTCGTTCACCCGTCGAACCCACCATGCCACCTCCGCACTTGATTTGCGTCAAGTATACCTGCGGAATCGTAAATCTATTGCCCAAATATGACAATAATATTCTGATGGCTTCCGATCAGGCGATGTCTCCGAGACTCGGCGCCTCGAAGGGCAGGCCGTCGATGGGCGCGACGTAGGCGGCGAGCGTTCCGTGGCCTGTGTGCAGGTAGACCGCTGGGCCGATGGGCCGAATCACGCGGGTGCGGATGTCGAAGCGCTTGTCGAGCTCACGCATCAGCACGCTGGCTTCGGCCCGCACGTCGCCATGGTTGACCGCTGCGTAGACGGGGCGGCCCGCGCCGATCTCGCTCTCGAGCCAGTCCGCGATGGCCAGGCTGCGGTCGGCGTCGATGCGGACCTTGGCGGCGACCGTTGCCTCGCCCTGCTCCATGGTGAGGAGCGGTCTCAGCTTGAGCAGGTTGGCCAGCCAGGCGCGGGCGAAACTCGTGCGACCTCCCTTGACCGTCCAGTCCAGGCTCTCGGGGATGATGGCGAAGCGGCCTCGCGCGGCGAAGGCGCGTGTCCACTCGGCCACGTTCCTCAGGCTCGCTCCGCTTTGTGCGGCCGTGGCGGCGAAGAGCGTGACCATGCCCGCTCCTCCATCCGTAACCGTGCTGTCCACGACCTCGATCTCGAGCGGATCTCGCCCCAGCTCGCGCAGTGTCTTGGCGGCCGCGAGGCAGGCGTCGTGCGATTGGATGATCTTGCGTGAGGTGTGCACCGCGAGGATCTCGCGCGAGGAGTCCGCGACCTGACGGAAGAAGGCCACGAACTCGGCCGCGGAGGTGCCGAGGGTGTGCGGGTGGATCTTGGCGCTGGCGACCCATCGATCCACGTCGGCTTGGGACACGCCCTCGCGCGTGTCGTGGCTGACTCCGTCGACCACCACCTGCTGCGGCGTGATGGCGATGCCGTAGCGCTCGATGATGGTCTCGCTCAGATTGGAGCCCGGGTTGGTGACGATCAGCATGCTGCCCTCCACGCGTCGCGCGGACGAAGAGCATACACGACCTCTCGCCAACCCTGCACGTCGAGGTGGATCGCGGTGGCTCGGGGCTCGGCGGCCTAGGGCGCCGGGAGTGAGAGATCGCGGACGAGGTCCACGCAGGCCGTCGGGCGCTCGCCCGCGATGAAGCTGTAGACCTCGTGGCCGCCCAGCCACACGCGGTAGAAGTCTCCGGCTGTGAGCTCCGGGATGGCGCAGCGGCGTGAGCGTTCGATGCAGATGCTGGGGCAGTCGATGTCGCAGCGGGTTGCGAAACTCGTGCCCGTGACGCGCAGCTCGCCGCCCGGCAACAGGTCGTCCGTGAGTCGAGGCTCGAGCATCACCGAGCAGGTTCCGTCGAGGTCTCCGCAGCGAGCGCAGAGATAGTCGAGCCTCAGCATCGGCGGGTCGCTCGGGTCGGGTTGGCTCTCGATGCAGAGGCGGTCGAAGTCGGTCGCGCTGGCGATCGAGGGGTCCTCGCCGCAGGCATCACCCTCGGCGTAGCTGACGCAGGTGGTCGTCGGTGGCACGAGCCCCGAGTCGAACTGCACTGGAAGGTCGAAGGCCTCCTCGCCGTTGACGGTCACGGTCCAGAAGCCGGGCTCGAGGGC
>JAADHO010000368.1 GCA_013151775.1 Deltaproteobacteria bacterium | reverse complement strand
GCGGGGCGCGTGGTGCTCAGTGTGCCCGTGCGCCTGCGCGCAGACTGAGGCTAGTCGTCGGCGCGCTCGAGGACGCGCGTGAGTTCCGGCTGATAGCGATCCGCCACGGCGAAGAGCGTGCGCACCAGCGAGCGCAGGGCGCGCCGGTCGAGGTTGGAGTCCGTGTGCAGCACGGCGCTCAGGCGCACCTCGCCAGTGGCGGGATCCCACTCGAGTTTTGGTCCAAGGAGCCGGTAGTTCAGCTCCATCAAGCGTCGCAGGAGAGCCGGCGTAGCCGAGTCTTCGGGCGCCGACGTGAGCAGCCGCGGGACGAAGAGATAGAGCGTGTCCGTCACGTCGCTGTAGACCAGGGTGAGCACGATCTCGCGGCGCGCCTCGGCGTCCACGTGACGCACGCTGCAGCGGGCCCGGGCGGCGGAGAGCGTCTCGCACTCGGGGGCGAGCGCCATGGCCTCGAGCACCTCGCGCATCGCGGGCAGATAGCGCGGCGTGGTCGTGCCACCGGGGCTGCGCGCTCGCGGAGGGCGCGCTACGCCAGCGTCCTGCGCGACCACGGGCGCGGCCGTGACGAGCAGCAGGCCGAGGGCCGCCTTCAGTCCAAGATGTCGAGCCATCCGTGTCCCAACTCCGCGCCCTCGTCGTCCACTGGTTGCAGGCGCATGAAGATCGTACCTCGGCAGGTGCCGGGATCCACGTCGCCGAAATAGCGGCTGTCTTGGCCGATGTAGCCGCGGTTGTCGCCGAGCAGGTAGATTTTGTCGTCCGGCACGCGATGTTCCCGCAGGCGGAAGCTGTAGTGCCGCGGTTCGAAGAAGGTGAAGTCGGTGTTGCCGAGCTTCTCGATGCCGTAGGTCATCTCGGTCGTCACGTCGTGGTCCACGTCGTGGAAGCGTGGGTAGCCTTCGATGTCCCGATCGGGCGTGGATCCCTCGATCGTGAGCTGGCCGCGCGGCGCCGAGAGGTGCATGCCCCCGAGGGCCATCACGCGGCCCATCACGAAGACGTTCGGCTGCCCCGGGTGCCGGCAGACCACGATGTCGCCCATGTCGGGCGTGGCGCCGCGCCACAGCAAGACCTTCTCACCTGTGATCATCGTGGGCGCCATGCCGTTGTGGCCCACTATGACCTCGTCGACGAAGAAGAAGCGCATCACGCCGCCGACGATCAGCACGAAGCCCCCGACCCAGATCACGATCTTGAACAGGATCTTCAGAAATTTCTTCACAGCCCTCTATTCGCGGCAGGTGCCCACGCTGTCAAGCCTTCAGAGCCGGGCCTCGCGCCTCAGACCTCGCCCGGCGGTCTCTGGGTCGCTCGCGCCGAGCAGGGCGCGCGTGATGGCGACCCCGAAGGCGCCGGCTGCCAAGGTCGCCGGGATCCGCTCGGCGTGCAATCCACCGAGGGCTAGCACCGGCAGCCTCGCCGCGCTCACCAGCTCCGCGAAGCGCGCGAGACCCAGGGCGGGGCCCTTGCCCGGCACCTCGAAGATCGGGCTCAAGGTCGCGTAGTCTGCGCCTTGGGACGCGGCGTCCGCGAGCCCCGCGGAGTCGTGACGCGAGCAGCCGATCAGGGCGCCATCGGGCAGTAGACGCCGCGCCTCCGCCACGCCCAGCGCCGACTCGGGCAGCTGCACGCCGTCCGCGTTCGCCAAGGCCGCCACGTCCGCCCGCCGGCTGATCAGCAGCCGGGCGCCGCGCCTGCGGGTGACATCACGCAGCCTGAGGGCCGCGTCCATCAACACACCATCCGCC
This sequence comes from Deltaproteobacteria bacterium, assembly GCA_013151775.1. Lineage (GTDB taxonomy): Bacteria > Myxococcota_A > Polyangia > Polyangiales > Houyiibacteriaceae > JAADHO01. The sequence goes on along the minus strand of JAADHO010000368.1, from coordinate 5,765 downwards.
GCCGAGGGTAGCCGCAGCAGCACGTCGGCCTCGGGGCCTGTCCCGCGCAGGGCTGCGTCCACGCGCGTCAGAAGCTCGGCTGTGGGTAGCTCAGGCGTGATCATCAGCAGCCGAGGCGCCGCCCGCCTCATGGGCTCGGGCTGGCGGCCGCCGGCTCGCCATCGTGGTCTTCGTGCAGGACGAGCCGGGAGCGCTCGGCTTCGCGGCTGTTCGGGTAGCTGCGCACGATCTCCCGCAGGGTCTCCTCCCGCGCCTCGGCCTGACCCTGCTCGCGAAAACGCTCGGCGAGGTTCCAGAGCGCCTCGGAGGGCGTGTCTTGCATGCGCCGCGCCGGATCCGGATCGGACGCGCACTGAAAGGGTGCGCCCAGGAAGGAGAGCAGCAGGACGAGCAGCGCGGCCTTCACGCGTGCTCGGAGCCGATGACGCCCTGAAGTGGGCTCGAGGCGGTGGCGAAGAGCTTCTGCGGGATGCGGCCAGCCAGGAAGGCGTCCCGCCCGGCCTGCACGGCGCGCCGCATGGCCCGCGCCATGCGCACGGGATCCTTGGCCCCCGCGATGGCGGTGTTCATCAGCACGCCGTCCACGCCCAGCTCCATGGCGCGCGCCGCGTGGGAGGCCGTGCCCACGCCCGCGTCGACCAGGATGGGCACCTCGGCGCGCCCCTTGATGATCTCGAGGTTGTACGGATTCTGGATGCCGAGCCCGCTGCCGATGGGCGCGGCCAGGGGCATGACGGCGGCGCAGCCGAGGTCCTCGAGCTTGCGTGCGGTGATCGGATCGTCCGTCGTGTAGGCCATCACGGTGAAGCCCTCGCTCACCAGAATCTTCGCCGCGTCCAAGGTCTCGGGGATGTCTGGATAGAGCGTCTCCGAGTCGCCGATCACCTCGAGCTTGATCAGCGTCGTGTCGAGCATCTCGCGGGCGAGGCGCGCCGTGCGCACGGCCTCCTTGGCGGTGGCGCAGCCAGCCGTGTTGGGCAAGAGCGTGACGCCCGCCTGCTTCAGCACGCCGAGGATCGAGCCCTCCCCGCGGGCCGAGAGGTCCACCCGGCGCACGGCCACCGTGACCACCTCGGAGCCCGACTCGCGGATGGCCTCACGAGCCACCTCGAGGCTCGGGTACTTGCCCGTGCCCGTGAGCAGCCGGGATCGGAAGTTCAGCTCTCCTACGCAGAAGGTGTCGTCTTGCATGCTGTCGCGGCTCCGTGTGTTCTCGTGTGTTTCCCCGTGGGCGCTCAGCCGCCGCCCACGAAGTGGACCACTTCGACCACGTCGCCCTCGTTCAGGGTCGCCGTGGTGTGCGCGGCGCGCGGGATGATCTCTTCATTTCGCTCGACGGCGACGAGCACGTCGCCAAGCTGCATGGCCTCGAGCAGGCTGCGAACGCTGGCGCCGGCTTCGATCTCCCGCTCCTCACCGTTCACCTGAATGCGCATCGGCGCGAGGGTAGGGCGGCCCTCCGCTGTGTGCAACCGTCGGTCACCTCCCGTCGGTTGCGGTTGGCCATGCGTTCCTCTAGATCATCGCTCGTCCGGCGCGCGAGCCGCCACGGAGAGATCATGAAGTTGACCCAGAACATCCTCGTCCCCACCGACTTTTCCCCGTCTTCCATGCTGGCTATCGACGCAGCCTGCATCCTGGCGCAGCAGAACGAGGCCAAGATCACGCTGGTTCATGTGATGGATCCGACGCCGCTCACCGTCGGCGCCCCGGGGCTCGGCACCATGACGGAGCCTGAGATCGAGCCCGAGGTGGAGGCGAAGGTGCACGCCGAGCTCACGCGCATTCGTGACGAGAAGCTCGCGGACTTCGAGCACGTGAAGACCGCGCTGGTGATCAGCCGCAACGCCGCAGACGGCATCGTGCACTACGCCGTGAAGGAGGGCGCCGACATGATCGTGATGGCCACCCACGGTCGCAGCGGTCTCGCGCATTTTCTGATCGGATCCGTCGCGGAGAACGTCGTGCGCCACGCCGAGTGCCCCGTGCTCACCCTGCGCTCGAAGCTGGGAGAGTGACGGCGTGAGCGAGCCCAAACCCGTCTTCGTCGTCACCAACCGCATCCCCGTCGCCCCAGGCTGGGAGGAGAGGTTCGAGGACCGCTTTCGTCGCCGCGTGCATCTGGTGGACCGCTCGCCCGGTTTCTTGCGCAACGAGGTGCATCGGCCGCGGCCCATGCGCTTCGACCACGAGCGAGGCGGCTTCGTGCCGGCGCCCGAGCGCGAGGGCAGCTACGAGGTGAAGACCTGGTGGAGGAGCTTCGAGGATTTCGAGGCCTGGACGAAGAGCGAGGCCTTCCGCGAGGCGCACCGCGACAAGGCACCCAAGGAGATGTTCGCGGGTACGAACGTGCTCGAGGTGCACGAGGTCTTCTTGTCCACTGACCTCGGCGACGACGTCGCGCCTGAATGATCCGCGCGTCGCGCTCGTCTGCCTGATGTGCGCCGCCGCGGCGACCCTCACCCTCGAGGATCGCCGCTGAGCGTCAGCGGTCAGAGGCCGAGCATGCGCAGGATGGCGCCGATCACGGGCAGGCGCTTGAGCACGGCGAGGAATCCGCCGCCGCCTCCGTCGCTGGTCGCCAGGGCCGCGCCTCCAGACGAAGCCGAGGACGCAGACGGTGCCGGCGCCTCTCCGAGATTCTCGTCCCACTCGGAGACCATCTCCTCGAGCTCTTCGGTCAGCGACGTGTAGTCCTGAATCGACGCCTGCATGCGCACGCGCTCGGGCACGGCCTTGTCCGCGATGGGCGCGAAGGCGGCCTTCAGCGTCGCGAGCTTCTCCTGGGCTCGCCCGAGACACATCTCCATGGCGTGCTTGGCGTCGTCCGCCTGGGCGCCCAAGAAGCCCTCGGCCGCGAAGGTGCACAGATCACGCGCGAGCGACTCGGCATTGCTGGCGGTGAACTCGTCGTGATGCTCGAGGCAGTCGATCATCAGCGGGATGGTCTTCTTGGCCGCGTCGTTCAGGCGCGGATCTTCGTCCCGATCGCCGATATCCCAGAAGTTCGCCACGTGATGCGCGGCCGTCCAGCGCGTGTTCGGCTTGGGCGAGTCCAGCTCGGCCACGGCGTCGTCGAAGGTGTATTCCACCTCGGGCTCGTCATCCACACCCTCCGCGCGCTCGGCATGACGTTGGGCCATGATCGCCGCCGTCTGATCCTGCATCTGCTGCTGGAAACCAGGCGTATACTTGGCGTAGAGCATGCCGTACTGAGTGGTCAGGTGATGGTCCGTGTCGGCCGCCATCGCCCCGTTCCACGCCTCCTGCGCGCGCTGCCATTGATCCATCGGGATGCCCTGCGCGCCGAGCACGGCGTTGGCGTCCTCGCCTCCGGCGATCTTCGCCATGATCTGCGCGTAGACGTCCAGAGTGACTCCCTCCTTCGCGTCCTGACTCGCGTCGGGCACATCCGCCATGTGCGCCTTCATGGTCAGCTCTTGCTGCATGATCGAGAACTTGGCGTGCAGCTGTCCGCTCGGATCCGCCTCCATGCGCTCCCACCAGCCGTTCCAGGCGTGGGCCCAGGTGTTCTGGTCGACGCCACGGCCGGCGAGGTATTGGTCGAGATGAGGCTTGTAGTCCCGCTCGCCATACTGCGCCTTCAGCTCGCCGTCCTTGGACATGACCTCGGCGCAGTCCTTCATTGTCATTCCGTGAATTGCGTCTTCCACAAGCGTCTCCTTTGCGATGACCGTTGAATCGGGCGAGCCGCGACGTTGCGAGCTGACCCCCCAGCGCTGGCCTTATATCGTGGGTGCAGCCGGCTTGAAAGGGCGGACTTCGACGCGTCCTCGGCCATGTGTGAGATCAACTGGACCCGGTCGCCATCCCATACCAAGCTGCCCCGAATGCGCATGCGTCTCGTCGTTGCAGCCTTGGCCGCGTTCACGCTTCTCGCGCTCGTGATGGCGTCGGAGCCGCTGCGCGCGACCCAGCCCAGAGGCGTGCCGCGGAGCGTCGAGGGCGCCGATCGCGTCGTGGATCGGGTGCGCGAGCAGTTCCCGAGCACGCGCGGCTGGTTCCGCATCGTGGCGACGGCGGGCTTCACCACGGACGCGTCCGAGCGTCTGGTGCCCGACTACAGCACGCTCACACACCCCCGCGTGCGCTGGCAGGACGCCTCGGGTCACACCATCGCGGCGCAGTTCGCGCGCAGCTTCCGCGGTGCGACGCGCATCGCGAGTGGCGAAGACCCGGCGGCCTTCATCGACGTCTTCCCGCAGGGCGGCAACGGCAGCCTCGTGCAGATCCAGGACGGGCTGATCGTGTACCCCGACGCCTACCGCGACACGGACGTGCTCTACAAGTCGACGCCCACACACACGGACGAATATCTCTTCTTGCGCACGCGTGATGCGCCTACTCGCTGGAGTTTTCGCGTCGATCTCGGCCCGCACATCGTGCGTCTGCGGCAGGCCGGCGCCGCGGTCGAGGCGGTGGACGCGCGAGGTGTGCCCTGGATGCGCGCCAACCCGCCCTTCGCCGTGGACGCCTCGGGCCGGCGCGTGGACGGCCGGATTCGGTTGGTCGGGGATCGCATCGTGGCGGAGATCGACAGCGCGAGCCTGACGCCGCCGATTCTGGTCGATCCGGATTGGCGCTCCACGGGGGATATGTCCTACGGCCGCTTCTACTACGGCCTCGACGAGCTGCCGGACGGTCGCCTGCTCGCCACCGGCGGCTGCTCCTCGAGCGTGTGCAGCGGGGATCTTTCGTTGCCCGCCTGCCGCTCCGTGCTGGGCGCAGCGGAGGCCCTCGACCTCGACACACGCACCTGGTCGCGATTGGGCGAGGCCAACCTCAAGTCCTTCTTTCACGTCCACGAGAAGCTGCTCGACGGCAACATCCTGATCGCCGGCGGCTGCGCCAACGCCGACTGCAGCGTGGTGACGCCCCTGGCGGACATCTGGGACACTCGCTCGAGCTCCTTTCGCGCCGTGGCCGATTTGCCCAGCGCCCAAGCGGGCATGCTGAGCGCGCGCCTGCCCGACGGACGCATCTTGCTGGCCGGCGGCTGCGACGACGCCTCGTGCCGCGTCGACAGCGTCGCCTTCAACCCCGTGACCGAGCTGTGGGAGCCCTTGGCTCCGTTGAACGTGGCCCGCGGTCGGGCCGCCGTTCGCGTGCTGGCCGACGGTCGGGTGCTGGCGGCGGGCGGCTGTAGCTCGATCGTCTGCGCGACGACCCTGGCCAGCGCCGAGGTCTACGACCCCGACCTCGATCGCTGGGAGTTGGTGGGGGACATGAGCACGGCTCGCGGGGGTCATTGGTCCGCTACGCTCTCGGACGGGCGCGTGCTCTTGGGCGGCGGCTGCGCTACCCAGGACTGCGCGAGGGTGCTCGCCACGGCGGAGATCTTCGACCCCGCCACCGACGCCTTCACGCGCACAGGCGACCAGCGCGAACCTCGCCTCGGCGCCGTCGCGCTGACGCTCCCGGACGGCAGCGTGATGCTCAGCCAGGGCTGCTCCTCCGCGACCGATTGCGACCTCACGAACGAGATCTGGGATCCCGCCTCGGGTGAGTTCAGCTTGATCGAGGAGGCCATCACGGCGCGCGCCTTTCATCAACTCGTGCTGCACGCGGGCAGCGCGCAGGTGGTCGCGGCGGGCGGCTGTCAGCCCCGCACCTGCTCGTGGTGGAACGAGACCTACGACGTCTCCATGCTGATGGCGCCGGACGCGGGCATGCCCGACGCGGGAGCAGTCGCGGACGCTGGCCTGCGGGACGCGGCCGCCCTGGACGCGGCCGCCCTGGACGCG
>JAADHO010000322.1 GCA_013151775.1 Deltaproteobacteria bacterium | reverse complement strand
AGCGGGCGCGAATCTGCACGAAGCGCGCGGCCCGACTGCGGGTCGGCCCCGGGCTCGTCATGGGCGCAGACCAGTCGCTCCAGGTGTCGTCGGGCTCCTCCGTGTTGCCGCTTCGGGTCTGAACCTCGAGCGTGCCCTGAGCGCGCCAGCTCAAGCGCCCGAAGCGAGCCTCGAAGTGGGCGTCGAGCACCTTGCTCGTCCATAGGCCGCGCTCGGGCGCACCCCGGCGGATGCGGTAGATCGCCCCGGAGTCTCCGGTGAGCACCACGGGCTCTCGGCCCCCAGTGGAGAGCGCCAAGACCTGACGTTCGTCCAGGTCGAGCAGCGTGGCCCAGGTTCCGTCGGGCTGGATCGAGAGCACACGCCCGTCCTTGCCCACACCGAGCTGAATGCTTCCGTCTTCGGCCAGCTCCACCGCGGTGAAATGGGCGGCGTCGTCATGATAGATGCGCTCGGTTCGACCTTGGGCGTCGACGTGGAAGAGGCTGCCCTTGCCCGTTCGTCGTCGGCGCGTGTTGGCCCGGGCCTTGGTGTTCTTGCTGCTGCCGAGGGCGATGGCGGGCGCGGGCATGTCATTGGCCACCACGGCGAGCACCCCATCCCTCACGTCCAGGGCCGTGATCTCGTTGCCCGGGAAATCGTGGACCACGTCGGCCTGACCGGGCGCCCGCAGTCGAAGCACGAGGGCGTCGTCGCTGGTGCCCGCGTAGAGCGCGCCGTCCGTGTCGAGGGCCAGGCTGAGGATGTGTCCGGCGCGGCTGTCGTAGTAGACCTGGGCTCGCCCGGCCGCGTCGATGGAGAAGACGCGACCCTCCGGTCCCGTCCCGGCGAAGAGCAGTCGGCGGCGCGCGTCGTAGGCGAGCGCCCATATATGTTGGGCGCCTTCGAGCTGAGCGAACTCTCGGATTTCACCCTGTGGGGTGATCGCAAAAACTTTTCCCTCTGGGATGGTGCCGGCGTAGAGCGTGCCGTTTGGGCCGATGGCCAGAGAGGAGACCAATAGCTGATGGGTCTCGGCGAAGACGCTGAGCTGGTCTCCGCGCAGGCGATAGATGCGCCCCTCGTCGCCGGTACCTACGTAGGTCGTGCCGTCTTCCCGCTGCGCCATGCTGAAGGCGACGGCGGCCTCGGGGAGTTCGATGCGTCGCGCCTCTAGGCCCGCCGTGACGTAGCCCGTGGAGTAAACGGCCGTGCCGTCGAGCTCACCCGCGGAGAGTGAAGCGGCGTCGTCGAGCAGGAAGCTCTGGGTCGAGGTGGCAGCCGCCGATGAGAGCACGGCCAAGGACACGCCACTGAGCAGGGCAGAGGCGAGGACGAGTACGAGCAGTCGAGGTCGTGCGAAGTTCGAGAGAGAGGGCTGAATCACGGATGTTGTCTCGGGGTGGCGCGGACGCGCAGTCTCAGGGTGGCGGAGCCGGTGAGCACCTGCCCAAGGGGTACGAGCGAGCGCTCGTAGGTGATGAAGGGGCGAGAAGGGCCGGTGCTCGCGCTGGTCGTGAGCGTGTCGAGGGCGGAGCGAGGCAAGGCCGTGACCACGTGACCGCGGAACCGCAGGCCGCGCGACGGCATCTTCAGGCTGAGCACCAGGGAGGTGGCGGGGTAGGCGTTGGCGATGTTGTCGAGCACGTCAGCGAGACTGCGCGGCGTCGGCCGATCCGGCGTGACCTCGTCGCCCGGACGCAGCGTCAGCTCGAGCGTCTCTCCAGCAGCGCGCCGGGGGATGGTCAGGCTCACCACTCGGGTGGTCGCGGCCTCGCCATAGCGACGCAGGGTCACGCGCACCGGCACCACGCTCCCGGGATCCACCTCCTCGCTGGGAACGGAGGCGCCGACGATCTGGGTGAGGGCGTGACCATAGTCGAGATAGAGGTCGACCTGAGCGCGGCGCACATGGACGTCTTCGAAGGAGTTGTCGTAGGCGGCGGCGAGCACGCGGAAGAGTCGAATCGAGATCAGCGCGCGGGCCTCGACGGGCCCGTTGTGCATCACGCCCGAGTCCTCGAGGACCACGGGAGCGCGCCCCGAGAGTTCGACCCGAGTGACGGCACGATAGCCGAGGTCCGTGCGATCGGAGGCCGTCGCGGAGAGCGCGTTGGTGAGCGCCGCCAAGGCCAACGCGGGCGTGAGGTTGCGCTGGCTCGCGAGCTCGACGTTCCACTCGGTCTTGGGCGCGTCTTCGACCCCGTGAACGCGAATTCGCAGCGGGAGGGTGGCGGCTCGCAACCCGCTGTCCACGACGATCGCGGAGGGACGATCGTGGATCAGCGTGCCTAGGGGCACCTCGGCCTCGGCGATCTTGAAGGAGCGGTTCTGGCTGCGCAGGATGTGCAGCACACGCGCCGTCGTGGTGGGCAGACCGACCTGCCCGGCGTTCATCATCGGGTGACCGAAGGCCACGAGGCGGCGGCCGAGCACGTGGGTCACGGTGCCGATGGCGGTCGCGTCCATGTCGCCACGCATCAGGCTGACGCCGATCACGCCGCCGTTGACGAAGCGAGCCGGGCCGTGGGCGCCAGCGTGCGTACCCGAACCGCCGGCCTGCGCGCTGTCGAGACCGAGGGGCGAGAGCTGGGCGTCGAGCAGTCGGGCCGCCTCGTCCGTGAAGCCTCCGAGCATCAGCGGGGTCGCGACCGGCACCGCGCGGGAGAGGTCTCGTCTGCCCGCGGGCGCTCGGAAGCCCAGCCGCGCGACCTCTTGGCGCAGAGCCGCCAGAGGGTCGACGGGTCCTCCGTCGTAGCTCACGCGGGGTCTCCGAGGTCGTGGCCGCCGCCTGGTCGGAGGACGGGTCGAGAGCGGAGTCGCGCCGGGGAAGGCGCCATCTCGCGTGGGCCGACGACCCTCGGCCAGCATGTTCGCGATGGGCGTGACGCCGATCACGGGTTCGATGCCGAAGGGCCAGCCGTAGGCGTAGGCGCCGGCGAGGCGCCCGTCGAGGTAGATCGGGCTGCCGCTCATGCCGCCCACGGTGATGGCCTGATTCAGCACCGGGTGAGGAGTGCGGATCAGGATCAGATCCTGATTGGGCCGGAAGCCGTGCAGCACGTCGATCACCTCGACGTCGAAGCGCTCCGGCACCTCACCACGAAACACACTGAGCCCATAGCCGCGCATGCCCGGGTGGATCTCGTCGACGCCGATGGTATCGCGCTGCCCTCCGGCGACGCTGGCCGCAGCGAGCAAGGCGACGAGGGCCGCGAGTGTGGAGACGCGCACCCACGCCGACGCGCGTCGAGGGCCTCCCGAGCGCCGCTCATGAGCCTCGAGGTCCTCTGCTGTGGGGCTGTCGCGCACGCTTTCAATCACCGCGGGGAGGCAGCGTTTCACTCGCCCTGCGCCCTGTCAATCGCCGGCCTCGCCGGCCACCGCCGCGGCCTGGCGTTCACGGGCGCGCGCTTCGAGGGGATGCAGGGCCTTCGCCAAGGCCCCGGGCGCCAGCGGACGCTCGATGCAGACCGCCGCGCCGGCCAGCCGCGCGGCGATCTTGGCGTCGGCGCTGTGTCCCGAGGCCACGAGCAAGATCTCCACCGTCTCGAGCTGCTCGCGAATGCGCCGACAGACCTCGAATCCGTCCATGCCGGGGAGGTCCTCGCCGACCACCACGAGATCCGCGGGCCAGCGCTCGAGCAGCGCGTGGGCGCCGTCTCCAGAGCTCGTGCCCACGACGCGATGACCGCGCACGGTGAGCATGCGAGCGAGGTGCCATTGCAGATCGGGGTCGCTCTCGATCACCAACACGCCCAAACCTCGCCCACGGGGAGCGTAGATCTCCGGTGGAGTGGAGCTGTGTCGCTCGAAGCGCTCGTCGGGGGCCTGCTCACTCATGAAATTGCCCGCATCGGGCTCATGTCGCGGTGGCGCCATCTGTGGACGTCCAGTGTTTGGACATCTCCGGGGAGCCCGCGAGGCGCCGAAACTAGCGCGCTCAACCGTCTCGCGCAACCGGCCGCTGGCGACACGATGGAACCGGTGAGGATACGGTCGAAAACGCAAGCTTTCAAGGCGGGGCGAGTGCGATTGTGCGCGATTCCGCATCTGATATTTGATCGCCAGGAAGAGAATGCTGCGATACCTTGCGTGGGTGCTTCCCCCACCCTTACCGCATCAGCTCGACGTGCTCGGGCGCGTACACGATCGCGCGACGGTGGCCGCTGCGGACGGCGGGCCGCCGCCCGTCGTCATCTTCGGGCTCGACGGCGTGCTCTTCGACACTCGGCCGCGCACCCTGCGCATCCTGCGCGAGTATGCGGAAGACGTGTCCTTCGACTATCCTGATGTAGCAGAGGGTCTGAGAGCGCTCGAACTCGGCCAGGTGCACCCGTTGCTCTCGGACACCCTGCGCGAGGGCGGCGTGACCCGCGCCGACTTCGTGCGCGACGTGGTGGGCTTCTGGCACGAGCGATACCACGCCGATGACTATGTGGTTCACGACGAGCCCAACGCCGGCGCTGCCGAATACGTTCGGAAACTTCGTGGCGTGGGCTGCTGCGTGGCCTATCTCTCTCGGAGAGACGTGCCCGGCATGCTCTTGGGTACCATAGCGGCGCTGCGAGACCACGCCTTCCCCGTGGCCTCACCCGGTGTGCAGCTCGCGCTGAAGCCCGACGCGACGCTCAGCGACGACGCCTTCGGGCGCGCGGTGATCCCGCAGTTCGCAGAGACGGGCGACGTGCTCGCCTTCTTCGGCAGCGAGGTGTCGAGCATAGAGCTGGCGAGGGCGAGCTTCCCGGGCGCAGACATCGCTCTGGTGGAGATCTCCGGCGGAGCGCCCCAGCCCATCGAAGACCTGCCCGTTCTGCGCGACTTCCGCAGCGCCTAGGCGGCATCGGCCTTCGGGGCGGGCTCCTGCGCAGGCTTGGGCATGGCGTGCCAGACGCGGATCGCAAGGGCCAAGCCGACGATGGCCGCCGGGACCATCGCCAGAGGCCAGTTGGACCAGTTGCCGACCACACGAGCGGCGTCGCCCGAGGGCAAGAGATGTCCCAAGGTGATCGCCTGCAGGGCCGTGCCCAAATAGACGAAGCCGTCGATGATGCCCACCGCCACGCCCACGTTGCGCTTTCCGCCGAAGTCCATGGAGGCCGTGCCCGAGAGCATGCCGTGCACGCCGATGATCGCGAGGGACATGAAGATCACGATCCAGCCGATGGCCGGAGTGTCCAAGAGGAAAATGGCCGCGAGGGCGCCCACGAGCATGATCCCGTAGAGCAGCGCAGCCACGGGCCCGCGACGTGAGCCGAAGACGCGATCCGAGATTATGCCCGCCGTCACGCCGCCGAGGATGCCCGCAGAGCAGAGCAAGAGGCCCCAGTTGTGGAAGACGAAGTGCGTCATCTGGCCGGTCTGGCTCGCGAACTTGATACCCCAATGCATGATGGCGTTGCGCAAGAAGCCGCTACAGAATTCGACCAGGGCGATGGTGATGATCACGGGGTTCTTGGCCATGCGCAGGAAGACCTGCAGCACGGGCAGGCGAGGCCCAGTGTCGCCACTCGACGCGTCGGCCGTGTCGAAGTCTTCGTGTCCCGCGTCGCCGGGGGTATCTCGCACCAAGAAGAAGTCGATGACCGCGAAGCAGATCAAGACGATGGCGGGGAAGAGGAAGACCCACTCTACGGGGTGCGCCTCCACGATCATGCGGCCGCCGTCGAAGGCGAAGTAGATACCCAGGGAGATCAAGATGCCGAAGATGCCGCCGAAGACGCCGCGCTCACGCACGTGGAACCAAGCGGAGTTCACCTTCACGATGGAGACCGCGCCGAAGCTCTGGAAGTACATGTTCAGCGCGTAGAGCACGGACAAGGCGACCACGAAGTCTCCGCGGTAGTCGAAGAGGATCAGTGCCGCCATGGCCGCGTTCATGGTCGCCGAGCCGATGGCGGCGATCAGGATCGTCTTGCGCCCGCCGATGCGATCCGTGAGCGGACCGTTGATCACGAAGGAGACGCCGTAGGTCAGCGTTCCCCAGAAGAAGACCGTGCCGAAGCCCTCGTTGTTGATGCGGTCGCCGAGGTGCTCGGTGGCGACCGTGAGGTTGTAGCGCCCCATGTAGAGGAAGGCGTAGGTCAATCCCAGCGGGAGCCAGTTCACTAGCCGGCGATGCATGAACGCCTTGGAGTGACCGAGGTCGATCTTCGGCAGCCGCAGCATCACCACCGCCACGACGGCCAGCAGGATCAGGATCGGCATGAACTCTTGGAGCCAGGTGGGCAGCGCGTCGTACATCGAGCCTCCGAGACGGCCGCACGATGCCACAGCTGCCGCCCGCTGTCAGCGACACGAAAATTGCCGAGCGCACGCGTGCGCCCATCTGCTGCGACCTACGCGCTGTGGAACCGGCCATCCGCTTCGGCCAGCTCGCGCAGCATGGGCGCGGCGGCGAAGCGCGCGCCGAAGCGCTCTGGCCTCGAGGCGGTTGAGGATCTCCGCCGGGCCGATGCCGTCGGCGAAGCGGAAGGGGCCGCCGCGGAAGGGCGGGAAGCCGAGGCCGAAGATGGCGCCGATGTCGCCGTCGCGCGCCGATCGCAGGATGCCGTCGCCCATGCAGCGGCAAGCCTCGTTGACCATGGCCAGAGTGCAGCGCCAGGCGATCTCGTGATCGCTGATGCCGGTGTTGGTCGGCTTCACACCGAGCACCTCGTAGACGCTCTTGTCCACGCCCTTCTCGCCATCGTAGCGATAGAAGCCGCGCCCGTTCTTGCGTCCGGAGCGCCCATCGGCGACCAAGCGCTCCATGCCCTCGGGTGGCGAGAGGCGATCCCCGAAGGCCTCGACCAACACCTTGCCGACCTTCGCGCCCACGTCGATGCCCACCTCGTCCGTGAGCTTGATGGGCCCCACGGGGAAGCCGAAGTCCACCATGGCGCCATCGATGCGCTCGATGGCGACGCCCTCGGAGAGCAGGTAGGCGGCCTCGTTCATCAACGGCGCGAGGATGCGCGTGGTGTAGAAGCCCACGCCGTCGCGCACGACGATCACCGTCTTGCCCTGCTTCTTGCCCAGGGCCACGCAGGTGGCCGTGACCCAATCGGCGGTCTTGTCGGTGGTGATGATCTCGAGCAGGGGCATCTTCTCGACGGGCGAGAAGTAGTGCATGCCGATCACGGTCTCCGGGTGCGCGCTCGCCTCGGCGATGGCCGTGATGGGCAGGCTCGAGGTGTTGGAGGCGAAGATCACCTCGGGACCGCCGGCGGCCTCCACGTCGCGCAGCATGCGGCGCTTCAGCTCGAGATCCTCGAACACGGCCTCGATCACCACCTCGGCGTTGCGCAAGCCCGAGTAGTCCGTGGTGCCCGTGACCTCATGCATCAGCGCGTCCGCCGCCTGCCGCGTCAGGCGCTTCCTCTTCACGCCCTTGTCGAGCTCGGCGCGCACGTGGGCGAGCCCGCGCAGCACGCCCGCGTCGTCCTTGTCCTTCAAGCGCACGTGCTTCTTGGCGCGCGTGGCCGTGACGAAGGCGACGCCCGCGCCCATCAAACCGCCGCCGAGCACGCCCACCTTGGTCACAGGGCGCGCTTTCACCTTCGGGTCGTCGACGCCCGAGTCTTTCTTCATCGCGGTGGTCGCGAAGAAGATGCCCATCAGCTGTGCCGCCTCGGGGCTCATCACGAGCTTGCCGAACTCCTCGGACTCCGCCGCGAGGCCGGCCTGCATGCCGCGCTCGAGGCCCACGCGCACGACGCGCAGGATCGCCTCGGGCGAGGGATAGTTGCCGCGGCTCTTGGCCAGCAGACGCGAGCGCGCTTGATCGAAGAGCAACTTGCGCCCGAGGGGGTTCTTGGCCAGCGCGAGCTCCGCCAGAGCCTCCTTGTCCGTGAGCCTGTCGACCAAACCGGGCCTGCGCTCGGGCACGCGCGCGGCGAGCCTCTTGGCGTGCTCGAGGGCCACGTCGATCAAGATGGCCGCTGGCACGACCTCGTCCACCAGGCCGAGCTTCTTGGCCTTCTTGGCGTTCACCTGCCGGCCCGTGAGCATCAGGTCGAGCGCAGCCTGCACGCCGATCAGATGTGGCAGGCGCTGTGTGCCGCCGGCACCGGGCAGCAGGCCGAGCTGCACCTCGGGCAGACCGAGCTTGGTGGACTTCTGATCGCTCGCGACGCGTGCGGCGCAGGCCAAGGCGAGCTCGAGCCCGCCTCCGAGGCAGGCGCCGGCGATGGCCGCGACCACGGGCTTGGGAAAGGCCTCGAGCCGATTCATCGACAGCTGCGCGTCGCTCGAGAGCTTGGCAGCGGCCTCTTCCGTCTCCACGGCGTGGATCATCTCGATGTCCGCACCGACGATGAAGCCCGTCTTCTTGGCCGAGGCGAAGACGATGGCGCGAACGTCCGCGTCCTGCTCGAGGTCATCGAAGGCCTGCTCGAACTCCTCCGAGAAACCATCGGAGAGGGTGTTCACCGGTTTGTTGGGGTCGTCCATCCACAGGATGGCCACGTCCCCGCGCATCTCGATGCTCAAGAGCCTCTTCGCGTCGTTCATCACTGCACCTCCAAGACCATGGCCACGCCCATGCCGCCGGCGGCGCAGGCCGTGCACAGGGCGAACTGACCGCCGCGCCGCTTCAGCTCGCGCAGCGTCTGCGTGATCTGCCTCGCGCCCGTGGCCGCGAAGGGATGCCCCATGGAGATGGAGCCGCCGAGCACGTTGAGCTTGTCGCGGTCCACCTCGCCGAGCTTGCCCGGCAGGCCGAGCTCCTCGCGTCCGAAGGTGTCCGACTCGATGGCCTGCAGGTTGCTGAGCACCTGCGCCGCGAAGGCCTCGTGCATGTCCACGAGATCCATGTCCGCCAGCGTGAGTCCCGCGCGCTTCAGGGCGACGGGCGCGGCGTAGGGAGGCGCCTGCAGCATCTGCCAGCCGGGATCGACCGCGGCGAAGGCGTAGCTTCGGATGAAGCCGAGGGGCTCGTAGCCGAGGGAGCGGGCCTTGTCCTCGCGCATCAGGATCATGGCGCTCGCGCCATCCGTCAGCGGCGAGCTCGTGCCGGCGGTGATGGTGCCGTGCTTGCGGTCGAAGCAGGGCTTCAGGCGTGCGTAGCCCTCGCGCTCGCTCTTCTCGCGCACGAGGTTGTCGCGAGAGATCGAGTCTTGATAGCGGCTGGGGATGAAGACCGTCATCACCTCGTCGTCGAGCTTGCCCTCACTCCACGCCTTGGCTGCGAGCGTGTGGCTGCGATGCGCGAAGTCGTCCTGCGCCTCACGGCTGATGCCGTTCTCCTTGGCCATCTTCTCGGCGCTCTGACCCATGGTGAGGCCGGTGCTCGGCTCGGTGGGCGCGGGCGGGACGGGCAAGAGATCCTTCGGCCGAAGACTGCGGAAGGCGTTGAAGCGCGCGCCGGCCGTGCGCGCCTTGCTCGCGCCGATCAGCGCCTTGGCGAGCTTGTCGCTGACGGTGATGGGCACGTCGCTCGCGCTATCCGCACCACCGGCGATGCCGCAGTCGATCACGCCGGCGGCGATCGCCTGCGCGACGTTCACGGCGCTCTGATAGCTCGTGGCGCAGGCGCGCGACACACTGTAGGCCTCGATGTTCTTGGGCATGCCGGCGCCAAGCACGATCTCGCGCGCGATGTTGGGCGCGCTGACGCTGGGGACGACCTGCCCGTAGACCAGCTGCTCCACCTCGGCCGCGTCGAGTTCCGTGCGATCGAGCAGCTCGCGCACCACGATGCGCCCGAGGTCCAGGGCCGACACGTCCTTGTAGGCCGTCCACTGCTTGGCGAAGGGTGTGCGCAAGCCTGCGACCACGGCGACCCGGTCAGGGCTGCGCTTCGCTCGCCCCGCGGACGCCTTGGGCTTCGCCGCGCTCGGCTTCTTGGCGACCGGCTTGGCTGACTTGGGGCTAGCCTTCTTGCGCGCCGCCTTGGCGGTGGGTCGCTTGGCGTCGCTCGCACCCGCCTTCTTCTTGGCAGGCTTCTTCTTCGCCTTCGCGTCACTCTGGGTCGGCTTCTTCGCCATGGAGCACCTCCAACGCTGAATCCCCATTCAGCAGAGAGGACTAGGCTCCATGACGCGCCGTGTCAAGCCCCACCACGGAGGCTCGACAAGGCTGCGTTTCGTGCCGACTCGTGAGCGCTACTGACAGCGACCGGGGGCAATGGGGACCCGAACGGCCGCGTCGCCCACGTCCAAGGGCAGGCAGGTAGCCGGCGTCGTGCATGCACCGGTGAAGACGGTGCCGGCGTCGCTGGGTCCGGCGTCAGAGACTCCGCCGTCCATCGATCCCGCGTCTGCCGAGCCCGCGTCCGTGGGCACACCAGCGTCGAACGAAGCCGTGGTGCAGAAGCTGCGACATAGGGAGTCACCGAAGCCGCCGTCGGGCAGCTCCTCGGGGAAGCAGCCGCTGCCCGCTTGGCAGCCATCGAGTGAGCGGCAGGCTTCACCGGGACCTGGGACTCCACCGTCTTGGGCGCTGGGTACGAAGCAGGCGCCGAGGAGATCGCCGTTGGTGGCGCCGATCGTGTAGCACGCCTTGCCAGCGGTGCAGCCCGTCTGGAACACGGGATCGCAGCCCTGGGCGGTCTGACACACGCCAAAGGCGGGCTCGCTGTTGAGGCCGAGGCAGAACTTCCCCTCACCGCAGTCGATGGTCCCGCCGCTGCAGAGGGGGCGACAAACGTTCGCGGAGGCGGTCTCCGCCGTGAAGCAGAAGAGCCCCTGCTGACAGTCGTCGGAGACGGTGTTGTCGTCCGTGTTGTCGGGGGTCGCGTCGCGGTTTCTCGAGCAAGGGGCGCGCTCGCCCTTGGCGCGGGTGTCATCGACGCAGCCGAAGGTGATGTTCTCGAGGGTGTTGTCCGGCGCGGGCCCGAAGACCAAGACGACGGAGCACTTCTCACCCGAGGGACAGCTGTCCGCTGTGTGGGGATCGCAGACGGAGCCCGCATCCGCCGGGCCCGAGTCCGTGCTGCCGTCGGTGGTGGCGTCCATGCCCCCGTCCCGCCCGGAGTCACGCCCGGAGTCCACGGAGGAGTCCATGCCCGTGGTGGCGTCCATGCCGCTGTCGGACCCTCCCGAGTCGTCACCACAGCCCGTCATGGAGATCAGGCCAGTTACAAGAGTCAAAGCTATCGCGTATCGCATCATCATTCCCTCCGCACGGATGTGACCGCGCGAGGCTGGCAGTATCACTGATTTTGCTCCGAGGGCAAACCAGCCTCCAGAGAAAACCGGCATGGGGCCGCTCAGTGCTCGTGGGGCATGCGGTCTCGCGGGCTGCGGAAGTAGTGCATGGGCGAGTAGGAGTCGAAGTTGGAGACGCGCGCGGTGTAGAGGCAGGCGTACTGCTCCACCTGATTGCCGAAGAGGGAGACCTCGGGCCCAGACTTGAAGACGGGCCCCCAGAACGGGTGAAACGCGCGCCCCACCTCGGCCTCGAGCCGAGTGTACTCGGCGTCCGCGGAGCGCAGGCGGGCCTTGAGGCGGTCGATGGCGTGACGGTGCAGCACGCGGGCGCTGTCGAGATCCGTGCATGTCTGCCCCGCCGCGTGCAGCACGTCACGGGCGCGGCTCACCTCCTTCAGGCGTACCTGATGCTCGTGCAGATCGTCGTAGAGCGCGTCGCGCACGTCGTCTAGCTCGTCCATGCGCTCGACCTGTGCACCGCAAGACTCGAGGGCCATCAGCTCCGCGTCCATCTCCTGGATGATCATCGCCGTGCGCCAGGCGCTCTCCTTCTTGGCCCGGAGCACGTCGCCATAGATGTGGTCGCCGACGTAGAGCACACGATCGCCGCCAGCTCCGAGGCGACGTTCGAGCAAGGCGAGGTGACCCCCCGCGTAGATCTTGCCTCGCTCGATCTGCTCCGCCTCCTGACCTTCACCCTCACCGGTCTCCATCAGCGGCGCGCTCTCCGTGAAGAAGCTGGGCTTCTTGGCGGCGGTGATGATGACCTCGAAGTAGTTTCGCCAAGAGGGATACTCGGAGGGACCGTGCTCGAAGAGGTAGTCCATCATGCGCTCGGTGTAGGCGGCGTGGCTGTTGGTCAGCAGGAACAGGCGCTTGCCCGAGCTGCGGAGCTTGTGCAGCGTCCGCGGCATGTCGTCGTCCCGACGGATGTAGCGCGGCAGATCCGCGAGCATGGTGTCGAGGATGCTGCCGTCCTGATGCGAGGCGTCGATGGCCGCGCGCACGTCGGCGAAGAGCTGACTGTAGTCGACGTCCTGCCCGCCGACTTCGAGGGCGTCGATCACGGCGACGTAGACGGCCACCTCGGAGAGCGCGTAGAGCGTGTCGACCCAGTGATAGCGCTTGGAAGCCGGCCGCAGGCGACGGCTGTGATAGAGCCGGCGACGCTCTTCGAGGCTGAGCTCGCGGAGCCCGTGGTAGGCGCGCTTCACGTAGCGATAGCGATCCATCTTGAGCACGTTCCCGAGCTTGCGATCGACGAGCAGGCCGCGGATCGCGAAGTCCGTGCGGAAGGGCATGGAGAGCAGCGCCTCGGGATAGCCCTGCTCGACCAGCTTCTTCACCGTGACGGCGATGCTGAGCCGGTCCATCTCGGGCTGATCGTACACGGCGAGCGTGTAGTCCATGTCGAAGCCGATCCACTGCACACGGTCGAGGCGCAGGCTGCGGTTGCAGAAGATTCGGTGGGAGGGAGCGGGGAGTGCCGCGCCGGCCTCGGCCAGCGTCAGTTCGGGGAGAGGGAGGTGAAGCTGCACCCTCTAACAATAGCGGATCCGTGGCTGGCGCGCAGACTCGAGACCGCAGCGGGCGCGGGCAGCGCACACGAAAAAGCCGCCGCGGATTCCTCTGCGACGGCTCTCTGGCGGCGGGACACTACCCGCCCTGTGTCGAGCTCAGCTCTCGGCAGCGTAGACGCTGACCTGCTTGCGCGTCTTGCCCTTGCGCTCGTACTTCACGACGCCGTCGATCTTCGCCCACAAGGTGTAGTCCTTGCCGACGCCGACGTTCGCACCGGCGTGGAAGCTCGAGCCCACCTGACGCACCAAGATGCTGCCGGCGGAGACTACCTCGCCTCCGAAGACCTTGACGCCGCGATACTGCGCCTTGGAGTCGCGGCCGTTGCGTGTAGATCCCTGACCCTTTTTATGTGCCATCTCTTCGCTCCGTTCTAGGGATCTAGGCGCTGATGCCGGTGATGCGCAGCTCCGTGTAGGGCTGGCGGTGTCCATACTTGCGCTGATAGCGCTTGCGACGGCGCATCTTGAAGACGATGATCTTCTTGGCGCGATCCTGGGCGACGATCTCCGCCTTGACCAGGGCACCTGCGACCGTGGGCTTACCGATGGCGACGGCGTCGCCTCCGAGCATGAGGACGTCGTCGAAGACGATCTCGCTGCCTACGTCTCCGGCGAGCTTCTCGACGCGAAGCTTGTCGCCTTCGCTGACTCGGTACTGCTTGCCGCCGGTCTTGATGACTGCGTACATGGCTGAATCCATTCGTTTCTGCTCGCCTGGAAGCGAGGGGCGTGCAGTCTAAGGAGATCGGCGCGCCCCGCAAGCCGAAATCCGCAGCTTTCTTTTGCAGCCCGCGGATCGGACCTCCCGCGTGCGCATGCTATACGCCGGCCATGGCTAGTTCACGTTCGAAGCGGGGGAAGAAGCCGGATGTTCCGACGGTGGTGCGCAGGGCGCCCGCGGACCGCAAGCGGCTGCCGCCTGAGCTCGAGGAGTTCGCGCGCAGCGACGACAAGCGCCTGCCTCCTCCGCGGCGTCGCCCGCGGCTACAGGATCCACGCCCCACGGCCTTGATCCCGGGGGTCGCCAACCGAGACGCGCGCCTGGTCTTCGACCATCACCTCGAGCAGATGCGCGAGTGGTTGGTGAGCGACGACGCGAGCGCGCAGCTCGACGAGGCGCTGGCCGTGCTGTGGCTGGCGCGACTCTGGCGGGGACGCAGCCTGACGAGCTTCGCCGCGGCGAGCGTGGAGTTCCTGGAGCGACGACGCCAAGCAACGCGCCGAGCGCGGCGCCGAGGCGCTGGGAGTGGAGCTCGAGCCGATCTCGGACGAGGCGGCGGCCGTGTGGGTCCGCGCCATGGCGGCCCTGATCGACGCTTCGCTGCCCGTCAAGATCAAGCCCACATCGAGCGGGCGAGAGCTGATCTTCGAGCTCGAGGTGGACAGCGCCCCGGAGGCCTTGTTGGAGATGGGCAGGCGCATGAACTCCTTGGTCGAAGACCGACGCTCGCACGCCCGGGGGGACTCACGTGGCCAGGGTCGCGACGCCGATCCCCGCGCACGGGAGTCGAACCGGCCGCACCACGAGCACCGACCGCACCACGAGCGCGACGACCGCGGCCGACGCTGAGCCCAGCCGCTCCTCAGAGCCGAGAGAGGGCGCGGCGTGCCGAGGCGTTGGCCGGATCGAGAGCCAGAGCGCGCTGGTAGACCTGACGCGCGCGGTTGCGATCGCCACCCACGACGTAGGCGTTGCCTAGCGCCGTGTAGAACGAGGCGCGGCTCGGGGAGAGCTGCACGGCCCGTTGATAGGCCGCGACCGCGCCGCGTGCGTCGTGCACCGCGAGCAAGGACGCACCGAGCCCAGCGAAGGAGCCGGCGTGACGTGGGTTCATCACGGTCGCGCGGCGATAGGCGGCAGCGGCCTCGGCGAAGCGACGCTGCCCATAGAGCTGACGTGCTTGGGCACGGATCTGTTCGAAGGGGCTACCGCCCGCCATGGAGCTCATGGAGGCCATGGACGAGGCGCTGCCTCGACGACGGTGCGGACGACGATGCGAAGTGTTTCCGGCGTTTTGGGCGTTGGTCTGAGCCTCCGCGGCGGCCTGCGCCTCGGCCTCGGCGGTGGCGCGCGCTTCGGCCTCGGCCTCAGCCTCGGCTTCCGCGGCGGCCTCCGCTTCGATCACCGCTTGGGCCTCGGCGTCGGCCGCAGCCTGCGCCTCGGCCTCGGC
>JAADHO010000016.1 GCA_013151775.1 Deltaproteobacteria bacterium | reverse complement strand
TCTGCGACCGTGTCGACCGCCGGAGCGTCGTCCGCCGGAGCGTCGTCCGCCGGAGCGTCGTCCGCCGGAGCGTCCTGCGCTAGCGCGAGGGCCGGCGTCAGGAGGCATGAGATGAGTATGAGTGTGAGGGGGGTGCGCTTCACTGCACGTTCTCCGTGAACCGTTCCGGGTTGGGCCCCGATGGGCTTTGGCCGAGTCCGGGCTAGGGTCGGATGGCTCGTTTCCGTCGCCGCTGACACGCGGTGCGCCTCCGTTACTCAAAGGGCACCGTGTTGTCAACGTCCCCTCGGAATATCCGAGAGGCCTCGCGCGTTATGGTGCGCACGAAGCGAGGGTCGTCTCCTACCGTCACGCTGATGGGAGCAATGCCCGTGCCAGTTCGGCGACAGCGCGGAAACCCCTTGAGATCACAACCAATTCCGGCTCTCACCCTACGGTACGGTGTTTAGATGACGGTGTGACAGCCTGGCGCGGAACCCACGCAGAGGTTCTTTTCGGCCAGATCGTCGACAGATCGTGGGATCTGGACCCGTCAAAGTCGTAACGGGCAGAATCTTGGCGCGGAGCCCTCGGCTTCCGTAGGATGCTCGCGTGCCCTCGATCGCCATCCCGGAGGAGCAACTCAGACTCTTCCTGGGGCGCAAACGTCGCGGGCGGACGGTGATCGAACCACCGCCGCTGGCCGCGTGGCTTGCCCAGACCCTCGACTTGGCGCGGACGCTCGTGCCGAGTCAGGCCGGCTCCTTGCTCCTGGACGAGCCCGGCAGACGAGGTGCGACCTCGCCCCTGACCTTCGTGGCGGCCTTTGGTCCGGCGTCGGAGCGGCTGATCGGCATGAACGTGCCGGCCGGGCGAGGCATCGTCGGACACGTGTATCGTGAGGGCGTGACCTGGGTGACGGCGGATCCGGGGGACGACCCGCACTTCTTCGGCAGCGTCGATCAGTCGGCGTCGTTCCAGACACGCTCCGTGGTAGCGGCACCCATTCGGCTCGAGTCGAAGGTCTGCGGCGTGTTCGAGCTGGTGAACCGCAAAGGTCGAGCCCGCTTCTCGGAGCGGGACCGACTGACCGTGGAGCTCTTCGCGCAGCACGTCTCCCGAGCCATTCTCAACGCCGTCGATATCCTGAAACAAAATCAACTCGCGCTGCGCGACGATCTGACGGGGCTCTACAACACGCGCAGCCTCGAACGATACCTGGGGTCCGAGCTGACGCGACAGGCGCGGACAGCCGACGCGGACCTCAGCGTGCTCTTCCTCGACGTCGACCGCCTGAAGGCGGTGAACGATCGCCTCGGGCACGGGGCCGGCAGCGAGCTCTTGCGCCGCGTTGGACGGGCGGTGGACCACAGCCTGCGGGCGCTCGCGCTCACGGACGCGCGGGCCTATCGCTTTGGAGGGGACGAGTTCGTGGTGATCCTGCCGAGCCAGCGCCTGGAGCGAGCCGAAGAGCTCGCGGAAGCGGTCCGTGCGGCGGTCTCGGAGATCAACGAACGCCCCATGCGCCACGGCGGCCGGCTGCCCAAGGTCACGCTCTCTGTCGGCGTGGCCAGCGCGCGCTGTTCTCTGCGGCACGCGAGCAGCCACGCCTCGCGCGGCGCGCGTATCCTAGCCGCCGCGGACAAGGCGCTGTACCGAGCCAAACGCCGTGGGCGCGACAGAGTGGTCCGCGCGACCCGGCGCGATGATACTCTAGGCCGATGAAGCCGCTGCTCTCGCTCCTGCTCGCCCTCGCCTGTCCCCTCGTGGCACACGCACAGGGTCGAGATTGGGACAACGCAGAGTCCAACCTGTCCACGGACACGTCTTCCGACGGGCGCGACCCGGGCGCTCTCGATCCCGACGCGGATCCCGAGTCGACCGAGGAAGGCGGCGAGTCGGAGGACGACAGTCTCTTCGACACGGGAGATCCCGAGGGCGGCGGACAGCTCGCCCTCTGGGCAGAGCTCGCGTTCTTCGCCGGCGGAGTCGAGCGCGCAGGCGGGCAGACCGACACCTTCGCCACATCACCGCTGATCGGGGCGGCCTACTCCCTGACCTCGCGCGCGCGAATCTCGGCCCAGTGGGGCTTCTCCCTAGCGAGCCACGATGGAATTACCGTGGGCGGGATCGAGACCACTCCGTCCGACTCGACCCTGCGCTTGGGCAACCCGCTGATCAGCGTGGACCTCCTCGGGCACCGTGACTCGCTGCGCTACCGCGTGGGCGCGGGCTTGGCCTTGCCGGTCGCGAGCAGCGACAGCGCCACGCAGGATCTCGCCATCGGTCTCGCCATGGCGATGCGCGGAGGATTTCACCCGTGGCTGTGGATGCCCAACCGCTTGAGTCTGATCGCCACCGGACGCGTGGAGGGCGATCTGGGAGAGAACATCGTGATCGGAGGCGATGGCGCGGCGGCCCTGCTGATCGGCACGGGTGACGGCGCCAACACGAACCTCTCGATCGAGGCGGGCGCCGATGGCGAGTACCACGCCAAGGGCCCGCTCTTCGTGGGGCTGCGGCTGACCATGGTGCTGTATGCCGATCTGGCGCCGAGCACCTCCTCACTCGACAACGACAACCTTCAGTTCGCTCTGATGCCCTACGCGCGCTTCCTCTTCGGCCGCTCCTTCGTCACAGCAGGTCTCGAGATCAACCTCGACACGCCCTTCGGTCCCTCCTTCTCCGACGCAGGCGTGTGGGGCCTGCGGGTCGGCGCCGGTACCGTGTTATGAGCGAGCGCCCCCTGCCCAGCCTCGAGGACGTGCGCGCAGCCGCCCGGCGCATCGCGCCCCACATCCACCGCACGCCGGTGATGCGCTCGCGGACGCTCGACGCCATGGCGAACGCGTCCCTGTACTTCAAGTGCGAGAACCTCCAGCGCGTCGGGGCCTTCAAGATGCGTGGAGCGACCAACGCCATCTTCTCGCTGAGCGACGCTGTGGCGCGCCGCGGAGTCGCCACCCACTCCTCCGGCAACCACGCCCAAGCGGTCGCCCTCGCGGCCAAGCTGCGAGGCGTCGACGCCCACGTGGTCATGCCCGAGGACGCGCCCGAGGTGAAGCGTGCGGCGGCAGAGAGCTACGGCGCGCGCATCGTGACCTGCGCGTCGAACCTGCGGGCCCGGGAACAGACGCTCGCCGAGGTCGTGGAGGCCACCGGCGCCACACCGATTCACCCCTATGACGACGCGCGCGTGATCGCCGGACAAGGCACGGCCGCCCTCGAACTCTTGGAACAAGAACCCGAGCTCGACGTGCTGATCGCGCCCGTGGGAGGCGGAGGCCTGCTCAGCGGCTCCGCCTTGGCGGCGAGCTCACAGGGCGGCGCGCTGCGCGTGATCGGCGCGGAGCCGGCGGCGGCGGACGACGCCTTTCGCTCCCTCGAGTCGGGCCAACGCCAGCCCTCCCTCGATCCCGTGACTCTGGCCGACGGGCTGCGCACGGCACTCGGTGAGCTGCCCTTTCGCATCCTGCGCGAGCACGACGTCCGCATCCGTCTGGTGGACGAGCCCGAGATCGTCGGCGCCATGCGCTTGGTGTGGGAGCGCATGAAGCTGCTGATCGAACCGAGCGCCGCGGTGGCCGTGGCGACAGCCCTCTTCGACGCCGAAGCCGGGCTCGCGGGCATGCGCGTAGGCGTCCTGCTCTCGGGGGGCAACGTCGAGCTCGAAGCCCTGCCTTTTGGGAGTAGCCTGCGGGCATGAGCGACTTCTACGACGACCCACGCTTCGGCGACCCAAAGAGCGGTGGTGGCGCATGGTCGCCCAATGAGCTCACGAACTTCGACAAGCTCGCCGTGGGCATCGCCCTCTTCGGAGCCGTGATCGTGATCCTGCTCAGGGCGCTGATCGTGCCGAGCGCCGTGACCATCTACACACCCCTCGAGCATGTGATGCCGGGCATCACGAAGATCGTCTACTCGCGCGGCTACGCGGCCGCGTCCGCCATGCTGATGGCCTTCTTCGCTTGGTACGGCACGCGACAGCGCAGGCTCTTCGACACCAACACGGCGAGCGTCATCCTATTCTTCGGCATCGTCACCGCCGTGGCCGCCAACGGGCTCTTGGTCTATGGCCTCTACACCCCCGTCAGCGGCGCCATGGATCTGCTCGGGCCTCGCTGAACGACGCCAGATCCGCCAAGGACCATCGCTGACGTCCGAGGTCCAGTCGGGGCTCGCCTCGAAGATGGCCCCGAGGCGACCGTAGGGACCGAGGAGCGCGGTGTCGGTGCCACGAGACGCCAGCACGGAGAGGGCGCGCTCGGGCGCGAT
Source organism: Deltaproteobacteria bacterium (assembly GCA_013151775.1). Classification (GTDB taxonomy): domain Bacteria; phylum Myxococcota_A; class Polyangia; order Polyangiales; family Houyiibacteriaceae; genus JAADHO01. The sequence continues at coordinate 29,617 of JAADHO010000016.1, read as the reverse complement.
CTCGGGGTCGGCGAGCTCGAAGGCCTCGCGCACCACCTCTGGCGGATAGCAGTCATTGCGCGAGTCGTAGAACACCCGCACGCCGCGCGGTGAGGCCAGCCAGATCAAGCGCCCGGCGACGCCGAAGTGAGTATAGACGTGAGCGCCGTCGGGCAAGCGAGCGGCCAGGCGAGCGAAGCTCTCACCACCTAGGCTTGGCGCGACCCATTGTCCGGGCTCGAACTCGGAGCGTTGAAGGAACCAGGCCGACGAAGCCATCAGCGCGGCGGGCAAGACCAGGAGCGGGATCAGGACTCGCGCCGAGGGCAGCGGGAGGCGCGCGCCACGCCCCGCGAGCAGGGACTCGACCTCGGGCAGCAGCAAGGGTCCGCCGAGCAGGATCGCGAGCATGACGTGACGCGCCTGAACCAGAGCCATGACGCAGAGCACGAGCGCGAGCAGCGCACGCGCCCGATGGCGTCGACGTGCCAAGGCGTGCAGCGAGAACACCAGCACGAGCGCGAGCCCTCCGAGCTCGAAGAAGGGCCACGAATCCTCGAGCAAGGTCAGCGCCGAGCTGAACTCGCGGATGTGCGCGTGAATCAAGGCGAGGGTCTCGGAGCTGCCCACGAGGTAGCCGAAGGAGAGGGCTACGAGCTTCCAGCCCGCGGGGTTGAGCAGGCTGATACACGCTGCGGCGATGGCCGCCTTCACGCGCAGCGAGCGAGCGTGATCGGCGTCCGCGGCCCCGACGAGCAGCAGCACCACGCCCAAGGGAAAGCTGCCGTGGGCGTTCGCCCACACCCATTGCAGGAGGACGGCGGCGATGGCGTGACGCAGACGGAAGCGGGGCGTGGTGGCGAGCAGCAACATTCCAAGAGGAAAGAGCCGAGCGACCACCGTCGGCCGCGGACTCGCCATCAGAAAGACGAATACGCCCGCAGTGAAGAACGCCACGAGCAGGCCCGCGAGGCAATTTCGGGCGCGACCGACGCTGAGCTGAAGCTGCAAGATGGCCATACCCAAGGTGGCGACCAGCGCGAGCAACGGGAACCCGCTCGGACCGAGGGTCTCGATCAGCCAGGCGTAGAGCGGCGAGAGCAGCCACTCGTGCATCAGCCAAGGGTAGTTCGGCGCCGTGTAAGAGAAGACGTTGGCCGAAGGCACATGGCCGCTAGCGAGCAGCTGACGTCCTGCGGCGGCGAGCCAATGAACGTCGGGATCGAAGACGCGCGAGGTCGCGGCGGTCAGGCCCGCGATGGTGAGGGAGACACCGAGCGCGGCCAGCAGCACGATGCTGAGCAGCCGGCGCGAGCTCACGACCCGCTCACGACAAGAAGTCGGGCAGCCCCGCCGAGTCGGCGGCGTCGGCCAAGGCGTCGTCGTCGTCGCGGCTAGATGGGAAGATGCGCACAGGGGCGGCCAGGCGCTGCGCCAGGATGCGCTGATTGGTGCCGCGAGTGTGATCGCTGCCGGTCACCTCGGGACGGACGAGCACGACGGCCGAGAGCCTGAGCCCGCGAGCGCGCGCCGCCTCCACGGCCATCAGGACGTCATCCACGACCCCCGCCTGATCACGCGCCACGAGCAACAGAGGGAAACCGACGGCGAGGGCGATGTCGGCGACCACACGCTCTCGATCGATGGGCGTCATCAATCCTCCCACGCCTTCCACCAAAGCCACGGGGAAGCCTCCTGCGACGCCACGGATGCTCGAGGCGATGCGGTCGGTGTCCGCTGGCGCGGGCGCTCCCTCCAAGGTGGCTGCATAGGGAGAGAGGGGCGAGGCCACGCGATGGAAATCGCGTCCGTCGACCAACTGCGGCTCTTCGCAGGTGCGCGAGAGCGCGAAGGCGTCCTTGGGATCGGGCGTGCAGGCCATCTCGATGGGCTTCAGCGCGGCGACGCGCACGTCCTTGCGACGCAGCGAGCGGGCGACGCCGCGGATCAGCCACGTCTTTCCTTGACCGCGGCGTGTGGCGGTCACGAAGAGCCCCTGGGCCACTAGAGCGCGCCCATCATGAGGGGAACCGTCGAAAGCACTGCACGCTCCTAGAAGTGGTTGATCATCGGCACGCGACGAATCTGTCGGGGACCGCGTCGGGGACCGCGACGTGGTCTGGGGGGACGATTCGCTCGGTGGGAACCACGGACGCGAGGACGCCTTCGGCCGGATGGCTCGACCTCGAAGGTCTGATCGAAGATGAAGTAGTCGTCGGCGTCTCCGAGCACGAAGGTGGAGGTGGGGCTCTGGGGACGAAGACCGGAGTCCTCGCCCGTCATGATCTGCACGCGAAAGGAGGTCCCGGGCGCCACCTCGGTGGAGAACTGAGCGACACCCTCGACGTCCGTGCGAGCGACCTCGCGTCCATCGAGCTTCACGATCAAACCAGGCTTCTGATTGGTGCGCACCACGAAGCCCGCACGACGCAGGTTCGGTGGACAGGAGAGGGACATGGAGAGGCTGGTGGAGGCGTCTGGGGAGAGCCCAGTGAAGGCACGCAGTCGCAGCGTCTGAGGCGCCTCGGGTGAACGGTGGCCGTCGGGACAATGATAACTTATCTCGAAGGGTGTCCCTTCGGGGCCCTCGAGGATCGCCTGCACGAGCCCCGTGTCGTCGCTGGTGCCAACGGTCTGACCGTTGGCGAGGATCTCGACTCCCGCCAAGGGCTCGTCCGCGTCGGCCTCGGCATAGAAGGCGACCGCGTAGCGCGGCGGCGGCGGCTCCACACCACAGGCGGCGAGCAGGAACAGGAGACTCGTGGAGCCGACCAGGATGCTGCGGAGACGATCTGACGTGGCGAGGGGAGTCCGTACTGAAAAGGTCATTGGCAGGCCTCGTCACCCGCCGAGGCGGGCAGACGGCAGTAGGCGTCGATCTTGGCCCGCAGGATGCGGACCATGGCAGCGAAGGCGGGGGTGTCGGGATAGTCTCGGGCGAGGCGAAGATAGTGGGGCAGCGCGTGGATGTAGTCGTTTTGCACCAGCAGATCGGCCGCGGCGCGCTCGGCGGTGGCGCGAACACGAGCCGCCGCTAGACGAGCTGCGGCCAGCTCTGCTTCGTCCAAGGGCTGACCGTCCGCGTCGGTGGCCGGGAGCGCCGGTGGTGGGGCCGCCTCCTCGTAGGCCTTCGTCTGCTGCGCTAGCTCGCGAGCGGTCCTGGCTTCGCGAGCCGCGCGTGCCTGAACGACACGGGCGGCGGCGGCGGCGGTGACCTGTGCTTGCTGTGCCTCGAGCTGCGCCTGTGCGTCCACGTAGACCTGCTCGGCGGAGCGCTGACTGATGACGATGGAGAGCCCCACGATCGACACCACGAGCGTGACGCCAGCGAGGATCAGCGTGCGCTTGGGCAGCGCGAGCAGCTTCGCGAAGGGGTTCGGCTTGGGGTCGGCGCTTGGCGGTGGCGGCGCAAAACGCCCCGTGGCCTCCTTGGTGGCTGAGACCGCGGCGGCCGACGCCTGGAGATGCTCGGGGACGACGGTGGGGCGCTCCTCCGAAAGCCCACCGGCGCCGATCCCGACCTGCGGACGAGCAGCCGGGGCCAAGCCCGGATCCGCAGAGGTGTCGAGGATGCGCGTGCTCCCCGCTTCCCCAAAGGCCGGGATGTCCGAGCCCTGCGACGTGTCGAGAATGCGCGTGCTCTCGGCGTCTATCGGACCCGCCGGAGCCGCCGCGGCACCACCGAAGCTCGGAGCCGCCGCGGCACCACCGAAGCCCGGAACCGCCGCGATGGGCTGAGCGGCCTGCGGAGCGCCATGCTCGGGCACGCCGTGAGATGGAGCCGCGGGCGCCGCGTGACCGGGCATGCGCACGAGGCGGGTGGAGCCGACCTTGAACTCCTCGGCCTTGGGTGGAGCGTCCGGGAGACTGTGCCTGTTGGGGTCGAAGACGGCGGTCTTGACGCCTTCATCCTCTTCGGCGAAATCTGCGAAGTCGTCCGTAGCAACCGTCGAGCCGGCGGGATCGTCGGCGAAATCGGAGACACCCGTGAAGGACGACTCGATGCTCATGGACGCCTGACCGAACTCGACCTGAGCCCTACCGACGGTCTGCCGCCAATCGACCACGGGCGATCCGTCGACGCTGACGGGGACGCCTCGCCCGGCGGACACCCACAGGGAGGCGCCATCCCAGAAGAGCTCGAAATGTGCGGGGAAGACGCCAGGGGCTTGGACCTGCCAGCCTGCCTCTGGGCCAGACCCCACGACGATGCGAGCCTCGGGGACCTCGCTCGAGAGATCCCAGAGTCCTGCGCTCGACTCACCTCGGGCGAGTTTCACACGAGCCCAAGCCAAGGCGACTACGTTAGGGTTTGCTCCGTTGGCGGACACGAATTTCCTCTTCAGATCTGCGCCTGAGATCAGGCCTGTGCTTGAGCAGCTTGATATACACTGGCTGGAAGCTCCAGCCCCAAGGCACGAATCATCTCGAGACAGCCCGGCAAGCGACCCGTGGGTACGAACTCACTCAGCACGGCGCCGGACTCGTCCCGACCCAGATAGCGGCGGATGAAGACGTCCCCAAGCTGATAGCCATCGGTGAGATCGTAGCCCAACACCTCCGTGATGTGGGTGACGCAACGGGATCCGTCGAGCAGACGCGAGGTCTGGACGATCATATCGATGGCCGAGGCGATCTGAGCGCGCATGGCCTCGAGGGGGATCTCCACGTCACTCATCATGGCCATGGTCTCGAGCCGGTTCAGGGTGTCGATGGGGTAGGTGGCGTGGACCGTGGAGAGACAGCCGCCGTGACCCGACGTCATGGCCTGAATCAGCTCGAGGGCCTCACCGCCGCGGATCTCGCCCACGACGATTCGATCGGGCCGCATGCGCAAGGTGGCCTTGAAGAGATCGCGGATGGTGACCTGACCCTTGCCGCGCGGATCTGGAGGCTGCGCTTCCATCTGTACGACGTGAGGCAGCTGAAGCTGCAGCTCGCGAGCGTCCTCGATCACGACAATGCGCTGATCGTCAGGGATGAAGGAGGAGAGACAGTTGAGTAGAGAGGTCTTGCCTGAGCCCGTGCCTCCCGCCACGATCACGTTCTGCTTGCAGGCGACGAGGGCTTCGAGCACGGAGGCAGCGTCCTGGGTCATGGAACCGAAGGAGAGCAGCTTCTGAATCGTCAGCGTGTCTTTGGAGAAGCGTCGAATGGACACGGAGGGGCCGTCTGGAGAGGCAGGCGGGATCACGGCCTCGACGCGTGATCCGTCGGGGAAACGCGCCTCGAGGATCGGGTGCTCCTCGCTGAGCCGCCGCCCGACGAACTGAGCCAAGTTGCGCAGAGCGCTCATCAGCGCCTCCTGCGAGGGAAACTCCGCCGGCGTCTTGTGCAGCCGACCCTTCTGCTCGATGTAGATCTCCTTAGGACCGTTGATCATCACCTCGCTCACGCTGGGATCGTCGAGATAGGGTCGAATGGGATCGAAGAATTTCAGGATGGTCTGCTCGAAGACTTCCTTCGGGATCACGGTTGAACTCCAGAATCTGCGGCAGGCGCGATGGAGGGAATGGGAGACTCGCTCGGTGTGTCCCCGTCGGACGGATGGTCTCGTCGAATCTCCACCGGGGCGTGCACGCGAACGAGCGAGGGAGCCAGAGCGGCGCGCACTTCGGCGGCGTGGCGACCTCGGGGAGCCAGCTCGAGATAGCGCTCGAGCAGAGGTCTCGCCTCGTCGTCGAGAGAGAGATCGTCGCGCAGCAACATGGCCAGGACGAACTCGGGCTCGGGCGCCTCCGGAGCGTCTACGATGACCTGCTCGAGATTCGCGCGCGCGCGCTCGGTGCGACCCAGACCTTGTTGCAGCGTCGCCACCAAGAAGCGCAAGGACCAATCTCTGGGATGTCGACGCAGGTAGGGCTCTGCGTAGCCCAAGGCGGAGCTCAAGCGCGAGGACGACACGCAGGCGCGGATCAGCAAGGGCATGGCCTCTTGCTCGGGGTAGCCGCGGTCCATGGCCGCTGTGAGGTACTGCTCGGCCCGGATGGAATCTCCATGCACGACCAACACGCGCCCGCGCGCGAAGAGATCTCGCGCCGGAACGTCCGCGAGAGGGTCCGGTATCCTGGCCTGGTCCCCAGCCCCGATCCCTCCACAGCCTACGACTCCGAGCAGCGCGAAGAGGGCGCTGAGCAATACCCGCTGGGATCGAAGAGCTGCCTCCGTCCGTGCCGAGCCGCGAACACTCACCGCCGTTCTTCAGGCAGCTGCGAGGCCCGAGCCTGAGCGATGCGATGCACCTGATCGAGCCAGGCGCGCCAGTCGTTGCCTTCGAGATGTCGCGTCATGGAGAGCAGCGCGTTGGACTGACGCTCGACCGAGCGCCAATCCTCGGTCTCGAGATCCCGACCCAAGAGCAAACGGCGAGCCGCGTAGTCCGCGTCTATCGTGGACTGCATCTGCTGGCTCTCACGAGTGGCGCGCTGCGCGTCGGCTGCGTGCATAGCCCCCGAGGCTGCGAAACACGCGGCGGCTTCCTTGTAGAGTCGCACGGAGGCGACGCCATCCCGCGGATCGTAGACGTAGCGATCGCCGCGACTGTCGGCGGCCTGCTCGAGCTGGGGACCCGTCTGGCCGGCCGGACACTCGACGGCTTCGTCAGTGAAGAGCGGCGGGGCCTCCATGCCCTCGGCCGAAGGCATGCTGGCAGGCTCTTCCGACAGGAACATCCACGCGAGGGCGCCGAGGGCGGCGACGAGCCCGAGCACGAGCACGGGGCTGACCGAATTCTGTCCACCCTTGGTGGCCGCGCGCTTGTTGGTCACCGTGAGCTTGAGGCTGCCGATGGAGAGGCTCGTGCCCCACTTCAATATACCGCTCTGGAAGGGACGTCCCTTCACCATCACCGGCGTCATGGCGCCCTGGGACGCCGAGATCCAGCAGCCCTCCTTACCTCGCGGCGCGATCAGGATGTGCTCGAGCTCGAGCTGAGACTCCGCGGGCAGGGAGATGCCCGCGGTGCCCGAACGACCGAGGGTGGCCTGCGCCCCCTCGATGGGGAAGCGTTCGGACGAGCCATCCGGTCTGGTAATTTCGACGAAAGCGTCCATGGAGGTTCACATCCCAGAATTCATCCACTTCACGATGAAGGGACCGACGAGAAGAAAGAGTACGCAGATGAACATCATCATCAGAGGGCCCATCAGCATCATGCCCGCCTTGGCGGCGGACTCCTCGGCCATGACGCTGCGTCGCATGCGCAGCATACGCGCCTGAATGGTGAGCACCTCGGCCAAGGGCGTGCCCTTCTCCTCGGCCTGAACCACCGTTCCCACGAAATCCTTCACGGCCTCCGTCGGGACGCGATAGGCGAGCGCCTCCAGAGCCTTGCGGCGCGTGTGACCGAGCTCGAGCTCCTGCAGAATTCGGTTGAACTCCTCGACGATGACCACGTCGCGGCTGCTGGCTTTCTCTACGACCTGACGCAGCGCCCCGGGAAAATCCAGACCGGCGCCCATGCAGAGAGCGGCGAGGTCGATGGCCGTGGGCAAGGATCGGTTGACCGCCTTGAAGCGCTCCTGGCGCACGCCACCAAGCTGCAAGAAAGGCAGGTAGAATCCGACCGCTCCGGCGAAGACCACCATCAAGCTCGGCAGCCCGAGGAGATTCGACGCGAGCAGCGCGAAGGTGATGCTGCCGACACCGCTGACGATGCTGAGCCCGATCAGGTCGTTGGCGGTCAGACCGAGATAGTCACCTGCGAAGGTGATCTGCTTGTCGAGCTTGCTCCGAAGATTGTCGAGAGCGAGTCCGCTAACCCACCCCGAGACGATGCGCATGGGCAGCTCGATGGTCTTGAAGACGCCCCCTTCTTCGAGCGCAAGGGATCGCTTCAGTCCGCGACGGCCGAGGTCGGGGCGGTCCGCGATGGGGTTCTTGGCCAACACGAAGGTAGCCAGGGCGGTGCCTGCGAAGATCAGCGCGAGCGCTGCGAGGCCTATGTATTCAGCGGGCATGGCTCAGATATCCACGTCGAGGATCTGGCGAGACCAGAGCATGGCCCCGAGCCAGAGCGTCACGGCGACGGTAACGATGATGTAGCCGATGAAGTTGCTCGTTAGCGGCGTGAGCCACGTCGGATCGATGGATCCGAGCAGGCCAACCATCAGGAAGGGGATCACGCCGAGCACGATGACCTGCCCCTTGCCCTCGGAGGTCTTGGCGCGAACCACTCCCTCGAGGCGCGCCATCTCGCGCAGAGAACCCGCAGAGGTCTCGAGGATCTTCGGCAGATCGCCGCCGGTCTGGCGCGCGATGATCAGGGTCGCCAGAGCACCGGAGATGAGCGGACTGCCCACACGCTCGGAGATGTTCAACACGGCCTGATCCACGGGAGTTCCGAGCTGATTCTCCTTCACCATCAGATCTAGCTCTTGGCTTATGGGTGGCTGCACGAGGTTCACGGTGGACTTGATGGCTTCACCGATGGCCGGCGTCGCCTTGAGCGCATTCGCGAGCATCAAGAGCCAGCCGTCGAGCTGCTGCTCGAGCTTCTCCGTGCGCTGCCGCACGCGGCGCTTGAGCATCATGGGCACGGCGACAGCGATCAACACCGCCAACACCAACAGCAGCGTCTCGCCAGCGATGGCCCCTAGCACCAAGAAGGCCGCGACGGCGGCAGCCTGCACGCGGGCGATACTGCGGCCCCTTTGAGCTAGAAACAGGAAGCGAGCCATGCCATCGAGGTAGTCTTCGTACTGCTTCCACTTGCCTTTCATGGGAGCGTTCTGGTCGGAAATCTGAATCGCCAAGGCCGCGGACACGCCGATCACGATCAGCGCCGCCGCCACAACACCACCCCAAGTGCTGCCGAAGAATTGATTCATGCTCACAAATACTCCCCACCATCGGCGTCGACCAAGCCGTTGGTGATGAACTCGTCGAGGAACGAGGGGAGATAACCGCTCGCCCGAAACTCGCCGACGATCTTGCCCTTCGCATCGGTCCCGGTGCGATAGTAGGCGAAGATATCGTGGAGCCGAAACTCGAGGTTCTCGTCCAAACCATCGAGCTCGGTGATGCGCGTGATGCGACGCGACCCGTCACTAAAGCGTGACTGCTGAACGATCAGATGAATGCTCCCGGAGATCTGCTCGCGAATGGCGCGCGAGGGCAGCTCGATGCCCGACATCAAGCACAGGGTCTCCAGACGTTTCACCGCCTCGGGCGGGCTGTTGGCGTGGGTCGTGGTCATGGAGCCCTCGTGGCCCGTGTTCATGGCCTGCAACATGTCGAGGGCTTCGCCACCGCGACACTCTCCGACCACGATGCGGTCTGGACGCATGCGCAGGGCGTTCTTGACCAGGTCGCGGATCGAGTATTCGCCCTTGCCCTCCATGTTGGCGGGGCGAGTCTCGAGAGACACGACGTGCGGCTGCTCGAGGCGCAGTTCGGCCGCGTCCTCGATGGTGATGACGCGTTCGTGATCGGGGATCGAGCTCGAGAGCACGTTCAGCAGAGTCGTCTTGCCCGAGCCCGTGCCTCCGGAGATCACGATGTTCTTGCGAACGCGAACGGAGCGATCGAGGAAGGTGGCCATCTGCCGCGTCATGGCACCAAAGCTGACGAGCTTGTCGATGGTGAGGGGGTTCTTCTGGAACTTGCGGATGGTGATGCAGGCGCCGTTGATGGCCAACGGCTTGATCACGGCGTTCACGCGTGAGCCGTCCTTGAGGCGCGCGTCGACCAGCGGTGTGCTCTCATCGATGCGCCGACCGAGGGGTGTGACGATGCGCTCGATGACTGCACGTGCTGACTCGTCGTCCGTGAAGCGCAGGTCCGTATGCGAGAGCTTGCCGTTGCGCTCGACGTAGATGTTCTCGGGATCGATCACCATGATCTCACTGACAGCGTCGTCTGCAAGCAGCTTCTCCAATGGTCCGAGGCCCAACGCCTCGTCCGTCATCTCTCCTCTGAAGGCTTGGAGATCCGTGCTTGGCGGGATGTCCGCGGCGAGCTGGCTGAAGATGCGATCGAGCGCCTTGTGCACCTTCGGGCGCATGGAGCGATCGTCCATCTGCGACCGGTCGAGGGTCGCGAGATCGAGATAGTCGAGCAGCATCCGGTGGACACGACGGCGCAGCTCGACGCTGACATCCGCCGTTCCTCCCGAGAGCGAGAGCTGCTCAGACGGTGGGCGCGACTTGCGATCGACCGGCTTCGGCGCGGGCTTTGCGGGCGCCGCGGGTGCCTCGGGTCCCTTGGGCGGAACCGCCGCCAAGGCAGGATCGTAGAGCCGAAGCACGTAGGGGCCCACGCGCATGGGCACGCCGGGCGGGATGCGCACCGCGCTCTGCTTCACGCGCTGGTCGCCGATCAGAGTGCCGTTCGCGCTCTGGTCCGTCACCTTGAAACCCTGTGGGCGACGCTCCACAGCCAGGTGGCGTCGGCTCACCTCGGGAGAGGGCAGAACCACGTGACAGCTGGGATCACGTCCGATCACAGCGGGCCACGACTCCTCCAAGGGGAGCTGTTCGACCTGCCCGTCGGGCATCTCGATCGAAAGGATGACTCGGGGCGTCATCGTCAGTCCGAACCCTCGCTCCCTCGGGTGATGGGAGTCGAGCTAGCGGCTGAACCGCTGCGGCGACGAATGCGAGGTTGCTCGAGCAGCTCGACCTCTTCGGTGCCACCGCGGAAGTCCTCGTACACGCGGAGCGCCTCCTGAATGCGATTTCGACGAGTCAGGGGGACCGCCTCGACCACGCTGGGGACGATGAAGAGGAGTGCCTCGTTCTGCTCCTCGCGGCGTGCGTGCACACCGAAGAGAGCGCCGATGACGGGGATCTGACTGAGGCCGGGGAGGCCCGTCCGCGAGCGAGTGTCCGTGCGGGCGATGATGCCAGCGATCACGATGGACTGACCCAATTCGAGGTTCACCAGGCTGCGCACCCGTGAGGTAATGCGCCCGGGAACGCCCGTCCCACGGTCGTCTGTGAGGTCGGAGATGTCTGCGTCGATCTGAACCTCGAGGCGATGAGTCTCGGGATCGTAACGCGGGAGCATCTTCAGCTTGGTGCCGAACTCGATGGTCCGCAGCGCGCCCGTGAGCCCACCCGATACGATGATGTTCACCTCACCACCGTTCTGGAATTCCGCTCGTGTGCCGTTGGCCGTGACCACGGCGGCCTGACGGAAGACACGCGCCCAACCACTGGCCTGCGCGAGCTCCAAGCGGGGCAGCGCGGTCTGAGCGATCAGGGCGAAGGTGGTCTCGTTCCGCGCAGGGGTGGTGACGATGCCACCGGCTCCGACCGTGGGAGGGATCCTGGTGATGTTGGCGGTCAGCGTGCTATCGGAGCCGAGGGAGCCGGGCCAGCCGAGGCCGATGGAGTGGGAGTAGGAGTCCGAGAGCTGAACGAAGTAGAGGTCGAGGCGGATGTTCTCGCGCTCAGGCACGCCGTCCGTGTCGTCCGTCTCGGGCTCTCCGCCTCCCACGGTGATACGATATTGGGTCTGGCCTCCGTCCTGCATGATCAACAGGAGCGACGTCGTGCCAGCGCGCTGACCGACGATCACGAAGCGCGTCTGGTCCTCCGTCAGGCGCACGGCGGCGATCCCGCCCACACCCTCGGAGTAGCTGCGCACGTTGCGCGCGGAGATGCTGGTCTGCTGGCCGACGTCGAGCTCGAGATCGACCGTGCGGTTCTGAGCCCTTGCCACCGAAGCGCCAGAGACCGCCAGGCCGAAGCCGACGACCAGCGACAGGTGAAGCGAGGCGCGAAGATGGGGGATCATTGGATTCTCTCGATCATGGGCGTAGATGGAGGCCGACGGGTCTGACGGACGGCGCGGCGTGCGGCCTCGATCAGATCGGTGGCGGTGGTGTCCGGGAGGCCCTCGAGGATGGTGACGTCCTCGGGATTGCGCAGCACGAGGCGCAAGCGCCCGCGCTCGTCCGCGAGGGTCAGCAGCGCAGCCTGCTCGATGGTGACCGCTACGTTCACGTCGCGACCGCTGCGATTTCGACCGTTCCCGTCTCGAGCGTCCGGACCCCCCGTGTCCTGCCCCACCGACAGGATGAGCACGTTCTGAAGCAAAGGCACAGTGACCTGCTCTTCGCTTCCGGGTCGGGTAGCCGTCAAGAGCACGTCACAACGATCGCCGGGACGCAACAGACCGCCGAAGGCGCTGCTGTCTCCCACCCGAATCGTCAGCGCGCGCATGCCCGGCCTGAGCAACTCGGAGAGGTGTCGACGCTCCTGGCTGGTCGTCGCGAGGTCGGTCCAGAGCAGCGACTCGTTGGCTTTGACCGGGTTGTTCAGCTTCACTCCGAGCACGCGATTTTGATCGCTCGCGCGGATGTGCCTGTCCTCGACGTACTTCGTCGGTAGCTCCCGAGTCCCCAAGGCCGCCCGAGTCAAAGGCTGCCCCGCCGGGATGTCCGCGGTCGCGATCAGGACCTGTACAGGCTCACCGCCCTGCACCTCGGTCTCGAAGCGCTTCATGTAGAGGCCGAAGAGTATGACTCCGACCACGGCTACCACCACAGCAGCCAATAGTGCCGTTCGATTCATTCGTTCTCACCTTGAGGAACCCAGCGTGTGACAGCGACTGTACGTCATTCACTCCGCTCTGAGAATGGCAATGAGCCCAAAACCGGCCCGTGCAGCCAGACGCTCGAGATGAGCGCCCGGCTACTCCACCGAGGCGGACGGCACGAGCCCGAAACGCAGCTACAGCCGTCGCTCGAATTCCGACGTCTGACCAAGAAGACGACCGAGGAACCCCACCGCGCCAGCTTCACTGGCTGGGCTCACACCACGGACGGAGCCCACTTTAGGCCTATGGGCCGCCTCTCGACGGTGTCAGGATCCGAGAGACTGGACCTGATCGGTGGACGACTGCACCTTGGCCTTGACGGCGCTACCAAAGGCGCGCCACGCCACGATGCCGAGAACGGCGATCAGCACGAGGATGATGATGTACTCGACGGTCGAGAGACCCTCTTCATCGCGAACGAGCTGATTGAGGCGAAGGTTCTTCATGTCTGACTCTCCATGGTTTCCCGGACTTTGATCCGCCGGACTTGCGTCCCGAACTCTTGACAGGTGGCCTAAGCTAGGCCCTGGGACGGCCGAGCGTACAGCTGCCCTGATTAATCCCACACCGAAGGGAATACGGCAGATCACCGGGCTGTGTCAACCCGAGCCCCTAGCGGGGCCTAACGGGGAAAGTCCAGATGGCGTCGTGCGGCAGGACGGTGCAGGGTCGTACCAGAAAGTTGCCCAAGCTAGCGATTGGGATTTAGGAGGAAGGGAGCATGGGACAGAAACGCATCCATTTGGTCGTTCGAGGTCGAGTTCAGGACGTCTACTTTCGGGCGACCGCACAGCGGGAGGCGCGGCAGCTCGCCCTCACGGGCTGGGTCAAGAACCGCGTGGACGGTTCCGTCGAAATGGTGGTCGAAGGCGAGGAGGACTACGTGAAGGACTTCCTCTCGTGGGCTCAGCACGGCCCCTCCACCGCTCGGGTGGACAAGGTCGAGACCAAGTGGCGAAGCTACACGGGCGAGTTCTCCGACTTCCGGATCGCGGAAGACCGACCCGGGACTCGGTGAGCTCGAGGCGCCGAGCAGACGCCCTCGTGCGCGCTCTCTTGGGCGTGGCGTTGCTCTGGTCGGTGAGCGGAGTGGCCCTCGCGCAGGCCCCCGAGGCGACCGACGCGCCAAGCGCAGAGGCGTTGCGGGCATGGGCGGTCGAGCTCGGATCGGAGAACGGCGACACGCGCAGGCGAGCCTTCGAGTCGCTGACGACTCTCCCTAGCGCCTGGGTGCAGGCCGTACGCGATCGCGCCTCGAGGCTGAGACGACAGCGCCTCGATCCCGAAGCGGCGCAGCAGGCGGTTCGGAGATTTCGACACGGCACTGGCAGCCGACGCGCAGACGACATGGTGGACATCGCGCCGGGTGTGCTGATCGAGCTCGCGTCCACGCGCGACCGGGTGACCCTAGCGATGGCCGAGCGCGTGGCCCTGATGCGCTCGATGGAGCGGCTCGGTGGACGCCAAGCGGGAGGCGCGCTGATGGACCTGCTGGCGCTGAACCCTGGAGCCTTCCGCTGGGAGCGCCGACGCCTTCTGCACCGTCAGGGCCTCTCGCTCCTGCCCACGCTGCTCGACGCGCGCTCGCACTCGAGTCCAGACATTCGGCGCTGGGCCCGTCAGGCGGTGCCGGCGGTCCGAGGCGCAGACGCAGGCCGTGTCGTGGGCGCCTTGGTGAGTCGACCGGGAGCGCTGGCGGACACCTTGAGGGCCTGGGCAGACGCACGTGATTTCGACGCCATGCCCGTGGTCGTGACCTTCGTCGACGCAGAGGATGGGCGAGTGCGTGAGGCCGCCCGTGACGCCATGCGCAGCTACGGGCAGAACGGCATCTGGATGCTGCGGCGGCAGTTTCGCAGCAGCCTTGGCGAGGACGCCCCTAGCGAGTGGGGCTGGCGCCGCACCTTCGACGAACTCGTGCGACAGCTCGATGAGCGAAGCCTCGCTCCGGCGAGAGAGGCCCTAGCGGCTGGCCTGGCAGCCGCCGAGACCGGCGATCTAGACGAGATGCGGCGCTACTTCGACAGCGCCGCTCGCCTGGCGCCGCTGCTCCCCGAACGCTCGCGTATGGCGCCGGGCTATGGGCGCTGGGCAGATGCGGAGATGGATGCGGGCCGCTTCACCGAAGCACGAGCTGCCTTCCTGCGAGCCGCGCGGCTGGCCGACGACGGGGAAGCCGAAGACCTGCGTGCTCGGGCGCTGCTCGCCGAAGCGGAGGCGGAGAACCAGAACGGCATCGTGGATCTGAGCGCCTACCGGCTGGTGACCCAACTCTCGCCGGGACAAGAGCTAGCGGCACGGCGCATCGCGGAACAGCAGGCCCCAGGGGGCAAGGGCTGGGGCGGCCGCGAGGTCTCGATGCTGCTGGGCGCATGCATGGCCATCCTCGGGCTCTTGATGCTCTTCGGAAACGAGCTGCCCGCGGTCGCGATGGCCCGCAGAGCCGCCATGGCCGGCGCACGCATGGCCACCTCTGCGGGCAGGTCACTCAGGGCTCGTGCACAGCTGAGCTTCAAGGGCGCCGAGACCAGCGCGCTCGAGGGCGCCTCCTGGGGCCGATCCATCCCCTTGGCGCTCATGCGACCGAAGGCCTCTCCAGAAGCCGCACATGACACGACACCTGGCATCGAGCTCTCCGAAGCCTGCTCCACGGCACCAGGGATGGACATTTCTGCGGAGTTTCACTCGACCGCACCGGGCGCTGCGGTGACTGACTGCCACGACGTGTACTCCACGGCGCCAGGGATCGACGCACCCGCCGACGAAGCTGCCAGCGTCATCTCCGTCGCGGAGGCGCTGGGGATCCTTCAGCCGGCGCCAAAGGAACTCGACCCCTTCGAGGATTCGGCTGCTTTCGGAGACGCAGACGCCTTCGAGGGAACAGACGCGCTCTTCGACTGAGAAGCCGCCCACCACGCAACGAAGAGACCCAACCCCAGCCGAAGCTAGTGTTGGGTCTACTGCTCTGTCTCTCGGGTCCGGGGCTAGGCTTCGGCGTTGTCCGTCTGGACTTCGTCCGCGTCTTCGTTACCCACGAACTCGATCAGGGCCATGGAGGCGTTGTCCCCACGACGTGGGAGCAGCTTGATGATGCGCGTGTAGCCACCACCCTTGTCGTTCTTCACTCGTTCGAGGTAACGCGGCGCGATCTCGTGGAAGAGCCTGTGGACGATGTCCACGTCCTCGATGGTGTCCTCGTCAATCGTCCGCGTCAGGTGCTTCGGCAGGAAGCGAGCCACCTGTCGCTGTGCGTGGACACGGCGCGCGACGACACGCTGCCGTTCGTCTTCATCCTTGATCTTGCCGATGTCGACCGTGAGGTCGTCACCAAGGCGCACGGCACGGGTTACGAGGCGATCCGCGATACGGCTCAGCTCGCGCGCCTTGGCGTCCGTGGTCTGGATGCGTCCGTGCAAGACGAGGTTGCCCGCGAGGTTGCGGAACATGGCTCGTCGATGGCTGGTGTTGCGGCCGAATTTACGGCCTGCCTTCATATGTCGCATGGGTCTTCCCTAAATCTACTGGTTCGCCTGAAGTGTCTGCCAACGCTCGAGCATCTGGGGCCAGTTGTCGATCTTCAGGCCGAGCGAGAGGCCCATATCAGCGAGGATTTCCTTGATCTCCTTCAAGGACTTCCGACCGAAGTTCTTCGTCTTCAACATCTCGGGCTCGGTCTTCTGGACCAGCTCACCGATCAGGTTGATGTTTGCGTTCTGCAAGCAGTTCGCCGAACGCACAGAGAGCTCGAGCTCTTCGACCGAGCGGAAGAGGTTCTCGTTCAGCGGCTCCTCGTCCGTCTCGAACTCGAGCGACTCTTCCTCTTCCTCGAAGTTGATGAAGATGCTGAGCTGCTCCTTGAGGATCTTGGCGGCGAACGCCACGGCGTCCTGCGGGTTCACCGAACCGTCCGTCCAGACCTCGAGCGCGAGCTTGTCGAAGTCGGTGACCTGACCGACGCGGGCGTTGGTCACGGTGTAGTTGACCTTGGTGACCGGCGAGTAGAGGGCGTCGATCGGGATGGTACCGATGGCCATGCCGGGCACCTTGTTGCGATCCGCCGGCACATAGCCACGACCCACGTTGATCGTGAGGTCCGCGCTGAAGCGACCACCCTTGGCGACGCTGCAGATCACGCGCTCCGGGTTGAGCACCTCGACCTGGTCATTGACCTGAATGTCACCCGCCGTGACGGTGCAGGGACCCTCCATGTCGATGCGGAGGGTCTGCGTCTTGGCCGTGTGGCATCGGACGATCACCTCCTTGAAGTTCAGCACCATCTCCGTGACGTCTTCCACGACGTCGGGGACGGAGGTGAACTCGTGCAACGCGCCATCGATGCGCACAGCGGTGATCGCCGCGCCCTGCAGCGAGGAGAGCAGGATGCGTCGCAAAGAGTTGCCGAGGGTGATGCCGAAACCACGCTCGAGAGGTTCGCAGACGAACTTCGCGTAGTAGGGCGTGGCCGTCTCTTGATCGACAGGCAGGCTCTTCGGGCGGATGAGCGAGCGCCAGTTGCGGGCGACGAGGGTGCTGGTGGTCATAGGGGTCTCCGAAATTCGCTTGGTCTACGGTGGCGCCCGATGCGGCGCGGTGCGGTGGCGACCAACGCTGGCCGCGCTCAGGCTCGGACTAGCGTGAATAGAACTCGACGATGAGCTGCTCTTGGATGGGCAGGGTGAGCGCTTCGCGGTTGGGCTGAGCCTTGATGGTGCCCTCGAGGGAAGCGCTGTCGAGCTCTAGCCACTCGGGGGTTCCACGCCGGCCCGCCTGTTCGACAGACGCTGTGAAGACCGCCTTCTGACGACTGCGCTCACGCACCTGGATCTTGTCGCCAGGGT
The DNA here is from genome assembly GCA_013151775.1 of Deltaproteobacteria bacterium. Lineage (GTDB taxonomy): Bacteria > Myxococcota_A > Polyangia > Polyangiales > Houyiibacteriaceae > JAADHO01. The sequence continues at coordinate 12,257 of JAADHO010000016.1, read as the reverse complement.
TCACGAGGAACGAGGGGATGTTCACCGTGTGGCCGTTGACCGAGAAGTGCCGATGACGAACCAGCTGCCTGGCTTCAGAGCGCGTACGCGCGAGTCCCAAGCGGTAGACGGCGGAGTCGAGACGGCGCTCGAGCAGGGCGAGCAGGTTCTCGCCCGTGACGCCCTTCACGCGCTCGGCCTCGTTGAAGACAGCGTGGAACTGCTTCTCCATCATGCCGTAGATGCGGCGAACCTTCTGCTTCTCACGCAGACGGATGCCGTACTCGGTGAACTTCATCCGGCGCTGTCCGTGCTGACCGGGAGGATAGGGGCGCCTGTCGAAGGAGCACTTGTCGGTGTAGCAGCGCTCTCCCTTGAGGAAGAGCTTCATCGCCTCACGGCGACAGAGCTTGCAGACGGGTCCAGTATAACGAGCCATGACGTTCCTATCGATTCAGACGCGGCGGCGCTTGGGAGGGCGGCAGCCGTTGTGGGGGATCGGGGTCACGTCGCGGATCAGAGTCACGCGCATGCCCACATGCTGGAAAGCGCGGAGGGCCGACTCACGGCCTGCGCCCGGGCCCTTCACGAAGATCGCGACGGTGTTCATGCCCATGTCCTGAGCCTTACGCGCTGCGGTCTCGGCGGCGAGCTGAGCCGCGAAGGGCGTGCTCTTCCGCGAGCCCTTGAAGCCTCGCGAACCCGCTGTCGACCACGACACCACATCTCCGCTCAGGTCGGTGATGGTGACGATGGTGTTGTTGAAGGTCGACTGCACGTGGGCGATGCCCGTGCCGGCGACCTTCTTCGCCTTCTTCTTGCCCTTGGACTTGGTCTTCGCTTTAGCCATGATTCTCTTCTCGGTCGATCAGCGCTTACGGGACATGGGTCCGCGACGCGGCCCCTTGCGAGTGCGGGCGTTGGTGTGGGTACGTTGGCCTCGGACGGGGAGACCGCGACGATGCCGGAGGCCTCGGTAACAACCGAGATCCATCAGACGCTTCACATGCATCGTGATTTCACGCCGGAGGTCACCCTCGACCTTAAAATTCTGGTCAATTGACTCGCGGATCCTGCGAACCTCGTTGTCATCGAGGTCCTCCGCCTTCTTGTTACGAGAAATGCCCGTCTGAGCACAGATGGTCTCAGCACTCTTCGGACCGATGCCGTAGATATACTGGAGAGCGATGAAGAGATGCTTCCGCCCGGGGAGATCAACGCCTGCGATACGTGCCATGATACCTCTCAGCCCTGCCGCTGCTTGTGGCGGGGATTTTCGCAAAGAACGCGCACGACGCGCTTACGGCGCACGATCTTGCACTTGTCGCAAATCTTCTTGACGCTGGGTCGAACCTTCATCTCGGACTCTCTACTTCTGCTTCTCTATGATGCGTCCACGCGTGGGGTCGACCTCTGAGGGCTCGACCAAGACCCTGTCACCCGGAGTGATCCGGACTAGAACTCGTCTGAGTTCCCGGCCAATCGTCGCTGTGACGATTCGCCCATCATCTAAACGGACCCGATAGAGCCCGCGGGGCAAGTGCGCTTGAATTATACCTGGGGCCTCAATCGCGCCCTGTTCCGTGCCTTGCCCTGCTGTTGTGACCACTACTTTCCGTCCAACCACTCCTTCAGCGGGCCTCGAGCGCCTGCTGAATCCTCTGGGTCACCTCGTCTAGGCCACCTCGTCCGTCCACCTCCGAGACCACGCCGAGGCCTCGGTAGTAGTCGAGGAGGCATGCTGTTTTTTCCTGATATTCCGTATACCTATGCCGCACGACCTCTTCGGTGTCGTCCGAGCGTTGGACGATCTTCGTGCCCTGGCACGAAACGCAAACACCCGATTCGGGGGGCGGACTATAGCGCACATGGTAGGTCTGTCCACAGCCGAGGCAGACTCTGCGACCTGTGATGCGCTCGACTACATCCTCGAGCACCACATCTAGGGCGATCACACGGTCGATCTTGCGATCGAGCGATGCCAAGAGCGCGTCCAAAGCCTCCGCCTGCTGCACCGTGCGAGGGTATCCATCGAAGATCGCCCCGGCCTTCGCGTCGTCTCGAGCGAGGCGCTTGGCCATCAGCTCGAGCACGAGCTCGTCCGGCACGAGCTTGCCTGCCGACATGAAGGAGTCGAAGCGCGCGCCGAGCTCCGAGCCCAAGGCTCGCTCCGCACGCATCATGTCGCCCGTGGAGATCTGGGGAATCCCCAGTGACTTCACCAGGAACTTGGCCTGCGTGCCTTTGCCGGCTCCCGGCGGCCCGAAGAGGACGAGGTCCATCAGCTCTTCCTCCCGCGAATCCGCGCACTGCTAGGCCCGGTCAGACCCTCGTAGTGCCGCGTGATTAGATGCGACTCGACCTGCTGCGCCGTATCGAGAGCCACGCCCACCACGATCATCAATGACGTGCCGCCGAGATAGAAGGGAACTTGATAGTCGCTGCGCAAGAGCGTTGGCACCGTGCACACTGCGGCGACATACAAGGCGCCGCCGACCGTGATGCGCGTGAGCACAGCGTCGATGTAATCTGCGGTAGCCTTACCTGGCCGAATACCGGGAATGAATGCGTTCTGCTTCTTGAGATTCTCGGCGACCTCGACCGGCTGGAAGGTCACGGCCGTGTAGAAGAAGCAGAAGAAGATCGTCATCACGGCGAAGATGGTCAGGTAGACCCAGTTGCCGGTTTGGATGTGGTTGTTGATCCACGTCATGCCAGGCACCTTGAGGTTCGCCAGGGTCACCGGGAACATCAACAAGGACGAGGTGAAGATGGGCGGAATCACGCCCGCCATGTTCACCCGCAGGGGCAGATGTGAGGCTTGCCCGCCATACACCTGTTTACCCTGCATGCGTTTGGCATACTGGATGGGCAGGCGGCGCTGCGCTCGCTCGAAGAAGACGATGACCGAGGTCGTCAAGACGGCAACGAAGGCGACGACCAACATGTCGATGGGCTTCATCTGGCCGATCTTCACCTGCTGGAAGGTCTGGAAGAGAGCGTCGGGCAGCCCGGCGACGATGCCGGCGAAGATGATCAGTGAGATGCCGTTACCGATACCACGCTCGGTGATCTGCTCGCCCAACCACATGATGAACGCGGTGCCCGTGGTGAGGGAGATGATGGTGATGATGCGGAAGATCCAGCCCGGATTTGCGACTACATCGCCATAGGAAGAGCTGCCGTTGAGTCCCTCGAGGTACATCGCGATGCCAAAGCCCTGAACGATGCTGAGCATCACCGTGCCGTAGCGCGTGTACTGGTTGATCTTCCGTTGACCTGCCTCGCCTTCCTTGCGCAGCTCTTCGAGGGGCTTCACGACAACGCCCATCAACGACAAGATGATGCTCGCCGAGACGTAGGGCATGATGCCGAGAGCGAAGATCGACAGCTGCTTGAGAGCACCTCCCGAGAAGAGGTTGAACATGCCGAGGAACGAGGCGGACGAATCCTGCATGATCCGTCGCATGACGTTTCGGTCCACGCCCGGGGTCGTCACAAAGATGCCGACGCGATAGACGGCGATCATCCCCAACGTGAAGAGGAGACGACGACGCAGTTCGGGAATCTTAGCAATGTTCGAGATAACGCTCATGGCAGACCTAGTCGGAGTGTTCCTCAGCCTTCGGCGCTAGCCGCAGGCGCCTTCGAGTCGCTGAGCAACTCTGCTTTTCCACCAGCGGCCTCGATCTTCGAACGGGCGCCGGTGCTGAAGCTGTGGGCTCGCACGGTCAGAGCCTTGTCCAGCTCACCCTTGCCGAGGATCTTGACCGAGTCGAAGCCACGCTTGAGCAGCCCGGCCTTCGCCAGCACCTCGAGATCGACTGTGCTGCCCGACTCGAAACGGGCGAGGTCGCGAATGTTCAAGGCCGTCACGCGCTTGGAGAAGGGGTTGTGGAATCCAACCTTTGGCAGGCGACGGTGAAGCGGGGTCTGGCCACCCTCGAATCCGAGCTTGCTGAAGTGGCCGGGGCTCTGGGACTTCTGACCCTTCTGGCCCTTACCAGCGTTGGTTCCGAGGCCGGAAGCGTTGCCGCGTCCCTTACGCTTTTTGCGATGCACGGCTCCAACCGGAGCCCGCAGGCGCGAGAGGATCGGCACCTCCGTGTTGGACTCAGTCGTTTCGCTCTCAGGCATTGATCTCTTCCACTTTCACAAGGTGGAGCACCTTCTTGACCATGCCGCGAAATGACGGCGTGTTGTCCACGATCACGGTGTGGTTGATCTTGCGAAGGCCGAGCCCGGCGAGCGTCGCGGCCTGGCGACCCTGACGACCGATGCTGCTCTTCAACTGGGTGATCTTGAGCTTGGTGGTCATGGCGTCACAACCTCTTCGACGCTCTTGCCGCGCCGACGGGCTACGTCCTCCGCGGACTCGAGCTGCGAGAGCGCGTCGAGCGTCGCGTGCACGACGTTGTGGGGGTTGGTCGTGCCGATGATCTTGGCGAGCACGTCGTGAACGCCAGCGACCTCGAGTACGGCCCTCATGGCGCCGCCGGCGATCACGCCGGTACCGGCGGAGGCGGGTCGAAGGACCACGCGACCGGCGCCGAAATGGCCCACAACCTTGTGCGGGATGCTCGCGCCGACGAGGGGCACTTTGAACATGGTCTTGCGAGCCCGTTCGTTGCCCTTCCGGATGGCTTCCGGCACTTCCTTGGCCTTGCCGAGTCCCACACCGACGTGTCCGTGTTGGTCTCCGGCGACCACGAGTGCGCTGAAGCTGAATCGCCGACCGCCCTTGACGACCTTGGCGACTCGGTTGATGAAAATGACGCGCTCTTGAATGTCTTCAAGCGTGTCGGCTTTGATGATTTCTCGACCGTGAGCCATAGCGTTCAGAACCTCAGCCCGGCTTCTCGAGCCGCGTCAGCCAACGCGCGAACGCGGCCGTGATACATGAAACCATTGCGATCGAAGACGACCTCTTCGACGCCCTTGTCTGCGCAGGCCTTTGCCACTGCGGCGCCGACCTTCTGAGCGAGTTCGACCTTCGAGGCCTCGGTGCTGTCCTTGGCCTCGACCATGGACGACGCCGACGCGATGGTGGTACCCGTGGAGTCGTCGATCACCTGTGCGTAGATGTGACGCGCGGAGCGAAAGACGCTCAAGCGCGGCCTGCTCGGGCTGCCCGAGACCTTCTTGCGGATTCGGCGCTTGCGGCGCGCCCTACCTGTGACTTGCTGCTGCATGGCTATACCCTACTTGCCCGACTTGCCGGCCTTCTCGCGGATTTTTTCGCCCGTATAGCGCACACCCTTGCCCTTGTAGGGCTCCGGGGGACGCACGGACCGGATGCGGGCTGCGAGCTGCCCAATCATCTGTTTGTCATAGGACTCGAGATGGACCCGGGGGAACTTCGTGCCCCCTTGATCGATGATCTCGGACTTGGCCGTGATGCAGTCCGGGATCGCGAGAGTAACGGTGTGGGAGAGCCCCACGGTCATCTTCAGCGAGCCCGGTGTGATCTCGGCTCGATAACCGACTCCACGAAAATCGAGTGACTTCTTGAAGCCAGTGTGAACACCTTCGATCAAGCCCGCGAGCAGCGAGCGGGTCAACCCTTGGTACTGGTTCGCGACACGCCCTGCGTCGGGCCGAGCCTTGACGATCAGGTGGTCTCCTTCGCGGGTCACCTCGATCTCGGGGCGGAAGGTCTTGAAGTGCTCGCCCTTAGGCCCCTTGGCGCGGACGAGGCCATCTTCTAGCGTGACCTCCACGCCCGGAGGGATCGGCAGCGGACGCTTACCCACGCGAGACTGCTTCTTGCTTGCCTCGGCCATCACCACACCTCGCAGAGGATCTCACCACCCACGCAGGCCTCACGGGCGGAACGGTCGGTCATGACACCCTTCGAGGTGGAGAGGATGGCCACTCCGAGCCCGTTGTGCACTCGAGGGATCTTGCTCGCACCCACATACAGGCGGCGACCGGGACGACTCGCCCGCTTGAGTCCCACGATGGCGCTCTCGTGGTTTCGGCCGTAGCGGAGGAAGAGCACCAAGCTCCCAAAGGCCTCCTCCTCGATGCGGTAGTCCGCGATGTAACCCTCAGCTTTGAGGATCTTGGCGAGCTGTACCTTGAGCTTCGAGAGAGGCATCGAGGTGCGGTCGTGTTTAGCCTGGCCCGCGTTTCGGATGCGGGTGAGCATATCTGCAATCGGATCGGACATCATGACGGAGAGTCCCTTACCAGCTAGACTTGGTGACGCCAGGGATGTCGCCGGACAGGGCGTACTTCCTCAGGCAGATACGGCAAAGCTCGAACTTCCGATAGTAACCACGGGGCCGACCGCAGACGCGGCAGCGGTTGCGGTGACGAACCGAGAACTTCGGCTTCTTGTTGAACTTGGCGAATGAGCGCTTGCTAGCCATCGTCTTCCTACTTCCGGAACGGCATGCCGAGCGCTCGCAGAAGCGTACGCCCCTGCTCGTCGGTCTGAGCCGTGGTCACGAACGTGATGTTCATGCCGTGAATCTTGTCCACCGCGTCGTAGTTGACGTCGGGGAAGATGATCTGCTCGCGAATTCCGAGCGTATAGTTTCCGCGACCGTCGAAGGCCTTGGGGCTGAGTCCACGAAAGTCCCGCACGCGAGGCAGCGCCGTGCTGATCAGGCGATCTACGAACTCCCACATCCTACTCTTGCGCAGCGTGACCTTCGCGCCGATGGGCATGCCCTCGCGCAGCTTGAAGCCGGCGATGGACTTCTTGGCACGAGTAATTACGGGCTTCTGGCCAGTGATCGTCGCGATCTCGGACGCTGCCACCTCGATCAGTTTGCCGTTCTGCACGGCCTCACCGAGGCCCATGTTGACGGTGACCTTCACGAGCCGCGGCACCTGCATGGGATTACCGTACTGGTACTCCTTCATCAGGGCGGCGATCGCCTTGTCCTGATAGCGTCGCTTCATTCTGGGGATATAGTCAGCCATTTTTCATTCCTTCTCCGGGATACACAGACGTGGGCCGGAGAACTTCTTCAGTCGGGGATCACCACGCCACTCTTAGCGGCGATACGGACCTTCTTGCCATCCTTGTCGACGCCGGAGCGTACGCGCGTAGGGCCGCCGTCCTTCGGATCTTCCATCATCAAGTTCGAGAGATGAATAGGGGCTTCCTTCTCGATGATGGCGGCCTCACCGAACTTCTGAGCGCTCTGGTGGCGCTTCACCAGGTTGACACCTTCCACGAGCGCACGATCTCGCTCGGTGTCCACTAGGAGCACGCGGCCCGTGGCGCCCTTGTCCTTGCCGGTGGTGACGACGACCTTGTCGCCCTTCTTGAGTCGCGTGGACATCAGATGACCTCCGGCGCCAAGGCGATGATCTTCATGAAGCGCTTGGCGCGCAGCTCGCGCGCGACGGGTCCGAAGATACGCGTCCCGACAGGCTCGTTGTCCTTGTCGATCAGAACCGCGCTGTTGCTATCGAACTTGATGTAGGTGCCGTCGCTGCGCTGATACTCGCGTCGCGTGCGCACGACGACCGCGCGAGCGACCTCGCCCTTCTTCACGTGCGCGTTGGGCATGGCTTCCTTCACCGCGACCACGATGATGTCGCCCAATGCCGCATAGCGTCGGCGCGAGCCACCGAGGACCTTGATACAAGCGACGCGCTTGGCGCCACTATTGTCAGCTACGTCGAGGACGCTTTCCGTCTGAATCACGTCAAACCTCCTGAGGACGATCTATGAGGCGCACGACCTGCCAGCGCTTCGTCGCCGACCGCGGTCGGCATGCCTTGATCTCGACCAGATCTCGCGTGCGGTACTCCTCACGCTCGTCGTGTGCGTGGTACTTCTTGCTGCGCTTCACGTACTTCCCATAGAAGGGATCGCGGTAGCGTCGAATGACCTCGACGACGATGGTCTGCTTGGCGCGCCCAGGGTTGGCGGTGTCGTTGACGACACGCCCCACCAGCTGACGTTGCCGCCCGCGCACCTTCGCTGTCTCTTCGGTCTGCTGTTCTTGAGTCTCAGACATGGTCTACTCCGTCGCTCCGGTTCGGCGCTCCGTGAGGATGGTCTTCACCCGGGCGATGTCACGCCTGAGCTTGGGGATGCTACTGGTGTCGTCGAGCTGGTTGCTGTGGTTCTCGAAGCGGGACTTCCAAAGCTTGCGCGTCAGGTCCTGCTCGAGCGTCTCCAGCTCGTCGGTGGCTTTCTCTCTGATCTCGGAGCTCTTCACAGCTGATCCTCCCGACGGCGGAACTGGGTGGGCAAGGGCAGCTTGTGGCCGGCGATCCGGAAGGCCTCGCGCGCCAGCTCCTCGGCTACTCCCTGGATCTCGTAGAGCATGCGCCCCGGTCGAACGATAGCGACCCAACCTTCGATCGGGCCCTTGCCCTTACCCTGCCTGGTCTCGAGGGGCTTCTTGGTGATGGGCTTGTCCGGGAAAATGCGGATGAAGAGCTTTCCTTGGCGCTTCACCTTCCGCTGGATAGCCATACGAGCAGCTTCGATCTGGCGCGCCGAGACGCGCCCGCCCTCGATGGCCTGCAGGCCGAAGTAAGGAGACCTTGCTCCCACGGTAGGCCTTCCCGCGCATGCGGCCCTTCTGCTGCTTGTTGAACTTGGTTCGTTTGGGTTGAAGCATGGTGAATTATCGGTTCTAGAGGTTTCAGCTGCGAGCAGCGCCGGAGCGTCGGCGTTGGGGGACGATCTCGCCCTTGAAGATCCAGCATTTGATTCCGACCGTACCGGCCTTTGTCTTTGCTGTGACTTCGCCGTAGTCGATGTCGGCGCGTAGCGTGTGGAGCGGGACGCGGCCCTCGTGGTACCATTCGCGTCGGGCGATGGCGACGCCACCGAGACGCCCCGCGGCGTTGACGCGGATGCCCTTGACGCCGAACTTCATGGCGGTCGAAACCGCCTTCTTCATGGCGCGCCTGAAGGCCACGCGACGTTCGAGCTGAGAGGCGATGTTCTCGGCGACGAGCTTGGCGTTCGTCTCCGCCTTGCGAATCTCCTGGATGTCCACGAAGAGCTCGTTCTTCGTCAGGCCCTGCAGCTCCTTCTTGAGCTGCTCGACGCCGGCACCGCGCTTGCCGATGATGATCCCGGGACGGGACGTGTAGATCACCACCTTCGCCTTGTTGGCGGCACGCTCAATCCGGATATCTGCGATTCCAGCGTGGGCGTGCTTCTTGGTGATCATGCGCTTCAACGAGAGATCTTCGTGAAGCCAAGTGGCGTAGTTCTTGTCCTCATACCACTTGGATTTCCAAGTCTTGATGATGCCGAGGCGAAAACCATAGGGGTGTGTCTTTTGACCCACTTCAGACCTCTTCCTGGTCGGATACGATGATCGTGATGTGGCTCATGCCCTTCACGATTTGTGTTGCGCGACCCATGGCACGAGGCCTCCAGCGACGCATCTGACTATTCGGTGCTTTGTCCGCGAACGCCGTCTGGACGTAGAGATTGTCGAGGTTGACGCTCTCATCCAGGTTCTTGGCGTTGGCGATGGCGCTGTCGAGAACCTTCGCCACCAGAGGCGAGGCCGCCTTCTTGGTGAAGCGCAGCTCGTTGAGGGCGACCGCGACGTTCTTGCCGCGCACCATGTTGAGGATCGTCCGCGCCTTGCGTGGAGAAATCCTTTGAAATCGTGCTTTTGCGATGGCTTCCATGTCTTCCCTGTGGCCGTGACTCTATGATCTAGCCTGCTCGGGGGCCGGCGATCTAGCACGCCGCCTGTCCCCGGACAACTCGTCAGCGCTTACCCGTCCTCGGGTTGCCGCCCTTCCTGCTCTTACGGTCCGCCGCGTGACCATGAAAGGTCCGCGTTGGTGCGAATTCGCCCAGCTTGTGGCCGACCATGTTCTCTGTGACGAACACGGTGACGAACTTCCGGCCGTTGTGGACCGCAAAGGTCAGGCCGATGAAGTCCGGGGTGATGGTGGACCTGCGTGACCAGGTCTTGATCATCTTGCGTTCGCCCGAGCGCTGTACGGCCTCAACCTTCTTCTGAAGGTGGTCGTCGACGAAGGGACCCTTCTTGATCGAACGTGCCATTACTTCTTCTTCCGCTTCCTGACGATGAACTTATCGCTCGCCTTGTTCTTCCGGGTCTTTTTGCCCTTCGCGAGTTGACCCCACGGAGAACAAGGATGACGTCCACCGGCGGTCCTACCCTCGCCGCCGCCCATGGGGTGGTCGACCGGGTTCATGGTGGTGCCGCGGTTGTGAGGCCGACGACCGAGCCAACGGCTGCGCCCCGCCTTGCCGAGGGTGATGCGAGCGTGCTGCTTGTTGCTCACCTGTCCAACGGTGGCGCGACAATCCAGATGGATCATCCGCACTTCGGTCGAGGGCAGCCTCAGCTGCGCGTAGTTACCATCCTTCGCCATCAACTGAGCCGCGGTCCCGGCGGAGCGCACCAGTTGACCGCCCTTGCCGATCTTCATCTCGATGTTGTGTACGAGAGTGCCTAGGGGCATGTAGCGCAGGGTCAAGGAGTTGCCGGGTTTTACGTCGGCGTGGCGTGAGGAGAGCACCGTGTCGCCCACGGCGAGTCCGTCGGGAGCGAGGATGTAGGCCTTCTCGCCGTCCGCGTAGTGGAGCAGCGCGATGCGTGCGGAGCGGTTCGGATCGTACTCGAGCGCAGCGACTGTGGCCGGGACGCCCGTCTTGTGGCGCTTGAAGTCGATCTTGCGGTAGCGGCGCTTGTGGCCGCCTCCACGGAAGCGCACCGTGATGCGCCCGTTGTTGTTTCGGCCACCGGTGGAAGACTTGGCCTCGGTCAGTGCCTTCTCGGGCTTCTTCTTGGAGATGCCTGCGAAGTCGGACGCCTCGTAGAAGCGGCGCGAGGGAGAAGTCGGCTTGAATCGCTTGATCGCCATCTTCTAGGCTCCTTCGAAGAAGTCGATGGTGTCACCCTTGGCGAGGGTGACGAACGCCTTCTTCCAGTTACGGGTCTTGGCGTATCCGCGCCCCATGCGGCGCATCTTGCCGCGCATCAGCAGGGTGTTGACGCCGGTTACCTTGACGTTGAAGAGTCGTTCGATGGCGTCACGGATTTCGATCTTGTTTGCCCCACGATCGACCTCGAAGAGATACTGATTCTCGTCTTCTCGGAGGATGCTCCCCTTCTCGGTGAGAATCAGCGGGCGCTTGATGATTTGTTCGAGTTGCATGGTCTTTCCCTACTCGGCCTGCGCAACGTCGTGCGGAGCTTTACTGGAAAGTCGAGCGGAGCTCTGCTGAAGACGCTGCTCTAGCGCGGCGACAGCCTTCTTTGTGAGGATCAGGTGTTCGTGCCGGAGGAGGTCGTAGAGGTTGACGCCCTCGGGTGGAAGGAAGAGGTGGCCATTCATGTTCCGCGCCGAGAGGCGAAGAGTTTGGTTGTCCACCGCGTCCACGATGACCGCACCGGAGTCGACCTCGAGCGTCTCGAGCACACGCTCGAGCTTGCGGGTCTTGATCTCTGGCATCTCGAACGCATCGAGGATCAGCAGACGCCCTTCCTTGAGCTTCATGGAGAGGGCGCTGCGCAGCGCTCCGGCGCGCATTTTGCGAGGCGGCCTATACGCGTAGCTCCTCGGCTTGGGGCCATGAGCCTGTCCGCCACCCACGTAGATCGGCGCACGGATGTTGCCGTGGCGCGCGTTGCCCGTGCCCTTCTGGCGGTAGACCTTCCGGGAGGAGCCCCGCACCTCTGCGCGGTTCTTCACCTTGGCCGAGCCGCTGCGACGTGAGGCGAGCTGCGCCTTTAGCACGTCGTAGAAGAGCGCTTCGTTGACCTTGACGTCGAAAATCTGGTCAGAGAGCTCAAGCTCTCCAACGTCATTTCGATCCAGGTCGTATACCTTGACCTTCGGCATGTGTTCTCCGATTTAGCCTATACTCAGGGGAATGTGGTCAGGAAGTCAGGACTTGATCTCGACGTCGACACCAGCTGATAGGTCCAGCTTCATCAGAGCGTCGAGAGTCTCTTGAGTGGGTTCGAGGATGTCGAGGAGACGCTTATGAGTGCGAATCTCGAACTGCTCGCGTGACTTCTTGTCCACGTGGGGTCCACGTAGAACGGTGTATTTGTTGATGCGCGTGGGGAGCGGAATGGGACCCGCCACCTGTGCGCCCGTGCGCTTGGCCGTCTCCACGATTTCGCCCGTGGACTGGTCCAAGAGGCGGTGATCATAGGCCTTGAGGCGGATTCGAATCCTGGTCGAGGATGCCATGGTGTCTCTCCTACTCGATGATCTTGGTGATGACGCCCGCGCCGACGGTGCGTCCGCCCTCGCGAATGGCGAAGCGCTGCTGCTCCTCCATGGCGACCGCG
>JAADHO010000198.1:7814-12045 GCA_013151775.1 Deltaproteobacteria bacterium | reverse complement strand
CGACGCACGCTGCGCGGGACAAGTCCCGCGCGCCACGGACGGGTAGGATCATGCTCTACCGGGGGCACCAGCCCCTACTATGGGCATCCGCCCCCCGCGCGGGGCCGTGTTGACGAGGCGCATGGACCTCATCGGCCGTAGCATTTTGAAGGCTGATACCGCTCGCCGGGAGCAGATCGTTGGCGGCTCGAACATGGGCTTGCATATGATGCTTGTGGGAAATATGCTTTATGTATGCGAACCACGGTGGACCTCCCCGACCCCTTGCTTCGACGTGCCCGGCGCTACGTGAAGGCTCGAGGGATGACGCTGCGCGAGTTGCTCGAGCGCGCGCTCAGGGAGGTGCTCGACAACGAGGCCCCGGAGGTCGGGTATCCGCTCGAGGATGCCGCCTTCTCGGGCGAGTTGGGGTTTGCGCCGGGCGCTACGCATGGCGATGTGCCGGGCGCGATCCAGCGCATGAACGAGACCGGCTTCGAGCGATGATCGCCATCGAGACGAACATCCTCGTGCACGCCCATCGGCCCGAGATGCCCGGCCACGCGAAAGCAAAGTCGGCGATCCGCGAGCTCGTGGCTCGTGGGCGTCGGGTGGGGATGGTCGGGCACTGCCTGGTCGAGTTCACGGGCGTCGTCACCAACCCGCGGATTTGGAAGCAGCCGTCCAGCCCGGCGCAGGTACGCACACAGGTGATGGCTTGGACCGCACCTCCCAAGGTGCAGGTGCTCACGGAGGAGGCGGACTTCGTGCAGGAGTTCATCGATCTCGTCGAGTCCTCGGGCGTGCATGGCGGAGGCGTCCACGACGCGCGCATCGCCGCATGCTGCATCGCCCATGGCGTGCGCACCCTGTGGACGGCGGACCGCGACTTCGGACGCTTTCCGGCGCTGCGCACCGTGAACCCCCTGGTCACGTAGCGTCGCCGATTCCGGTACCGGGGCGAGTGCTGCCGTCATCCAGATGGCAGCTCGTCGGCTCGCGCCTCAGCGCGGTGTGGTCGCGCGCAGGCGCGTTCGGCGTTCACGGCGCCGCCGCGGGACCATCGAGGCGCCATTGTCGGAGGTGGTGCAAGGAATGCCGCGTCTGAGGTCTGGTGCCGCCGCAGGCTGCCGCAGGCTGCCGCAGGCTTGACGAGTTACGTAACGCGTATCATAATCTAGAGGTGATCCGGTCTTTTCGATGCAAGGACACGGAGAAGCTCTTCCATGATGTCGATGTGCGCCGTTTTCGAGCCTTTGAGCGTGCCGCGAGGCGCAAGCTGCTCTTCCTTCACAGGGCAGGGCGGCTCGCGGACTTGCGCGTGCCGCCGGGAAACCGGCTGGAGCCGCTGCGTGGCAAGCGCAAGGGGCAGCACAGCATTCGGATCAATGACCAGTGGAGGATTTGCTTCGTGTGGCGCGCCGGCGACGCTCTGGATGTGGAGATCGTCGACTACCACTGATGGCCGAGCAGGAGGTGCATGAGGATGGCGAAGCATTTGGAGTGCATTCACCCGGGAGAGATCCTCTACGAGGAGTTTCTGAAGCCCATGGGCATCCGCGTGAGCGAGTTGGCGCGAGACATTTCCGTCCCTGCGGGGCGCATCAGTCAGATCGTCAACGGCAAGCGCGCGATCACGGCTGACACGGCGCTGAGGTTGGGGCGCTATCTGGGAGTGTCGCCCGAGACCTGGTTGGACCTACAGTCCGACTACGATCTGCGGCTCGCTCGCCGCGCCGTGGGCACGGAGATCGAGCGTCAGGTCAAGCGTCGCGTCGCGTAGTGGTGTGCGACCGGTTGTTGGCGCCGGCGGATCAGCGCGGGGTGGTCGCGCGCAGGCGTAGGTAGCTCTCGTAGCGCTCGGGGTGGATGTCGCCCGTGCTCACGGCTTCGCGGATGGCGCAGCGCGGTTCCGAGTCATGGGCGCAGCCGCGGAACGCGCACTGGCCCAAGAGCTCGCGCATCTCGGGGAAGCAGTGGTCCAAGTCGGCCTGCGCGAGATCGTAGGAGGCGAGCTCGCGGATGCCGGGGGTGTCGACCAAGTAGCCGCCGTCGGGGAGAGGGTGGAGCTCCGCCACGCGTGTGGTGTGCCGACCTTTGCCGTGGGCCTCGCTGGTGGCGCCCACGCGAATCGCGAGCCGTGGATCGAGCGCGTTGGCCAGGCTGCTCTTGCCGACGCCCGACGGGCCGCTCATGGCCGAGACGTGGTCGTGACAGATCTCGCTCAGCTCCCGCAGGCCCACCTGCGTCGTCGCGCTCGTCTCGAGTACGCGATAGCCGATGCGCGCGTAGCGACTGAGCAGCGCGCGCTCCTCGTCGCTCGCGAGGTCGGCCTTGTTGGCCACGATCACCACCGGCACGTCGCGCTCCTCTGCGACCACGAGGAAGCGGTCGAGGGTGCGCGCCTTCATGCGCGGTCGGTAGAAGGAGAAGACGACGAGGAGCTGGTCGAGGTTGGCGCAGAGCACGTCTTCGCGCCGCTTTCCGCGCCCCGGATGCAGCCGCGCGAACACGCTGCGTCGAGGCAGGACCTCCTCCACCACGCCCACGCCGGGCGCCGTCTCCACCACGCGCACCTCGTCCCCGGCCACACAGATATCCGTCGACAGGCGCTTCTTCTTGAGGCGCCCGCGGATGCGGCATTGGAGCAGGCCCTCGGCCGTCTCCACGTCGAAGAAGCCCGCGTGGGCGCGCAGTACGCGTCCGAGTTCGAGCTCCTTGGAGTCAGTCATGTTGCTCCTTGGAGCGCTCGAGCTCGAGCCCTGCGCGCGCCGCCTTCTGAGCCTCGCTCCTGCGCTTGGCCTGGTACAGGCGCTCCCCCCGTGGCGTGACCTGTCCGACGGTCGGCGCCCCGGGCGCGCGCATCTCGGGCGGCGGTTCGTCTCGGGCGCCTCGGGGGCGACGGGGCGCGCTGCGTTGCTGCTCGAGGCGGCGTGAGAAGTCTGCCCTCCAGATCTCGAGGTCCCGCAGCGCATAGCTCGGGTCCGCCGGATCTTCGATGATCGCCTTCACCACGGCGTCGCGATCCGTGAACACCGGGGAGAGCTCCGCGGGGTCGTAGCCCTCGCCGCGATCGAAGAGCCCTCCGCAGATCGTGCGCAGCGAGCAGACGTCGCAGCTCTCCGAGTAGATGTGCTCCCAATCCGTCTGCCGCACCGTCTGTTTTTGGTCGAGAAAATGCACGATGCGCTCCTCGCCCTTCACGATCTTTCGCGTCTCGGTGCTCGCCCAAGCCCAGTCCGCCATGTAGCAGAGGGGCACCTTCTCGACGCGGAACGTCCGCCCGGAGCGGTGCAGAAAGCGCAGGGCGCGGTGCAGGGAGAGCTCGAAGTCGGCGAGGCGCGGCGTGAACTCATCTTGATTCACCTCGGCGCGCCCCATGGAGGGATCGAGGTTGTTCCAGACGAAGTGGTGAAGGAAGGGGTGCTGCGCCACCAAGGTGCGCACGCTCAGGTCGAGGTGGTCCGCGTTGAGGCGGTTGATGACGGAGTTGATGTTCACGTCGATGCCCTCGGCGTGGGCGTTGTCGAGGGCCGCAAAGGCGCGTTCGAGCGTGCCCTCCATGCCGCGCAGCTCCGCCTCCACCTCGGGCCTCACGGAGTAGATGGAGACGTGCACGAGCGACAGCCCCGCGTTGCCCATGGCCCGCGCGAAGCTCGGGTCGGCCAGGCGGTGGCCGTTGGTGATCATGCGCACGTGGAGCCCCTGCTCGCGGGCGTAGGCGCAGATGCGCGGCAGCTCCGGGTGGAGCGTAGGTTCGCCGCCCGTCAGGATGACGCCGAAGTACTCACGCCGGACGAAGTCGTCCACCAAGAGCTTCATCGACTCGAAGTCGTGCGTGTAGGGCGTGGTCGGGTTGCTGCAGAAGCCACAGAAGTGGTTGCAGTGTCGGACGACCTGAATGTAGCCGATATTCGCCACTCGGCCGCAGCGTAGCAGGCCTCAGCGGCTGGCGAGCGTCACGTCTTCGAGCCACAGCCCGGCCTCGGAGCCGCCCGAGGCGAGGGGCATGGCCACGACCTCGACGCCTCGCGTGACGCGTCGACCATCCGAGGCGCGCCCGATGCCGGCGCCGAGCAGGAAGACGTGGCCGGGGCGCTGAGAGGCCAAGGCGATGCTGGCGCCGAGGTGCCCACCGAAGAGCTCGCCCGACAGCCTGCGTTCTGCCGCGCCCCCGGGACCGAAGCTCGCGAGCCCGAGTCGCCCCTCGGCGTTGCCCCAACCGAACACGGCCGCGCCGTCACGCGCGATG
>JAADHO010000198.1:0-7651 GCA_013151775.1 Deltaproteobacteria bacterium | reverse complement strand
TCGTCGCGCACGGCGAGGCTGTGGGGCACGTCGTCCGTGGAGCGCCCGAAGCTGCGCGACCACACGGGCTCGCCCTCGGCGTCGTAGCGCACGAGCACGGTGTCGTCGCCGCCCGCCCCGCGATGATGCCCGACTCCGGTCCGCACGCGACGCCGGAAGCGCCCCGCCACCACGAAGCCGCCGTCCGACGTGGGCGCGACCCGCAGCAGGCTGGCGTCGCGAGATTGGAGCGCGCGTGCGCCCTTGCTGAAGCGACCGTGTCCGTCGAAGCGAGCCACGAAGCCGTTCCAATAGCCCGTGTGGAAGCTCGCGGCTCCCGCCACGTCGAGCTGGCCGTTGAAGGAACCCACGGCGACGAGATCTCCGCTCGTAGTGAAGCTGAGATCGTTGATCTGGGACCAGCCGCGGCTGGTGGATAGGGCCTGCGTAAACCCTGCGGGCGCGCCATCGGCGTCGAAGGTCGCCAGGAAAAAACGCGTGCCGCCCGTGTGGAGTTGGCGGTTCAACTCGACGCTGCCGGAGATCACGCCCGCCGCCGCCACGCGCCCGTCCTCGCCCACGGCCAAGGCGAGCACGCCGTCGTTGCCCGCGCCCCCGATCACCCGCGCCCAGCGCACGCGCCCGTCGGGCCGGAAGGCCACGACCACGCCATCACTGCCACCCGCGGGACGAAAATGCCGGCGCTCCACTCGGGTCTCGCCGGAGAAGTTGAGCGCCACCACGACTCCGCCGTCTGGCGTCGGGACCACGGCGGAGGGGGCGGGTGCGCGGCCGCCCGCGGTGGGCTCGAAGGCCTGGCTGAAGCGAGCGGCAGGTGGCAGGGCTTCCGGCTGCGCACGGGAGCCCGCTGCGCCGCTTTCGCCCGAGGGCAGGCTGACGGGGCGTGCGCTCCGGGGCTGGGTTGCGCCGACGCTGGCGCATGCGGTGAGCAGAAGCAGGGCAGAGATGAACGTGGCGCGCATGGAGACCTCACCTGCATGAACGGCCGTCTCACCGCATACTGAACGGGAGAGCATGAGCGGGTGCTCAGTCTCCCGAGTGGCGCAGCTCCGGCTCGAGGTAGCGACCCCAGACGCGGTCGTAGGGGTGGACGCGACGAACGGCGTGCCCACCGGCGAACACCGACTTGCCCGAGTTGGCCCAGGCGAAGATCCCGCCCTCGAGGTTCCACACCTGTTCGAAGCCGGCGTGGGTCAGCTGCTGCGCCACCTTCGCGCTGCGGTAGCCCACGGAGCAGTAGACCACGACGCGGCGCGGGCGCAGACGGGCCAATGCCGCGAGGTCTGGCTGATCCGGGTCGACCCAGATGGCGCCGCGCAGGTGGCTGACGGCGAACTCGGCCGGAGCGCGGGCGTCGAGCAGGGCGGGCGGCGAGTCGGAGGTGAGCCAGCGGGCCAGCGTGGGCACGTCGACCCAGCGGACGTTCGGGAATTCGCGAGCGATGGTGCTCCGCAGACCCTCGGGCCGGTCGGGCACGGCGAGCCAGCCCGCCACCGCTAGGGTGGTGACGAGCAGGACGCTGAGCCACAGGGCTCGCTGTGCGCGCTTCCGCATGCGCCCAGTATAGCTCACCGCTGCCGTCAGGGCAGCTCGAGCACCATGCCCACGCGCACCAGCTCGCGCGGCCTGGGGCTGATGGTCAGGGGCAGCATGGCGTCGTAGTCGGCGCGATCGATGAAGTAGATGCGGCGGTCGCCGCTCGCCTCGACCAGATCGGGTCGCCAGGTGTCGAGCAGGCTGCGGGCCTCTGGGGCGCTCAGGCCGCGTGCCATGAGCTGCTCGCGGAGCTCAGCCATCAGCGCGCTCAGGGGACGCTCCTCGCCTTCGAAGAGGGAGGTGGGTGCGGGGCCGGTGGGCGTGATGCGCCGGTAGCGCCTGCCGTGGACCGCGAAGACGACGTCCTCGCGCCCGCTCGTCCCGCGCAGGTCCGGGCGCAGGCTGACGCTGGCGTGCTCGCCCGCGCCGTAGAACACGAAGGGGGTCCGCAGGTCCGTGAGCGCCTCGTAGAAGATGAAGCGCTCGGACTCTTCTCCGCTCGTGAACATGCTCGCGGGGACCCGCCGCAGGGCGCGCCAGAAGTGACCCCGCGGTGCCCGCGCTGGGCGGGCGGAGGAGGGGAGGCAGTCGTGTGCGCGTCGGGCGGGCTCGAGCGCGCCACGGAACTCGAGACTCGAAGCGAGACCCGTCGAGGTCGCGACCGCGTTCGGGTAGTAGAGCGTGCTGCCCGAGATCGGCAGGCTCACGCGTACACGGACGCCGACGCTGCGGCAGCGCTCCCCAGAATAGAGATAGAGCACGGGCTTGCGCGCGTGCGCAGGGAAGTGGGGCCGCACCGGCGCGGGCGTCGGCCCGGCGGTGACCCCGGGGCGGCCGCGGTGCACGAAGCTCGGCACCTCCGCCGCGAGCTCGTCGAGGCTGGTGACGCGGCCCTGACGTATCTTCCATACCCCCCACTCGGCTGCGCGCGCGAGCTGAGCTATGCGCGGACTCTCCCGACCTCGCGCGGGAGTAGGAGTGGAGAGGATGACGCCGACAGCGCTGACCAGGAGGCCAACGCCGAGCAGCGCTGCGAGGGAAGGGCTAGGCTTCATGCCCTGATGATACGCACGGCCGGCCCGGTCGTTCTGAATTTACTTCGGCGGATCGAAGCCGGCGTGTTCAGTGCGTCAACGGCTGACGCCCGCCCCGAGGGTCACGGGCACGTCCACGGTCTCGGTCGCGCGCTTCACGGAGACCTGAACCGTGTCTCCGATCTCGTGGGCGTCGAGCAGTCGGTAGACGTCGCGAGGGGCGTGCACCGGCTCACCATCGATGGCGACGATCAGATCACCCAGGGCGGTGGCACCTGTTTGCGGATCACGCCGCGTGGCCCTCAAGCCGGCGCGCGCCGCGGGCGTGCCCTCGCCGACCTGCATCACCAGTACACCGTCCACGCCCAGGCGCTCCTGAAGTTCACGCTCCGCGATGGTCACTCCGAGCTGCGGTCGCACCACGCGTCCGCTCGTGATGAGCTGAGGCACGACGCGCGAGATGATGTCCACGGGGATGGCGAAGCCGATGCCTGCGGAGGCGCCTGAGGGGCTGTAGATCGCCGTGTTCATGCCGACCAGTCGACCACTGCTGTCGAGCAGCGGCCCGCCCGAATTGCCTGGGTTGATCGCTGCGTCCGTCTGGATCACGCCTTGAATCGGCCGACCCGAGACCGAGCGGATCTCTCTCGAGAGTCCGCTGATGATGCCTCTGGAGAGGCTGTGGTCGAGGCCGAAGGGGTTGCCGATGGCGAGCACCTCTTGGCCCACGGAGAGATCGTGGGAGGTGCCGATGGCCAGGGCGCTGAGCAGGTTGGCGGGTGCGTCGATCTTCAGCACGGCCGTGTCGTAGTCGGCCGCGTAGCCAACAAGTCGCGCGGGCCAGACGCTGCCATCGCTGAGGGTGACGCGGGCCGCGCCGCCTTCGCGCACCACGTGGAAGTTGGTGACGATGTGGCCCTCGGTGTCCCAGACGAAGCCCGAGCCCGTGCCACGCGGGATCTCGAGGGCGTCGCGCTTGTAGCCGCCGAGGCGCACGTCGAGGGAGGTGATGTAGACGACCGCGGGCTCCGTGCGGTGAAAGAGCGCGATGGTGTGCGCTTCGTTTCCGAGGGCTGGGTTTCTGGCGTTCGAGTCTGCGTCGACGGCGTCCGCTGCTCCGGATGCCTCCACGGGCGCGGCGTCTGCGCGGGTGATGGGAGCCACCGCGGGCAAGGAGACAGGGGTCGCCGCCGCCGCCGCGGTTGGCTCGAGGGGCGCGCTCGGCGGATTCGCCTGGGGAGCCCGGTAGAGGCTGAGCCCCAAGGCCGCCAGCGAGATCGCGAGGGCGCCCAGGGAGAGCAGGAGCGCGGACACCAGCAGCGCGCGCGGAGTCGAGGGCGCGTGTTTCAGATCGCTGCTCGACGTGGCCGAGGGCGGAGGAGCCGATGTGCGAGAGGTGGGCGAGGACATGGTGTTGGAAAATGACATGGTCGCCCTATCAACACGCGGGCGTCAGCTCTCTTCCACGCGCTTCCCCAGCGCCTTGCGCCCTTCCTCGATGGCCGCCTCGAGGTCGCCCTCGGAGACGTCGAAGACGGGCGCGAGTTCGCTCAACTCGTAGCCGTCGAGCAGATGCAGCGCCGCGGCGCGCCGGGACACTTTGGGCATGGCCCGCCAGCGTCGGCCCATCTCGTCGATCTCGCCGCCGTCTCCCTCGCCGAGCAGCTCCTCGATGGCGTCGTCGTCGGGCAGCGGCCACCACGCCTCGCTGGAGATGCCCTCGCTCTCGTCGCAGTCCACGAAGCCCAAGCGGTTCTCGTGCATGCGCTCGTCGATCACCTGATGCAGGAGCTCGAGCAGCCATTGGTCGAGGTGCGAGTCTGCGGGTCGCTCGAGACCCTTCTCCCAGGCGCGCAGCACGACGTCGTCCACAACTCCATCCACGGCGATGCCGGAGCGATCGATGCGGCCTTCGAGCTCGTAGAGCAGCAGCTCACGGCGCGCCTGCCGCCGCAGGAGATCGAGCCGCGGCCTCAGGGCGTGCTCGAAGGCACGGCGATCGTCTTCCTTCACCTGGATCTGCAGGTCCTCTGCGGCCCCCCGCAGCGCCATGGCCGTCTGTCGACGTCCGGCGCGACCTCGATGGGACACGGTTCGCGTCAGCTCGTCGGTCATCAGGTCGAAGCCGCTCGCCAACGCCCCCGCCGCGTCCTCGTCCCGGGCCGTCACGCTGATCGTGCGCTCGGACAAGCGCAGGGAGAGGCGCGCCTCGAAGCTCTGGTCTCGCGCCGGGCGCAGCAAGACGGCGAACCGACGCTCTCCCTCCGGATAGCGCTCCGCGAGCTCGCGCGCTTGGGCCTGGGCGGACTCCGACAGGTGTCGCCGCTGCTCGTCTTCGAGGCCTACGATCTCGATATGCGTTTTCATCTCGACTACTCCAAAAGAGGCCAGTTCTCCCGCAGGGCCCGCTCCTCGCGGGCTGCTCGGGAGCCGCCGCCGGGACCTAGCTCGGCGCGTGTGAAAACGCAATCCGTGCGCGCACGCTGAGCACAAACACACGAAGGCCACATTTCGTTCCCTCAGTCTCTTGATGCTCCGAAACTCGTGTATACCTGACGCCCGAGGTCCCCTGCTCCAGGGGACGAGTTGGAGCAGGGAACGTGATGGTTCGACCTCATGGGCGTGTGGCCCACCTCATACTTCTACTAGGCGTGGCGCTCGCTTTTTCCGCCTGTAGGCACGTGGAGCGGCAGGAATTGCCTCGAGAGGCCGCCAACGACCCGCCTGATTTCACCGTGGTCAGCCGGACGACCGAGATCCCGACCTACCCATGCACCGAGCGCTGTCACGCGCGACGCGAGCCCAACCCGACCCCGCGTGACCTCACCGCGTACCACACGCGCATCGTGCTCCGGCACGGCCCGAATCCGCACTTCTGTGACTTCTGCCATGTTCTCGAGCATCCCGAGACCCTGCACCGGATCGACGGCGAGACCTTCGGCTTCGACGAGGCCTATCGACTCTGCGGCCAATGCCACGGCGAGAAGCTGCGCGACTGGATGAGCGGAATCCACGGACTGCAGACGGGCAGCTGGAACGGTAGCGTGACCCGTCGCGTGTGCACCGCCTGCCACAACCCCCATGCCCCTGGCCACATCTCCCTCGAGTCCCTGCCGCCCCCGCAGCGGCCGCGCAACGAGGACGGCGAGCCGCCTGCCGAGGACGCGGAGGTGACCGAATGAAGACCCGTGAGGAGAATTTCCGGTTGCCGATCGTTCAAGAGGAGCCCGAGGAGAAGCTAGGCGGAGTCGAGGTCGAGGGGATGCAGCGCCTGCAGTCCACACGTCGCGACTTCATGAAGCAGGTGGGGATCACGGCAGGAGTCACCGCCGCCGCCAGCGCTACGGGCTGCAGCGACGCGACCTGGGAGGAGTACTTCCACCAGCACTACAAGCGCATGAGTGACGACGAGAAGGCCGAGCTCTTCGCCATCCTCGAGCAGCGTACGAAGGAACACTACGGCGTCGACGTGCAGATCAAGGATCCGCAGCCCATCGAGGGCGTCGAGTTCGCCTACGCGCTGAATATCTCCCTCTGTATCGGCTGTCGGCAGTGCGAGTACGCTTGCGCCAAGGAGAACAACACCTCTCGGGACTCCGAGATGCACTACATTCGCGTGCTCGAGATCGACAAGGGCACGATGGATGTCGATCTGTGCGACCACTTCTACACAGGTGAGGTTCCGAAGCCGGACAAGTACTACATGCCCGTGCAATGCCATCATTGCGCCAACCCTCCGTGCGTAGATGCATGTCCCGTGGAGGCGACTTGGCGTGAGAAGGACGGCATCGTCGTGGTCGACTACGATTGGTGCATCGGCTGCCGGTATTGTGAGGCCGCGTGCCCCTATTGGGCGCGCAGGTTCAACTGGGAGGAGCCCTCGATTCGCCCGTCGGATATCAACCCTGACCAGGGCTATCTCTCGAATAGGATTCGCCCCAAGGGCGTCATGGAGAAGTGCACGTTCTGTTTGCATCGAACTCGCGAAGGGAAGAACCCGGCGTGTCTCGAGGCGTGTCCCGTGGGCGCTCGAAAATTCGGTGACCTCAACGATCCGAATAGCGAAATCCGACGCATCATCGCCACCAAGCGCGTCTATGTCTTCAAGGAGGAGCTCGGCACGCTCCCCCGCTTCTTCTACTTCTTCGGGTGATGTATGCGTAAGCCCATCCAGTTTGTCGCTGTTCTGCTCAAGCATGCGTTCACGGGAAGTCGACTCTACCTTGGCTGGATCGCGTTCCTGTTCTTGATCTTCCTCGGAGGCGTGTTCGGCTACGCCATGCAGCTGAAGCATGGCTTGGTCGTCACCAACATGACCGATCAGGTCAGCTGGGGCGCCTACATCGCCAACTTCACCTTCCTCGTCGGGTTGGCTGCCGCGGGGGTGATGGTCGTAATTCCGGCGTATCTATACAAGAACAAGCCGTTCAAGAAGATCGTATGGATCGGCGAATTCTTGGCGATTGCTGCCGTGTTGATGTGCATGCTCTTCGTTACGGCTGACCTTGGTCGTCCCGACAGAGCGTGGCACCTGATTCCGTTTATCGGGCGGCTGAATTGGCCGATGTCTATCTTGTCATGGGATATCATCGTTCTGAGCGGCTATCTGGTCATCAACACATTCTTGACCACCTACGCGATGTATTCTCGCTACCATGGTGGTCATCCGCGACGTAGATTCTACATACCCGTCGTGTTTATCTCGATGTTCTGGGCCGTAAGTATCCATACGGTGACGGCTTTCTTGTACAACTGGCTCGGGGCGCGTCCATTCTGGAACTCTGCCATCGTCGCTCCGCGCTTCTTGGCGTCTGCGTTCGTTGCGGGTCCAGCATTCCTCGTGCTCGCACTCCAGGTCATCGACAAGAACTCTGGGTTCAGTGTGCCCAAGGAAGCGATCAACGGGTTGCGACGCATCATGGCCGTCATGATGGTCATCAACCTGTTCTTCTTCGCGTGTGAAATCTTCACGGAAATGTACACGGGATCCGCTCACGCAGCGTCCGCGATCTACCTCCTGCATGGTCTCGAGGGTCGTCACCTTCTCGTGCCCTACATCTGGTCCGCGGTGAGCTTGAACA
>JAADHO010000022.1 GCA_013151775.1 Deltaproteobacteria bacterium | reverse complement strand
GTACCTCATCGAGGTACCCCGTTTTCCTCTCTTCACGCCACCGCCCTTACGAAACCCCCGCAACACGCCCCAACTCTCGGGATCCGCGCCCGCTGGGGAGCCAGCTGCTTGACACGGAGCTTTCAGACAACCATGGTGAGTGTTCGGATTTTGTGACGCTCACTACGATATCAAGCTCTCCTCCTGCCAGCCAATGCGCGAGGTCGAAGCTGTGGACGACGCGCTGCGCTGCGTCGCTGCGTCGTTGCGTCACCTGGGCGCTTCTGTTCGGAGTCGTCACCGCGACCCTGCCGGTCGAGATCGCGCTGGCGGAGGGGAGCGACGCTCAGAGCGTGCTCACGAGCGACTCCTCCCCCGCGCCCTGCTCCGAGCACGCGCCTGACTCCGACCCGCGTCATGAGGGCTGCCTGTGCCCCGGCTGCCCCACACCCATGCTACCCGCGAGCGCGCAGACCGTGCTCGTCGCCGCGGCGTCTCCGGCCCAAGCGCTGGAGCACGAGTTCACCCATTCGCTGCGCTCCGGCGACTTCGGCGCCAGCGTCTTCCGTCCGCCAAGACGAGGCTGAGCCCAACGGTTCTGTCTCGAGCTGCGACGTCATTCTGCGTCGCGCTCCTTGGTCTGAAGTGTGCGCTCTGCACGAGCGCCCTCGAATGAAGTGATCGCCTCGACGGCGTCCACTGGAGTGGATGGAGTGAAGAATGTCTGTTTCCTTTCGTCTCGGGCGAGGGCTCGGTGCCCTGATCCCGATGCTGTTGATGAGTAGCCTGGCCATGGCGGATCCGCCGCCACCCGCGCGCTCGCTCACGCTCTCCCGAGCGCTCTCCCTAGCGCACGAGAACAACCAAGTTGCGGAAGCCGCGCGCATGCGCATCGGCGAGGCGCAGGGCGTGCTGACGACCGCGAGCGTGCTCTTGGTGCGGAACCCGAGGCTCTCCTTCGAGACCGGCCCACGCAGCTCGAACACGGCTGGGACCAGTCTGGATCTAGGCATCCGACTCCAGCAGAGGTTCGAGATCGCCGGTCAGCGCAGCCGTCGAAGAGCGCTCGCGAGGGCCCAACTCGCCGCCACCCGGGCCAGCGCAGAGGACGTTCAGCGGGTGATCGACTTGGCCGTGGCCCAGACCTTCTACAGCGCCTTGACGTCCCAGCGTCGTCTCACTCTCTTCGAGGAGAGCGAGCACTTGGCGACGCAGCTCCGCGACATCGCGGGTCGCCGAGTCAACGCGGGTGAGGGCGTACCCCTCGAGATCGCCACGGCTCGCATCCGCTTGGCCGAGGCCCAGCGCCGGCGGATCATGGCGCGGGTCGCAGGCCAGACGGCGCTCGTGCGCTTGGCCACGCTGCTCGGCATGCCCGCCTCCCCCGAGCTCGCCCTGCAAGGCGATCTGCCGGGAGCCGAGAACGTGCTGTCGGGACAAGCGCTCTTGGCCAGGGCCGTGGAGGGTCGGCCCGACCTCGCCGCGGCGACTCGACGCGTGGACGCCGCGCGAGAGGCGGTCCGACTCGCCAACTCCGAGGCGTGGCCCGACGTCACCATCGGCGTCTCCCTCAGGCGCGAGGGCGACGAGGAGATCGCCCTCGCGGGCCTGCGGGTGCCCATCCCGTTCTTTCAGCGAAACCAGGGCGAGCGACAGCGCTCGCGGGCTGCGCTTCAACGTCGCCAAGCCGAGGCTACCGCCCTGCGCCTGCAGGTCGAATCCGAGGCGAGTCAGGCGCTGCTCGCCTACGAACAGGCGCGCCTCGCGGTGGATCTCTACGACGCCGAGGTGCTGCGCGCTCAAGACGAGAGCGTGTCGCTGCTCGAGACCGCGTTCGCAGCCGGCGAGATCGGCATCGCGGACGTGATCGTCATGCAACGCGAAGTGCTCGTCGGACGCCAAGGCTATCTCGCCGCGCGTCAAGCCCTCGCCCTCGCCCGCGCCGCCCTGTTGGCGGCCGCTCACCTTTCCCAGACCCAAGCCCTCTCCGGTGCCCAATGAATTTCGAACGCTCGTATCTCATGCTCTTGCTCCTCACCGGCCTCGCGTCGGCGAGTTCCACCGCCTGCTCCGGCCCAGCCGGTGAAGCGACCGCCGAAGCCCAAGGCGAACACGCGGAAACCTCCAGCGAGGAAACCTCCAGCGAGCAGGGCGCGGGACGCGAAGGGGCCTCCGATCGCGTCACCCTCAGCCCTCAGGAGATGGCCTCCATCGAGTTCACCCTTGCGCGCGCCGAGGAGCGGGACCTCGCGCCCAGCTTCGAGGCCCCGGCCGAGATCCTCGCCGAGCCCGATCGCCAGGCGACCATCGGACCGCGCGTCGCGGGTCGAGTCGTCAGCGTCTCGGTCAACATCGGAGACTCCGTCGAGCGCGGAGACACGCTGATCGTGCTCGAGAGCGAGCTCATCGGCCGCGCGAGAGCGGATATGATCGCGGCCCGCGCCCGGGAAAATGTGGCGCGTCGAGCCCTCGCGAGGCAGCAGGGCTTGCTCGAGGGGCGTGTCACCTCACAGCGCGCGGTGGAGGAGGCGGAAGGCGCCCTGGAGATCGCGCGGGCGGACGTGCTCGCGGCGCGCACGCAGCTCGCCGCCTATGGCATCACGGGATCGGGCGGCACCAGAGGCTCTGCGCGCGTGACCCTGCGCAGCCCAATTGGCGGAGTGGTCGTCGCTCGCTCGGTCCACATCGGTCAGTGGGTGGACGGAGCTGACGTCGCCATTCGAGTTGTGGATCTGGACGAGCTCTGGGCTCGCGCCACGGTCTACGAGCGAGAGCTGCGCCTGGTACGCGAAGGGCAATCCGTACAAGTCGAGGTCCGCGCCTTCCCTGGAGAGGTTTTCACCGGCACCATCTCGCGCATTGGCGGAGCTCTGGACGAGCGCACGCGCACCATGAGCGTGATCGCCGCGCTGCCCAACGCGGACCACCGATTGCGCCCCGGCATGTTCGCGACCGCCCGCATTCAAGGCGCCCACACCCACGAGGCCATGCGCACGCTCTCGATCCCGTGGGCCGCGGTGCAGCAGATCGACAATCACAGCGCCGTCTTCGTGAAGGTCGAAGAGGGTGTCTTCGAGCTGCACCGCGTGCACACGGGAGAGCGCACGGGTGACCTGGTCGAGGTGCTCAACGGTGTCGAGTCGGGGGACGAGGTCGTGGTCCAAGGCAGCTTCCTGCTCAAGGGACAGCTCCTGCGCTCGGGCCTCGGGGAGGACGAGTAATGGTCGAGAAACTCGTCGGCTGGTCGCTCCAGAACCGCTTCTTGGTGATCGTGCTCGGCCTGCTGCTGATCGCCGTGGGCGTGGAGCATATGCTGCGCCTCCCGATCGACGCCGTGCCCGACGTGACCAACGTGCAGGTGCAGGTGTTGACCAAGGCGCCGGCCCTCGCGCCCCTCGAGGTCGAACGCCTGATCACCTTCCCGGTGGAGGCGGCCATGGCCGGCTTGCCCGATCTGGAGGAGATCCGCTCGGTCTCCAAATTCGGTCTGTCGGCCGTGACCATCGTCTTCGAAGAGGGTTCCGACATCTACCTCGCGCGGCAGCTCGTGTCTGAGCGCATGGTCGAGGCGCGGCAGACAATTCCCGCCGGCTATGGAACACCAGAGATGGGTCCCATCGCCACGGGTCTCGGCGAGATCTACCAATTCGAAGTGCGGGGCGACCCCATGTGCGCGGCGGACAGCCCCGACACGGAGGAGTGCTACACGCCGATGGAGCTCAGGACGATCCTCGATTGGTTCGTCGCCTACCAACTCAAGAGCGTGCCCGGAGTCGTGGAGATCAACACCTTTGGGGGTGAGCTGAAGACCTATCAGGTGGAGCCGGATCCGAACGCGCTCTTGGCGCACAACCTCTCGCTGCCCACGCTCTTCGACGCCCTCGAGCGCAACAATAGAAACGTCGGCGGAGCCTATCTCGAGCGCAATCGGGAGCAGGTGGTGATCCGCGGTGAGGGGTTGATCGAGAGCCTCGAGGACGTGGGAAACATCGTCGTGCGCGCGGAGGCGGACGGTCGCCCGCTCTACGTACGCGACGTGGCGAACGTGCGCTTCGCGCCCATGGTGCGCCAAGGTGTCGTGACTCGAGACGGTCGCGGGGAGGCCGTCGTCGGGATCGTCATGATGCTCATGGGACAGAACTCGCGCGAGGTCGCGGGCGGCGTACGTGAACGCATCGAGGCGATCAGCGGCAGCCTGCCGCCGGGCGTCAGCATCGACACCTTCTACGACCGCACGGACCTCGTGCGGCGCACGGTGAGCACGGTGGAGTCCAACCTGCTCGAGGGTGGCATCTTGGTGATCGCCGTGCTCTTCCTGATGTTGGGCAGCCTGCGCGGTGGGCTGATCGTCGCCTCGGCGATTCCCCTCTCCATGCTCTTCGCCGTGATCGGCATGGTGCGCGCCCACGTGTCTGGAAACCTGATGAGCCTCGGCGCCATCGATTTCGGGTTACTCGTGGATGGAGCCGTGGTGATGGTGGAGAACGTCTTCCGGCTGATGGAAGAGAAGAAGGAGGAGGGCATACCCGTGCGCGAGCTCGTGCGCCAAGCCTCCGTCGAGGTCGCGCGCCCAGTGGCCTTCGCCGTCGGCATCATCATCATCGTCTACGTCCCCGTACTCACCCTCACGGGTGTCGAGGGCAAGATGTTCGGACCGATGGCGCTGACCGTGATCTTCGCCCTCGTGGGCGCGCTCTTTCTCTCGCTCACCGTGGTGCCGGTGCTGGTCTCGCTCTTCATCAACAAGCCGCCAAAGCATCACGAGACTCGGCTCGTTCGCGTTTTCCATCGGCTCTACGCGCCCGTGCTCGACGCCGCCTTGCGACATCGCCTGGCGACGGTCGCGATCGCCGCCGTGCTCTTCGTCGCGGGGCTCGGGCTGACGACACGCATGGGCGCCGAGTTCATTCCCTCGCTCGACGAGGGCTCGATCGCGCTTCAGGTCTGGCGCCTCCCCTCCGTCTCCGTGGACGAGGCGGCGCGCCAGAGCTCGACCCTCGAACGCGTCTTGCTCGAGCAGTTCCCTCAGGAGATCGCGACCATCATCTCCAAGACGGGCCGACCCGAGATCGCCACCGATCCCATGGGCGTGGAGATGAGCGATGTGTTCGTGATGCTGAAGCCACGAGAGGAGTGGCGCTACGACTCCAAGGCGGAGCTGATCGCGGCCATGGAGACGGCGCTGAACGAGCGCGTCCCCGGCGTCGCCTTTGGCTTCTCGCAGCCGATTCAGCTGCGCGTCAGTGAGCTGATCGCGGGCGTGCGCTCCGACGTCGCCATCCAAGTCTACGGGCCCGACCTCGACGAGCTGCATCGCCTCGCGGAGGAGATCGCCGTGGTCGCCGCGGAGATTCCGGGCGCCCAAGACGTGAAGGTCGAGCAGACCACGGGCCTGCCGATCCTGACCGCGCATGTCGACCGCGAGGCTATCGCGCGCCACGGCGTCAACGCGGACGACGTGCTCGCCGCCATCGAGGCCCTCGGAGGTCGGCAGGTCGGCGTCGTGCTCGAAGGTGAACGGCGCTTTGCGCTGCAGGTGCGTTTCCCGCCCGAGATCCGTAACGACGAGCAGGCCATCGCGCGCATCCCGGTCGCCTCCGCCGACGGACGACTCTTGCCTCTCGGCGACCTCGTGACCTTGGACACGGAGCCCTCCGCGGCTCAGATCAGTCGCGAGCGGATTCAGCGCCGCATCAGCGTGGAGTTCAACGTGCGCGATCGCGACATCGCCTCGGTGGTCACGGAGGCGCAGGCGGCCATCGAAGATCGCGTGACGCGACCTCCGGGCTATACGCTCGAGTGGGCAGGTCAATTCGAAAACCTTCAGCGCGCCAGCAAGCGGCTGATGATCGTCGTGCCCCTCGCTCTGCTGCTGATCTTCATGCTGCTCTACGGGACCTTCGGCGCACCTCGACCTGCTCTGATCATCTTCCTCAACGTGCCCTTCGCGGCGGTCGGCGGCATCTTCGCGCTGACCTTGCGAGGTTTACCCTTCTCCATCTCCGCCGGCGTGGGCTTCATCGCGCTCTTCGGCGTGGCGGTCATGAACGGCGTCGTGTTGGTCTCCTACATACGCAAGCTCGAAGACGAACGCGGGCTCGGGAGCTTCGCGGCAGCGCGTGAGGCGGCCTTGGTCCGCATGCGCCCGGTGTTGACGACCGCCCTCGTGGCCGCCCTCGGCTTCATCCCCATGGCGCTCTCGACGGGCGCGGGCGCGGAGGTTCAGCGCCCGCTGGCCACGGTGGTGATCGGTGGTCTCGTGACCGCGACCTGCCTCACGCTGCTGGTGGTGCCGGTGGTCTACGGTTGGTTCGGACGCAAACGCGAGGAGCAGAGCGGCGACCCGGGCGAGGCCGAGGCAGGCGAACCCATCGCGGGCGAACCCGCGGGCTGAGCAGCGGGCTCGGCGAGCTTCAGGGCACGGGCACGGGCGTGGGCGCGGGAGGCGCCTCGCCCCGGTCGCCGTAGGTTAGGTAGACCTGCGCGTACATCTCGCTGGCGGGGATGTAGCCCACGTGGTCGAGGGCGCGCTCCGAGTAGTAGTCGTTCGAGAGGGAGGTCTCGTTGAAGTAGTTGGCGTCGAAGTCCATGGCGCGACCATCGGCGAGGTCCTGCTCGTCGTAGTACTCGCTGCTGCGGAAGCGCATCACGTGCAGCCACTTGGCGCGGCCGGCCTCGAAGGCGCTGGTCGTGGGATAGTCGCGGTGCACGAAGAAGTCGCTGGCGCTCACGTCGTAGCTCGCGGCGACCACGGGGGAGTAGGCGCCATAGAAGCGCGGGCTGAGGTCGTCGGCGTCCGAGGCGTCGAGCATGTAGTAGCCCGTGGGGCCCCAGTTGGTGTGGCGGTCGAGGGCTTGATTGAAGCGGACCATGCGCTCGTTGGCGCTGGTGAAGGTCTGCATGAAGCCCATGCCCGGCTCGGCCCAGCGCGAGGGATCCCAGGCGGAGGCGTGACCGCGTGTGGTGTCGGTCCAGCGCGCCTGCTCCCAGGTGACCATGTTGCAGTTGCGGCTCGGGATCGCGAGGCCGACGCCTTGATCACCGCAGCCCTGCACGTCGAAGAGGCGATAGTCCGCCACGCCGTCTTCGTCCTGATCTTGGTCCGTGATGTAGAGGATCGGTCCGCCGCCTCGCAGGGAGTTCGAGTTCAGCGCCGTGGAGTCCTGGTCGCGATGGAAGAGGTAGGCCGCCCAAGCGCGCCGCGACATGTCGTAGCGAGTCGCGAAGGGGTGCAGATAGGCGTCGCGTGTGCCGTGGCTGATCTCCATGCCGCGAGCGCGCCGCGAGTTGAAAACGAAGGCGTTGGACTCCAGCCACAGGGGCTGCAGGTTTACGTGGCCGCGGAAGTTGAACATCCAGGCGAGGTCCTCGTCCGTGCAGCTCGAGGCGCGGTAGTTGGTCAGCTCGGCCTCGTAGCGCACGGGGTCGATCGTCCGTGGGGCGCCGTCGACGAGGTAGTTCGTGAAGGCAAACTTCATCTCACACTGCGTGAAGGGCGCGACGCTGTGATCCACACGCCGGCTCGAGTAGTCGCGCTGACCGTAGTTGTAGCCGTCGCGCGCGCCGGGCCGCTGCGCCTGACGATAGGCGTGCATGGTGCGCATGACCTGAACCAAGCGGACGTAGGCCGGATAGGTCAGCTGGTCGAAGAGGTTTCGGCTGGTGTCGACGCTGGTCAGCTCTTCGGGACGAGCGGCCGACGTGTGCTCACCGATCACCTCGAGCTTCGCGCGCAGCAGCTCCGGGTGGTCGCGGTGCTCTCCGCAGAGTACGCGCATGAAGTTGCGCGCCTTCTTCTGCGCCTTCTCCTGCTCCGTGCCGCTGCGCTCGTTCTCGAGACCGTAGGCCACGCGCCACTCGTTGAAGGAGAGCACGGAGCGGTAGCCGGCGAGCAGCGCGCTCATGGCCTTCTGGATCATGGGATCGTCCCAACGCACGCTGGCGACGTAGGGCTTGGAGTCGGCGTAGGTGCAGAACTGATTCTCGTACTGCACGGGATCGGCGAGGGTCGGCACGCCGCCCGGAGTGGCCGGACCGGGAGGCGGCTCGGGCACTAGCGAGGTCACCGTGAGACGACCGAAGAGCGTGGTGTCACCTTGGTTGGCGACCCGAATGGTCCAGTTGCGCAGCGCGCCCTCGGGGCTCTCGACGGTCACGAAGGGGCGCAGGCTCGGCTCGCCGTACTCGTCGATCTCGTAGTTCTTGAGCGAGAGCTGCGCCGTGACATCACCCTCTTGGGTGAGCTCCGCGCGGATCGAGGCGCCGCGCACGCGGAAGCGCTTGATGACTCCGGCCGGAACCTCCACGTCCACCTCGCGGATCACGCCGCCCTCCTCGGGCAGCTCTTCGATGGACGTGATGGTGAGCAAGCCCGTGAGCTGCGTCGTGCCCTGGTTGTGAACACGCAGGGTCCAGTTGCGCAGCATCTCCTCGGGCGCCTGCGCGTCGAGGGCGGCGTTCACGGCGGGCTCACCCTCGATCTCCACCTCGTAGTGCTTGGCGCTCAGGCGGCTGAGGGTGTCGCCGTCGTTGGCGAGCTCCGCGTGGAAGCGCACCGCCCTGACCCGGAAGCGCTTCACCGCGCCGGGCGCGAGATCGATGTTGACCTCGCGCACGCTGGTGGCGCCGTCGGCCTTGGCGTCGATGAAGCCGAGGTCGGTCTCCTCGGACGAGGTCACGGAGGCGCCGGGGGCCGCGCAGGCGGCGAGCCAGAGGATGAGGCTGAGGAGGGGTAGGGAGCGGGTCATGGCTGCTGTTACGAGCAAAGGTCGGGCCAGATCCCTCTGGCGTGGAAATCATTGAATAAACTGGTGTGCCTGACGCAGATCTGGCGGGCCGAGGAGCCGCAGATCGGCTTCACTGGCCAGCGCGCGAGCCACCCGCGCTGCGAGCTGCGCTGCGAGCTGTAACGCGCGGACGTTGACCCCCAGGTCCCGACACGCGAGCATGCCCGCGGGAAACCGAGGCATTGGAGGTGAGCGTGACGAGCGACGAGAAGACGATCAAACCCATGGCCTGGACCGCGTGGGTGGCCGCCTGCCTGCCCGCGCTCTTCACCTTCTTGGCCTCGTTCTTGGTCCTGACGATCGCCGGCATGAGTGAGGCGGCGCGAGGCGTGCAAGAGGCCGGCACGGGCTTCTATCTCGTGGTCCTGGTGACGGGGCTGGCGGTGGCCGTGATGAGCGTGCTGCTCTTCCTCGCGGCCCGCGGCAAGGCCGTGCCCAGCTCGGTGCTGCTCTTCACGGCGTTGATCCCTTGGCTGGCGGGTGTGGGCGCTTCCCGCGCAGGGGCGTCCATGGTGGCGCAGGCCCTGAGTCAGGCGGACCCGGCTCAGCGCGCCATGCTCGCCGCGCAAGGTATCGCCGAGGCGTCCATCGCGCTCAGCTATGGCGCGCTGCTCAGCGGCGCGCTCTGCGCGGCACTAGCGTTGGGGTTGGCGTTGGCCAGCGCGGGACAACGTGCCCCGGAGCGTCGAGCTGTGTTCGCGCTCTTCGCCGTCTTGGGTCTGCCGCTGCTGGGGCTGTCGGCGCTCGTCGCATTTCAGGGGGGAGGCGCGTGGCTGCTGGCCTTGCCCGCGCTGCTGGCCTTCGTTGTGCTCGGGCTGGCCGGCGCGAGTCTGGGTCGCGGGGAAGCTGCGGCGCGTGCAGGCGCGCTGGCCGCCGCTGCGCCCACGGCCCTCGCCATCTCCTTCGTGGCCACGGGCGTGAGCCTAGAACAACACGCGATGCAGATGGCCTTGGCCGCCATGGCCGCGGCGGATGCTCCGAGCCGTGTGATTCTTGCCTACGCCATGGTGCGCGATCTCGAGCCGCTCGCGAACACAGTGCTCTACGCCGCCCTGGTCTCGGTCGTCGCGGCCCTGGTGTTCGCCATCATGGCCGCGCTGCGTAGCTCGATCACACCGGGGCGCATCGCGGGTGCGGCCGCTACGGTCCTCGTGCTGATCGCGGGCCTCGGCCTGCCGCACCTTCCAGCTCCTGACCTCGGCTTGGCGCCGACCTCCGCGTGGATCGATGCCGCCGGCCTGAACCCGCTCTCCGCTTCATCTGGAGTCGCCGCGAGCGAAGGTCCCGAGCTGATGCTCACGCCCCAAGGCTTGCGCGGGCGCACGGAGCCGGTCTCTGGCACGACGCGCGAGGCCATGTTCGAGCTGCTGATGCGACTTCGACCCCCGAATCCAGAAGGCGAGCACCGCTGTGGTCGTGTGCCCTACGAGGCGCTGCGTGTCGGCCTGACTCCCAACCTCACGGGCGCGACGCTCCAGACCTTCGCGCAGGCCGCCGCTGAGGCCGAGATCGGAGCCGTCGTCTGGATCGCCAAGCGACCCTTGCGCCCGGAGGATCAGGCAGGGATCACCGCCCTCGCCCGTCGGAACCCGCTGCTCGCGCTGATCGTTCGCATGCCCTACACGCAGGTCAGGATGATCACCCAGGGGCCCGTGACCGAGTCCTGCCTCGAGGTGCAACAGCAGTGGTGGAGCGCCGAGCTGGGACCCGTGGCCCTGGACACGCTCACGGCGAGGGACGGGGAGACCCGCTCGCTTGTCGCGCCACCAGACGATACGTCTAGCGACTGGGGGCCACGCGACCTGGTGCAGCTGGGCCTCACGCCCACGACGACTCCCGAGTCGCTCTTCGAGACGGCGGCTCGCATCGAGTCGGCAAACCTGCTCGCCGTGCTGATGCCGCGACCGGCGCCGAGCGCTCCGCCCACGTCTCCGTCTTCGCCCACGTCTCCGTCTTCGCCCACGTCTCCGTCTTCGCCCACGTCTCCGTCTTCGCCCACGTCTCCGTCTTCGGATCCGAGCGTCACGGTGGGCGCCGGCCCTCGCACGCGCGAGTCCATCGCCTCGGTGATGCACTCCCTGCGGCCGGGCTTCCGAGGCTGCTTCGAACGCGAAGTGGCGCGCGACCCGAGCTTCTCGATCCACGTCAGGCTGAGCTTCGCCATTCAGCCGGATGGACGAATAGGAACCGTGGAGGTCGAGTCGGAGGACGCCCGCGGCCTCGAGTCACATCCCCGCTTCGCGCCCTGCTTGCAGGACGCCATGTCACGCGCCCAGTTCGTCCCAGACCCCGCCGCAGGAAACCTGCGAATACGCTACCCACTGAACTTCGACACCAACTGAGCCTGAAGTTCCGCAACCACCACGCTGCTCGACGACGCTCCGGCATGTGGGCCGTCAGGCGTGCCCGACGCCTCCCTGACGGCGATACGCGACGACAGCCAGGATGAGGAACACGAGCGCCGGCCCACCGCCAGACGGTCCAGACGGGCTCACGTCGCAGCCTCCACCCGGTGAGACACAGCCGCCCTGCGCTTCGTCGCACGAGGCGCCTGGCCCATCACAGATCAGCGGGTCTCCGCTGACGCATGCACGCGACCGACACGTCTCGATCCCGTTGCAGACGAGACCGTCCCCGCAGTCCATGCCATCGGGAACGCCGAGGTCCTGCGGACACGCCGTGCTCAGGCCGTTGCACTCATCCGCGACATCGCAGCCGCCCACCGCTGGCCGACATATCTCTCCCGCCACCACGACCTCGTCTGAAGGACAGACGCCCGAGGCTCCGTCGCATTGTTCCTCGAGGTCGCACGGACCCACCACCGGACGGCATGCCGTCCCCCCGGCGCTGACCACGTCTGGAGGACACTCCGGCGACGCTCCATCACACACCTCGGCGACGTCGCACGCTCCCGCTTCGGGACGACAGGGCGACCCCGCCGGGACCACGCCGAGCGCGGGACAGTCCGAGGTGGTGCCGTTGCAGACGTCGGGTTGATCGCAGACTCCCGTGGCCGCAGCACACACCACTCCCGGGCGTTCGAGTTCGTCGGGCGGGCAAGCGTCCGCCGCGCCGTCACAGGTCTCGGCGGCGTCGCAGGGCGCGGTGGAGTCGCGGCACACGTATCCTGACGGACGCTTCACGTCTGGACACGTCGGCCCGACTCCGTCGCATGCATCGTCGGCGTCGCACAGGTCGCGTGCCGTGTTGCCGCAGCTCGTGCCCGCCGGCTCCACGGCATCAGACGGGCATGCCATCGTGACGCCGTCGCACATCTCCATCCTGTCGCACACGCCGCGCCTTCCTCGGCACACGTCCCCGACGGGGGCGACCGTGCAGACACCATCGGCGCTAGCGCCGAGGCTCGCGCTGCAGACTCCACATCCTCCGGTGCACGCCGTGTCGCAACACACTCCATCGACGCACTCGCCGCTTCCACAATCCCACCGCGAAGCGCACGCCCCGCCGTTCGCAGTCAGCCCCGGCGCGGCGAGGTCGATCAAGCGCGCCACGACCTCGAGGTGTCCGGTGCTGAAGTTTCCGACCTCGCTGATATAGGCCACCATGGCCTTGTCTCCACCGTCGGACCCCACGGCCGGGCGAACAAGCGGGTTCGACGTCTCGGCGATGATCTTGGGCGAAGGATCGATGATGGTTCCGTCGAGCGTGATACGCACTCCGAAAATCTTCCCCGCTCGTTCCCAGACCACGAGATAGCCGCCGGTGATCGGGGCGACATCCGGGTGAACGCCCCGGCCAATGTCAAACATGGGGCTGCTGGAGAAGCGTCCGCTCTCACTCAGCAGAATGCCGGCGGCCCCACGTCCTCCACTGCTCAGAGTCGTCTCCCCGACCAGCAGATAGCCGTCCGCTCCATGGGCGAGCCGACCGAAGTCGAAGCGATTCGTCGGCGTAAATGTTCCGCTGACCGTGCCGTTGGAGGTTAGCTCGTTGGATGCCGAGGCTCGGGCGGACCAGACGGCGAGGCCCGGAGCCGAGGCGATCCAACTTCCAGAGAAGCTAGTTCCCAGCAAGGACGACGGGGAGATCACGTTCGCTACGCTCAGGTTAGCGGTGACGAAGCGTCCGCGGTCGCTGGAGACCACACGAAAAGAGGATCCGGATACGTTCACGTCCCAGGGGAATCCTGCGCCGACGAAGGCCTCGGGGAGCGGCGCGACCGTGGCCGTGTCGGCGATGACTGTCGAGCTCGAACCTCCGCCTCCTGCGCGCAAGCCGAAGACGACGGCGACGTTGCTTCCGGAAGCCGCGATGCGAGGTGACGTCACGTTGCGAAGACTGGATATCTCGACGTCGTCCACGAGCACGCCAGCGCTGGTGATGCGACTGAATCTCAGTCTCTTCGACCTGCTGGGCCTATCCTCGATGGGGTAGGCGATGAAGAAGCGGAAGCCGTTCGACGCCACATCAGGTCCGAGGGACTCGTCGACCGTGTTGGCGGAGTTTCCAAGCGCGATCTCCGGCCCGACGATCGGATCCAACGTGGCGGGCCAAGCGGTCGAGCGGATGACACTGGCGGGGATCGAGAAGGCGAGTCGACCGCTCTGGAACGAGGCAGGAACCGGCGTTCGTCGACCATCGGCGTCGACCCACGTCCCGGCTGTGCAGTAGAAGGCTGCTCCTTTTACTTGGAGATGGACGCCGCCGTTCGCATCGACCGAACCGTTGTCCGCGTTCGTCTCGACTGAGACGACCATTGAAGCGGTCTCCGGCGCCTGCGAAACGCGCCACTCGAGATGCAGCCCCTGCGGCACGGCTTCGGCGACCTCCACGGCCCAACCAAGGTCCCGGCGGAGCTCGGACCCGACAAGATCGAGATCGCGCGATGAGCCGGCCGAGCCTGCCACCGAGGGCTCCGAAGCGCGCGCGGGCGCGAGCCTCAGCGTCTGATTTGCAGCGAAAATCTGCGCGCCGAGACTCGAAACCATCAGGCGATGATTCGAGGATTGTGATTGGAATCCACCGTCTCCATCGGGGGACAGCGGGCTGGCCGGCGGCCCGACGTGAATGGCTGGGCTCAGGTGAAACGCGCTCCCGCTGAAGGCCGGCGGCTGACCAGCTTCTCGGCTGAGCCGCGCCCGCTCGGTGGAAGATGACGGGTCCGAGGTGCAAGCCACCGAAAATCCGCAAATCACCGCGACGATGATACGTGATTGCCCACATCTTGACGTCTTCATTTCTCACATATCGCATTGGTATGAGCGAACTGTCAATCCACATTGCCAGCACCTGTTCTCGGTTTGACCTCCTACCTCATCGTCTGCGCGAGCCCGCCGCCATCGTCCCCCCTTGCGAACTCCGCCATGGAGCCGCTGGATCGACGCTGGCGCCGGTGCTATCTCACATGCATGGTGCGAGGGATTCGGATCTTGTTCTTGTCGGCGCTCGTCGCTTGCGGCGGCGGGACGTCCATCGTCGACGCAGGGCCGGACGCCGCCCTCTTGGATGCGTCTCGCGAGGCCGACGCCGGTGGCGACGCCTCCGTGGACGCCGGCGTGGCGTGCGCCGTGGACAGCGACTGCCTCGACGCCGTCGACAGCGCCTGCCTGCGCGGACGCTGCGCGCCGGCTCCCTGCTTCTCGCTCGATCCCACGAACTATGGCTGCGGCAGCGGCCTCGACTGCATCGGCTCCCGCTGTCTGCCGGCGGCCTGCGGCGATTGCCCCGCGGCAGAGGTCTGCGACCCCGCGAGTGGTGGCTGCGTCGCGCCCGTCGACGCCGTGACGTGCCGCGCCGGCGGCGGCCTCTATGTGCGCGGTCGCTGCATGATGTCCGATGCGACCGACGCCGGCTGCGACGGTGGCTTCGCCAGCGAGACCGTGCCTGGCACGTGCGACGCGCCGACCATCGCGGGCGCGAACCTCGACGGCCCCGCCATCGTCCGCGTCGGTCCCTTCCCCGTGGCCAAGGTCGAGAGCCCGGTCGCCGGCAGCCTGACCGCGTATCTCGAATCAGTGCGTGAGCGAAGCTTCCTGTGGCGCTTCCGCTATGCCGATCCGAGCGTGCCAGGCGGCGCGGTGGAGGCGGCGTTGGTGTTGACCCCGCAGGAGATCCAGCGCGATGGCGTCAGCTGCGTCGCGCCAGCCGGCGCCGGCTTCGCGCCCACTCCGCTGTGTGATGGCGAGGCTCTCCCATCCGGCTTCGACTGCAGCGACCTCCCGGTGGCTGGTGGCCCGAGCGGCGAAGGGCTCGTCGTGGTAACCCACGTCCGATCTTCCAGCGTCGGCGTCGTGCGCCTCGACTCCGGCGGCTGGGGTATCGACGAGATCACGACCTCTGACTCTGGCGACTCCACCCAGCGGCCCCTCATCCGCCCCGACGACGTGGGCGGCACCATCGTCGCCATCACGGACCTCGCCTCCGAGATCGGCGGTGAGCCCTGCGGCGACCTCTCCTTCCTGCCCCAGACCCTGATCGGCGCCATGCTCGACATCCGCCTCGCGGATGGCAGCGTCGTCCACGAGCTGTGGGCAGTGGCCATCAAGGGTGGCCTTTTTCGCTGAGGGCGCGGGGCGGAGGTCTCGGTAGGCGCCCCGGAGTCGCTGCGAGTCTTGGTTGAGCTGAGCGCCGTGTAGCTCCCCTTGACACGCTGCGTCCGGCGCTCGCCTCGTGCCAGTGATCCGCAGGACCCCGAGGCGGGTGAAGCGCGCAAGCGCCGTCTGCTATACGTTGTCATCAGGCGAGTCGCCGGCCTGTCTGAGCGACGGCGGCACGCCCGGCCGCTTCTTGCGCCCGCTCCTCGAGCCCTCCGGGAACACAAGATGATCACTCGAGTCTATATCGACAACTTCAGGTGCTTTTCGAACTTTGAAGTCGAGCCGGCGCGCATCAATCTGCTCCTGGGCAAGAACGGCGCTGGCAAGAGCTCCTTCGTCGACGTGCTCCAGCGCATCGTCAGTGTGGCGATCGATGGGCGCGAGGTCGGGGAAGTCTTCAGTGCCCAGGACCTCACCCGCTGGGATACACGCAGCGAGCAGCGCTTCGAAGTCGACCTGCGAGTCGCGGGGGACACCTACACTTACGTCCTCGGGCTGGAGCGAGGCTCGGACGCGGGGATGATCCTGCAGCACGAGCGCGTGTCGTGCGCTGACCGTGTGCTCTATCGCTACCAGGACGGCGACGTTCATCTGCACCACAACAACGGCAGCGAAGGAGCGAGCTTCGCTTTTCGAGGCAACCGCTCCTTCCTCGCCGGCATCGAGGAACGCCCCGAGACGACGTCCCTGATGGAATTCCTCACTCGACTCCGTGCCATCCGGAGCTACAAGCTCGGACCGACTCAGATGGAGTCGGTGTCCCAGGAAGAGCAGCGCCGGCTGCGCCCGGACGGCTCGAACTTCGCGTCCTGGTATCGGCACCTCGCGCAGGAAAACGCCGGCGGCCTGGCTGACCTCTTCCAACATCTGGCCGACGCCATCCCCGGCTTCAAGTCCATCTCGCTCAAGGGTGCGGGCAAGCAGGGCAAAACGCGCGACCTCGTCGTCCAGATGAAGGACAAGAAGCAAAGCTACGACATCGAGTTCGAGGCTCTCTCCGACGGGCAGCGCGCCCTCGTCGTGCTCTACTCCTTGCTGTTGGACATCACGGAGAATCCTCAGACGCTCATCCTCGACGAGCCCGAGAACTACGTGGGCATATCCGAGCTCCAACCCTGGCTGCAGGCTCTCGACGAGGCCCTCGGGGACCAGAGTCAGCTGCTGTTGATCTCCCACCATCCCGCCGGTATCGACTTCCTCGCGCCCGAGCACCCTCTGCTCTTCGAGCGGTCCGCTGCGTCACCCGTCCGCGTTCGGAGAGTTGATTTCGACCGTGACAGCGGTCTCGAGGCCTCCGCGCAGATCGAGCGGGGGCTCCTCGATGGCCAGTGAGCGCGGCAACCTGCGGCTCACCGTCCTCTCTGAGGACAAGCGGACCGAGCGCTTCTTTCGGGAGCTCTTGAAGAGTTTCGGGTTCCGCAAGCTGGCGTTCCATACCGCTCCAAGCGGCCGAGGATCCGGCGAGGCCTGGGTCACAGCGCGCCACGTGAAGGAAATTCAAGTCCTCCGAAGCCGGAACTACCAGCGGAGCCTGCGCCTGATCGCCGTACGCGACGGAGACGGCTTTGGGATCGCCGCCCGAAAGCAGCAACTCCAGGACGCGCTCGAGAGAGCCGAGCTGCTTCCGCGTCAGAGTACCGAGGGCATCGCGACACCCGTCCCCTCACGCAACATCGAGACGTGGCTGCTCACCCTGCTGGGCGCCGAAGATGTCGACGAGACTGCGGACTGCAAGCACGCTTTCGAAGCGGCGCACGCTACCGACGAGCGCGCCGCCCTGAAGCGAGCTGCGGCGGCCTGGCCATCGATTGGAGGCACTTCGCTGCCCTCGCTTCGAGACGGAGTGGATGAGTTGAAGAGGATCGACGGATGAGGGGCGACGTGGGCGTGGGCTCGGCGCTTTCCCCTGGCTCGCAGCGCGTTCTCTCCGGTGACGGGCACACTTCAACACGGCAGGCTCGTGACGCGGCCTGCGTCCCCCCACGCCGCCTCGGTACCATCGCGGCCTAGCTGGGCCTAGCTCCCCTTGACACGTTGCGTCATGCCGGCAGCATGAGCGCGCATGTCATCCAGCACCACGCGTCCACCCGAGGCTCACGGGCTCTACGATCCTCGCTTCGAGCATGACGCCTGCGGCATCGGCTTCGTGGCGCAGGTGCGGGGCGAGGCGTCGCATCGCATCGTGCTCGACGCGGACGAGGTGCTGCGCAACATGGAGCATCGCGGGGCGTCCGGCGCGGAGCCCAACACGGGGGATGGCGCGGGCATGCTCACGGGCTTGCCGGATCGCTTCCTGCGCAAGGTGGCCGAGCGCGACCTCGGCGTCACGCTGCCCGAGCGTGGCAGCTATGGCGTTGGCAACGTCTTCCTGCCCACGGACGAGGCGGAGCGGGAGCACGCCAAGCGCACCGTCGAGCGCCTGCTGAGGGAGCAGGGTCTCTCGCTACTCGGTTGGCGCCTCTTGCCCATCGACGCCGACGGCGCGGACCTCGGTCGCACGGCGCGCCTGAGCATGCCCGAGATGGA
Organism: Deltaproteobacteria bacterium; assembly: GCA_013151775.1. Taxonomy (GTDB): domain Bacteria; phylum Myxococcota_A; class Polyangia; order Polyangiales; family Houyiibacteriaceae; genus JAADHO01. The sequence goes on along the minus strand of JAADHO010000022.1, from coordinate 19,470 downwards.
GCAGCTCTTCGTCTCCGGCGAGCGGCTTCGAGGCGACGACCTCGAGCGCGCCCTCTACGTGGTGCGCAAGCGCGCGAGCAACGGGCTGCGCGCCGACGCGCGCCTGCGTCAACGTCAGCAGTTCTACATCTGCTCCCTCTCTACGCGGGTGCTCGTCTACAAGGGCATGCTGACCTCGCTGCAGCTCCTGCCCTTCTATCCCGATCTGCAAGACTGGGACTACCGCACGCACCTCGCCATGGTGCACTCCCGCTTCAGCACCAACACCTTCCCCTCGTGGGATCGCGCTCAGCCGCTGCGCACCATGAGCCACAACGGCGAGATCAACACGCTGCGCGGCAACGTCGGCTCCATGCACGATCGCGAGCGCGTCGTGAAGAGCCCGCTGCTCGGCGATGACCTGATGCGCTGCCTGCCGATCATCGAGCCCAACGTCTCCGACTCGGGATCCTTCGACAACGTGCTCGAGTTCTTGTTGATGGGCGGCCGCTCCTTGGCGTCGTCCATCATGATGATGATCCCCGAGGCGTGGCAGAACGACGCGCAGATGGATCCCGCGCGCCGCGCTTACTACGAGTACCACTCGTGCATGATGGAGCCCTGGGACGGTCCCGCCTCCATCGTGTTCACGGACGGTCGCTTCCTCGGCGCCGTGCTCGACCGCAACGGGCTCCGGCCGAGTCGCTACTACCTCACGACCGACGGACGCATGATCCTCTCGTCCGAGGTAGGCGTCTTGCCGAGCGTGCGGCCCGAGCAGATCGCCCACAAGGGACGCCTCAAGCCCGGACGCATGCTGCTCGTCGACTTCGAGCAGGGGCGCATGGTGCCGGACGAAGAGGTGAAGGCGACCATCGCCGAGAAGAACCCCTACGCGCGTTGGCTCGACGAACAGCGCATCGAGCTCGCGGAGCTTCCCGCCGCGAAGGAGATCCACGGCTTTCAGCCCAAGGGCCTCGTGCCGCGCCTGCGCGCCTTCGGTTACACGACGGAGAGCCTCGAGCTGATGCTGCTGCCGGTGGTCAAGCAGGGCCGCGACCCGGTGGGCTCCATGGGCAACGACGCGGCCCTCGCCTGCCTCAGCGAGCAGCCGCGCCTCGTCTACGACTACTTCAAGCAGCTCTTCGCGCAGGTCACGAACCCGCCCATCGACTCCATTCGCGAGGACGTGGTGATGAGCCTCGCGAGCTACATGGGTCCCGAGGGCAACCTACTCGATGTCACGGAACGCCACGCCCACCGCATCCGCCTGCCCCACCCGATCCTGACCAACGCCGAGGTGGCGGCGCTGCGCGAGCTCGATCATCGGGGCTACCGCGGCGCCGAGATCGACATCACCTGGCCACGCCTGAAGGGCGCAGCCGGCATCGACGTCTCCCTGAGGCGCATCGCGCGCGACGCGGAGCGCGCGGTGGACGAGGGCGTCAGCGTGCTCGTGCTCAGCGACCGTGAGGCCGGCCCCGAGCGCGTCCCCATCAGCGCACTGCTCGCCGTGGGCGCCGTCCACCAACACCTGGTGCGTGCCAAGAAGCGCACGCGCGTGGGTCTCGTGGTGGAGACGGGCGAGGCGCGCGAGGTGCATCACTTCTGCCTGCTCACCGGCTATGGCGCGGACGCCGTGAACCCCTACCTCGCCTTCGACGCTCTGTGGCAGGCGCGGCGCGAGGGGCGCCTCGACGCGGGCCGCTTCCCCGACGACGAGAGCGTGCTCGCCGCTTACAAGAAGGGCGTCGGCAAGGGCATGCTCAAGGTGCTCGCCAAGATGGGCATCTCGACGCTTCAGTCCTACAAGGGCGCGCAGATCTTCGAAGCCATCGGCCTCGGTGAGGTGGTAGTCGACCACTGCTTCACGAGCACGCCGAGTCGCATCGGCGGCGTGGGCTTCGATGTGCTCGCGGATCAGATCGTGCGGCGCCACGAGCTCGGTTGGCCGAGTCGCGATCCCCGGCCCATCTCCGTGCTCACGAGCGACGGGCAGCACCACTATCGCGTCGCCGGCGAGAAGCACGCCTACAGCCCGGCGGCGATTCGGCACCTTCAGCGCGCCGCGCGAGGCGACGACGAAGCCTACGCCGCCTTCGCGCGTGAAGTGGACGAGTCCGAGCGCACGCGCACCTGCCTGCGTGGGCTCCTGCGCTTCAAGCACACCACGCCCATCCCCCTCGAGGACGTCGAGCCGGCGAGCGCCATCGCGCGGCGCTTCGTCTCGGGCGCCATGAGCTTCGGGTCGATCAGCGAGGAGGCCCACACCTCCATGGCGCGCGCCATGAATCAGCTCGGCGGGCGCTCCAACACGGGCGAAGGCGGCGAGGATCCCGCGCGCTATCGGCCTCTAGCGGATGGCTCCCCCAACCCGCGCCGCTCCGCCATCAAGCAGGTCGCCTCGGGTCGCTTCGGCGTCACCATCGACTACCTCGCGAGCGCCGACGAGATCCAGATCAAGATGGCGCAGGGCGCCAAGCCCGGTGAAGGCGGCGAGCTGCCGGGGCGCAAGGTCGGCGCGCAGGTCGCGGCCATCCGCCACTCCACACCGGGCGTCGGCTTGATCAGCCCGCCGCCGCATCACGACATCTACTCGATCGAGGATCTGAAGCAGCTCGTCTACGACCTGAAGAACGCCAACCCGGGCGCCATCGTCAGCGTGAAGCTCGTGGCCGAGGTGGGCGTCGGCACCATCGCCGCGGGCGTGGCCAAGGCGCACGCGGATCTGATCTTGATCAGCGGACACGACGGCGGCACGGGCGCCTCCGCGCGCACGAGCATCAAGCACGCCGGCATGCCCTGGGAGCTCGGTCTCGCCGAGGCGCACCAGACCTTGGTGATGAACGATCTCCGCAGCCGCGTCGTGCTGCAGACGGACGGTCAGCTCAAGACGGGGCGTGACGTCGTGATCGCCGCGCTGCTCGGCGCCGAAGAATTCGGCTTCGCCACCGCGCCCCTGATCGCCCTCGGCTGCGTGATGATGCGCAAATGCCATATGGACACCTGCCCGGTGGGCATCGCCACGCAGAATCCGGAGCTGCGCAAGCGCTTCCGTGGTGAGCCCGAACACGTCGTGCGCTACCTGCTGCAGGTCGCCGAGCACGCGCGGCGCCTCATGGCGAGCTTGGGCTTCACGAGCATCGACGAGATGATCGGGCGCTCGGAGTTGCTCGAGATGGATCCTTCGATTCATCTGGCGAAGGATCGCGGCCTCGACCTGAGCGCCCTGCTCGAGCCGGCGCGTCCCGGGCCCGGCGTCGAGACGCGCTGCACACGGGCGCAAGACCACGGCCTCGACATGGCCTTCGACCGCCGGCTCATCGAGCTCGCGGAGCCGGCGCTCACGTCGCGAGACGATGTGCGCGCGAGCCTACGCGTGACGAACACGGACAGGGCCGTGGGCACCATGCTCAGCTACGAGCTCGCCAAGCGCTTCGGGGAGCAGCCCCTCGCGGACGACACGATTCACTTCGAGCTCTCAGGCACGGCGGGACAGAGCCTCGGCGCGTGGCTCGCCCCGGGCGTCACGCTCGAGCTCGAAGGCGACGCCAACGACTACGTCGGCAAGGGCCTCTCCGGCGGACGCATCGTGCTCTACCCGCCGCCCGAGAGCACGTTCGTCGCTCAGGAGAACGTGATCCTCGGCAACGTCGCCCTCTATGGCGCGGTGCGCGGCGAGGCCTTCCTCTGCGGGCGCGCCGCCGAGCGCTTCGCCGTGCGCAACTCGGGCGCCGACGTGGTGGTCGAGGGCATCGGCGACCACGGCTGCGAGTACATGACGGGCGGGCGCGTCGTGATCCTCGGCCGCGTCGGCAGGAATTTCGGCGCCGGCATGAGCGGCGGCTTGGCGTACTTGCTGCGCCGCGAGGGCGACGAGGGCGAGCTTTCGCGAAGGCTCGCGCGGGACTCCCTGCTGATCGAGAGCGTGGCCGAAGACGCGGAGGACGAGGCGGAGCTCCGCGACCTCGTGGCACGCCACGCCGAGCTGACGAACTCCAAGGTCGCCTCCGCCCTGCTCGCGGATTGGCCCGCGGCTCGCGCCCGCTTCCTGCGCGTGACGCCCCGCGAATACCTCGAAGCCTTGAAGCGCGCAGAGGAGGCGGCCTGATGGGCGACCCCCGCGGCTTCTTGAAGGTCTCCCGTGAGCGACCCACGCGTCGTCCGGCCCTCGAGCGACTGAAGGATTTCGACGAGCTCGGCCCGGCCGCGTCGCCGGCGGAGCTCGTGGAGCAGGCGAGTCGCTGCATGGACTGTGGCGTGCCCTTCTGCCAATCGGACACGGGCTGTCCCCTCGGCAACCGCATCCCCGAGTGGAACGACCTCGTGTATCAGGGTCGGCTGCGCGAGGCCCTCGCGCGCCTGCACGACACCAACAACTTCCCCGAGGTGACGGGCCGCGTCTGCCCCGCGCCCTGCGAAGGCGCCTGCACCGTGGGCCTCGACGGCGAGGCCGTGACCATCGAGGAGATCGAGCGCGCCCTCGGCGACCGCGGTTTCGAGGAGGGCTGGATCGTGCCGCGTCCGGCGCAGCGCAAGACGGGCAAGCGCGTGTCGGTGGTCGGCTCCGGCCCCGCCGGTCTGGCCGCCGCGCAACAGCTCGCACGCGCCGGGCATGAGGTCGTCGTCTATGAGCGCGCGGATCGCGCAGGCGGCCTGCTGGTCTACGGCATCCCCAACATGAAGCTCGACAAGCGCGTGCTCGCGCGCCGCCTCGCACAGCTCGAGGCCGAGGGAGTGGAATTCGTGCTCGGCTGCGAGGTGGGACGGGACATCCGCCCGGACACTCTGCGCGAAGAGAGCGACGCCGTGCTCTTGGCGACCGGGTCGACGCTGGCCCGCGATCTCGAGCTGCCGGGGCGCGAGCTCGCGGGCGTGCACCTCGCGATGGACTACCTCACGGCGAGCACCAAGGCGCTGCTGGACGAGACGGCCTGTCCGCCCCACCTCGACGCCAAGGGCAAGCGCGTCCTCGTGATCGGAGGCGGCGACACGGGCACCGACTGCATCGCCACGGCGCTGCGCCAAGGCGCGACGAGCGTCGTGAACCTCGAGCTGATGCCGCGCCCGCCGGATGCGCGCGCCGACGACAATCCTTGGCCCGAGTGGCCGCGCATCTTCCGCGTCGACTATGGCCACGAAGAGGCCGCCGCGCGCTTCGGCGAAGACCCGCGCAGCTTCGGCGTGAGCACATTGCGCTTCCTCGAAGGCGAGAAGGGGCAGCTCGGAGGCGTGGAGCTCTGCGACGTCTCAGGCCCCGCCGCAGGCTTCGCCGCGGTCGAAGGCAGCGAGCGCCGCCTCGACGCCGACCTCGTCTTCCTCGCCCTCGGCTTCGTCGGCGTCGAGCCCAAGCTCGCGACAGCCTTCGGTGTCGCGCCCGACACCCGCGGACGCCTACGCGGCGCCCCCACCCGCTTCACCACCGGCGTCCCCGGCCTCTACGCCGCCGGCGACTGCCGCCGCGGCCAGAGCCTCGTCGTCTGGGCCATCGCCGAAGGCCGCGCCGCCGCCCGAGTGATCGACGAACACCTGATGGGCGAGACGGAGTTGAGCGCACCTGAGGAGTGAGGGCCCTGACGGATCCGGGAAACCGCCTACAGTTTCGGACCGCGCTTCTTGCGCGCGCCCCACACCGAATGCACCTCCACCGCGTCCTGGGCTTGGTCGTGGAAGTAGTAGACGTGGCAGCGCGTCTTCATCATCAGCATGCGCTGGATCAGTTTGCCGTGCGTTCGCCGATATCGCTGGCCCACTTCCGGCATCGAGCTGATTCGGCCCAGCACCGCAGAAAATTCGTCGATGAAAAGCTCCTTGGCATCGCGGTTCTCGCGCCACCAAGCGTCTTCTTCCTCAAACTGCTGCTGCGCTTCTTCAAGCAGTACGAGCTTCACGGCGGACTCGATACTGCTCGAGGTACTCCCAGGCATCCATTCCTCGACCCGCTCCTGAGTCGTCCAATGCGCGGTCTAGCGACGCGTGCAGCTCTGCGCGTTCCTCGGTGGTCAGCTCGTCGTCCATGACGAGCACCTCCACTTCGGCGCCGTCAGGCAGGTTCGTGGGCTCGTCCAGCACCAATCGGCCGTTGATGACTTGCAGCTTGCGTGCGCGCATGCGGGTCATGGTATCGCGACTCGGCCGGGCGCGCACGCCATCGGTGCGGGGGCCCGGCCTCTACGCCGCCGGCGACTGCCGCCGCGGCCAGAGCCTCGTCGTCTGGGCCATCGCCGAAGGCCGCGCCGCCGCCCGCGTGATCGACGAACACCTGATGGGCGAGACGGAGTTGAGCGCACCGGAGGAGTGAGGTGGATGTCCTACAGGTGGGCCACTGGCTCACGCTGCGGGTGAGAACGCGCCGAGGACGGCGGCCGGAACCTCTTCACCGTGTTCGAGACGATCTGCGATCACACGGAGAGCCAAGGTCTGAGCTGCGCGGACGGCTTGCTCCCGGTCGTCTCCATATGCGAGCACTCCTGGGAGCTCCGGAATCTCCGCTATCCAGCGGCCGTCCTCCTCACGCTCGAACTCGATCTTCAGACTCATCCCTTCCAGTATGGCGGGCGACCCGGGCTTCGAGCAAATCGGCGTGCTCACCGAAGGGCCGATCGCATCTTCGATGCAGCAGCTCTCACGCGCTACTTACCTCGAGTGGTGCGATCTCGAACTCCCAAGTTCCCATCCTGGGAACATTTCCGCTTGTTCCCGTGATGGGAACAAGCTAAGCTGAGTGCATGCGGGTCTTCAACCGCCGGACGTTGCTGGATGCGTGCGCGAAGCACGCTCCTGCGGCGGAAGCTCTCAGGGCGTGGTGGGCGGAGGCTGACAAGGCAAGGTGGGCGTCGATCGCAGACGTTCGCGCCGACTTCCCCTCGGCGGATCGAGTGGCCGATCGCATCATCTTCAACATCAAAGGCAACAAGTATCGACTCGTCGTCGCGTACGATTTTCCCCGGCACAGCCTCTTCATCAAATTCTTCGGCACGCACGCCGAGTACGACAAGGTAGACGTCGCGAAAGTGAATCAGTCATGAAGGTCAACATCATCCGGACCGAGGCCGACTACAGCAAGGCCCTCGCGCGTATGGAGAAGCTCTGGGGTTCACCGAGTCGCACCCCCAAGGGTGAAGAACTCGAACTGCTCATGCTCGTGGTCGAGGCATACGAGCAGGCCAACTACCCCGTTCCGCCACCCGACCCCATCGAGGCCATTCGGTTCCGCATGGACCAGCAGGGGATCAAGGCGACGCAGCTGGCGGAGACGCTCGACCTGACTCGCGCTCGCGTGAGCGAGATCCTGAACAAGAAGCGAGCGCTGACGCTTGATCACGTTCGGCGCCTCAGCAGCTTCGGCGTGCCGGCGAACGTGCTGGTGCGCGAGTACGACCTGACTCCGACTGGCGCGGAACGAGGCGCCAAGAGACCGAGGAGCAAGGCCAAGACCGGATGAGCTGGTCCGCAGAGAAGCGAACTCCGGTCTGAAATACTGGCGCCCTCGCGCCTTCAATCCAACAACACGCCCGCGTCCTTCACGTCGAGGTCGATGCGCAACTGCACGCCGCTGCCTTCGCGGTGGGCGCGGACCTTGGCCGTCTTGGCGCCCTCCGTGCGCAGCTTCTTCTGCAGCTTGCGTGCCGTGGCGCGGGCGTCCTTCAGGTCGTGGTCGTCGGCGGGGGCGCCGCTGCGCAGGCGCTTGGTGGCGTCCCTCAGATCCTTGGCGCTCATGCCGCCTAAGCGCTTGCCCGCGATGCGTGCGTTGGTTGCGGCGAGGCTGTGCGCGAGGTCATGTGCGGGCGTGGCGGCGACGTAGCGCACGAGGGCGTAGGACTTCTCGACGCCGAGGCGGAGCGCCTGCCGCTTGTCGAAGGCCTGCGTGACGGCCATCAGCTTGAACGCTTGGACGCGTCCGATGACGCGGCGCTGCGCGAGCAAGTCGTCAAAGTTGGTGTAGCCGAGGGCGGTATAGAGAGGCCGCGCCGAGAGCCGGTTGAGGGCGACGCCGATCTCGTAGAAGTCGTCGGCGATGCGCGCGCGGCGCGTGGCGATGTCGCGGATCAACGCCTCGGCCTCCTCCGCGGGCCGCACCTTCTGCCGCGTCACGGCGGCTCGTGGCGTCACCGCCGCGCGCACCTTCACCACCGCTCGCGGCTTCGTTGCGACGGGCGGCTTCGCGCTGACGTACGGCTTGGAGCGGGCCGGCGCGATGCGTACGGCGACAGGTCGCAGGTTCTGCGGGAGCTTGGGGCGGGCCATGAAAATCTCCTCCGTCGATTCGCAACTGCTCGAATCTACTCGACGATCTCAATTTTGTTCAGTGACTGAACAAAATCACCAGAGCCTCCTTCTGGCTCGGTCGCCGACGCGCATCGTCAGTTCGGGTGCGATTGGAGAACACGACGCATCGCCTGAACGCCCGGCGCCATTGCTGTGACTACGGCTGGAGTGAGCAACTCGGGGCGCTGGCCGATGATGCCACGCGCCGACACGATGCAGGGTACCGACCAGTACAAGCCGTCGGGATCGTCCGGGGCAAGGCTGGCGACGGGGAGGAGCGCATGAGCGTCGTTGGCGACCGCCCGAATTACGGCCGCCGCCGCCTCCACGATCGGGTGTTGGGTCGCGAGGGCGTTCTTCTTCACACGCTTCGCGCCGTTGATCATCTCCTTTCGAACCGCTTCCAGGATCGTGTCGCGCTCAGCATCGTCGAGTCCGAAGTCCGATAGAGGCTGAAGCACCGCGTGCTCGTCGTGCGTACCGACAGCGGCCAATTCGATGTCGCGCGCTGGCCGAGCCGGGGAGAGATGGTCGGCGAGCGCGGCGCGAGCGCGAGCCGTCTCGACCAGAGTGCCCAGCCCGATGACCCGGCGAGCTTCCAGTTCGCCTTCTCGCTGTACGAGCCGCGCGAGCAATTCGACCGGGTTGGATACGACCAGAACGATGCCACCGAAGCCGCTCAGGGCGGGAATCACAAGCTCCCGGAAGAGTGCGCGATTTCCAGGATACAGGTCGGCTCTGGTCCCGCCTTCGGGAACGGGCTTCCCCAACGTCAGGATCACAAGCTCCGACCGCTGCGTCGCGATGCGGGCGCGTGCGAAGTCGGAGTCCTTCGTTCGATAGGATCGAACCTCGTGGCACGACGGGGAGAACATGAGCCCATGCTTCAGATCGTGGACGAAGCCCTCCACTTTGGGGTCGCGATTGATCCAGTGAAGTTCCGAAACGTGCGGCTCCATGACGAGGCGCCGGGCCACCCCCTGGCCGATCGTCCCCGCGCCCCACACGCACACCCTCATCTCGCCAGAGCCTCGTCCGAGGTGTCGGCGGTCTCCCAAGAGCCGTCGAGCGCGAGGAAGTCCGCAGTTTCACGAATCGACTTGGACGCGCCGACGAGGAAGACTTGCTTGCCTGCGTTCCTGGCTCGGATCGCCATCCGATGGAACAGCTTGAGCCAGCGGCTGACCACTTCGACCGAGATCGACAAGTCGATGACGATTCGCTCGTGCTCGTCGACCAGGCTGAACGCCTCGTCATCGTCGGCCTGGCCCCTCAGTTCGTCCACGTACTCGGGAAACCGTAGGACTACGCCGCTTTCGTGTTTCTCGATCTGGTAGTGCTCCATCAGGATTCCTCTATTCATTGCTCGTGCATCGGAGATAGACGACGTGGCCCTTCTCGCCAGCGCTGAACGTGATCGTCTCACAGGAATGTGACATCAGGGATCTTCCATCGCCGTTACCGATGGTCCCAAGGCCAGCGTCCTCGACTTCTACCTCGACGGTCCCCTCCCGCATCCGGTAGCGGATTTCGATCTTGCCGCCCTCGGGACCGTAGGCGTGGCTGAGCACGTTGTGGATGGCTTCGGCCGTCGCGCGGCAGATGGCATCTGCCCGTTCGCCCAAGACATTTTCAGCCGCTTCGCGAAGCACACGCTGAGCACGATGCCGTTCATCGGCGTCCTGAACCTGGAAGGTCAAGCGCTCGTCCCACGGTGACCACCGTAGAACCGCCAACGACTCGTCGGCGGTCAGCACCTCTCGCGTGCCGAACCGCTTGCGCGGCGAAGTGCGGCGATACTCGCCAGTGAGCCACCTGCGAACGACGCCTTTCCCTGCGGTCTCGTCGCCAGCGCCCAGGCGCCGGAGCAGCCCATCGCTCGCCATCGCGAGGGTGAACGGAGGCTCGAGACGCTCGATATCTACGACCCATGATCCGTCGGCGCGGCCCCCACCCATGCTCGGAGAGGTCTTGCCCCGTTCTCCGCGAAGAAGCAGGGGTGCCGGATAACCGGAGCCCACCGCTCTGTACCGCATCGAGGTGCTACCTGATTGGGTGAGGAGCGCCAGGAACCACGCGGCCTCCAGGGTGGTATCCGCAAGTTCCTGGTCCAGCGCGTCGGCCAGCAGTTCCAATCGCGGCCGTCCAGGGGCGGTAGCGCGTCCTCGCAGCCAGCCCTGAAGATAGCGAGCCGCGGGCAGGGCGGCGGCTCCGTTCCCGGCGATATCCACTGCGGCAACGAGCAACTCGTCCCGAGTGATGGGCACGAATAGGAAGAAGTCACCGCCTAGGTCGGGTTTGACGTAAGTCGCTAGGTCTACATCAGGACCCAACCGTTGCGGGAGGAGGCGGGGCGGCCGAGCCTCATGGACAGGGGACCGGACTTGCTGCCCCAAGGCCTCGTCTGGATCGAGGCCGAGCAGAGCGACCAACTTCCCCACGCCGTCCGAGAAGCCCACCCGGCCAAGCTCTACATGAGACACGTAGGGCTGTGAGAACCCAGCCTTCTCAGCAAGCTCCGCCTGGGTCCAGCCCTTGGCCTTGCGTGCTCGCCGGATGCGCTCTCCCAGCGTCATGCATCAATATTTACTAATGTCATGGTCCTGAAGCAAGGGTATTAGTAAATATATCTTATTATCACCCAACGATCGTCTCGCCGAGGGCGACGACCGCCACTACAACCCGCTGGGCCGCGAGTCCACGCCCGAGGAGGAGCGCTTCCTGCGCGAAGAGAGCTTCTCGAGCTTCTGAGCCGCACCGCGTTCGCTGGGCTGGACGACGCCATTTGGGGAGCTGTACAGGGGCGCACGAGTCGTTACACTCGCCGATGGCCCACGGGGGGTCGACTAACGAGGTGGGTATCCATGAAGAAGATCATCCTATGCGCGGCGGCGCTGTCGCTCGCGTTTACTTTCGTCAGCCACGAGCACGGCTTGGACGCGGCGTCGGCGCAAGAAGCAGCACCTGCCGAGCCCGCGGCCGGCGGTCTCTCCGTGACCGAGCTCGTGCTCTCCAAGGGCTTCGCGGACCACGCGCCCGTCAACCCCTCGACGAGTTTCTCACGTAGCGATGGGCGCATCTACGCGACGATCCATCTGGCGAATCCGGCGCGCACGGCCACCACCATCCGCGTTGCCTTCGAGCGCGAAGGCGCAGGCGGCCACGGGGGCGTGAGTTTGGACGTCCCGGCACGCGCCCGCTATCGCACGCTGGCTCGCACCGGCACCGCACGCGCGGCAGGCAGCTATCGTTGCGTCGTCTACGACGCGGAGGGCCACGAGCTCTCGGCCGCACCCTTCACCATCACGGAGTGAGCGACCGCGGCGCTTGGGGTCTGCTCGGTGGTGCAGCGGCAGCCAGGCCTGTGCAAAGCGTCGTGAGGAGCCGCACCCGACGGGAGCGTCATCTCCTCCTCCGAGTGGAGTCTGTGGCCAGAAGCGTCTAGACTGCGCGCACGATCTCCAGCACGTAGATCCCTGTCGAATCACCGGGATCTGTAGGGAAGGAAGTGCAGATGATGCGAGTGATTTCATTTTTTGCGGCGGCATGCGCCTTGCTCGCATCCTGCACCTCGGGCTCGGTGCCCCACGCGCGTCCTGCGACACCAGATGCAGCGGTAGCCGTCGCTACGTCGCTCGAGCTTCGGGGCTGGGTCGAGCCCGTGATCGTGGAGCAGCGTGGGTTCGGAGTCGGCGTCACCACCACGGGGGCGCTCGCGGAGGCCCGCATCGGCTGGGGACGTGCGCTCGGAACGGCCGCGGTGACGAGCGCGCCCGTGCGCGAGGGTGGCGTCGTCGTTCGGGACGTGGGCTGGGCTCTCGCCCGCCTCGATGGGACGCGCGACCGCATCGAGCAGTCGTGGGTCGTAGCGAGCCGTCCCGCGACTCCGGCGCTAGACATCCGGGTCGACATCGAGGGCGGCGTCTTCCTTGGCAGCGGCTCGGACGGCCTGGTCTTCCGCACGATCGATCAGAGCTACCTGCTCTACGGCCACGGGGTGTGGGTCGACGCGGATGGACGCCGTACGCGCGTGGCCGCGCATCACGTGGACGGTGGCGTGGCGCTGCTGGTGCCGAAGGAGCTCTTGGATCGCTCCACGTACCCGGCGACCCTCGATCCGATCATCGGCACGAGCCACACGCTGCTGTCGAACCAACTGACGAGCGCACGGGCGGACCAAGTGAACGCCGCCATCGCGGACGGCGGAGGCGACCGATTGATCGTGTGGAACGACTCCCGCTTCGACGCTCCGGGCATCTATGGGACGTTCCGTGACACCTTCGGACCGATCGCCGAGACGCAGGGCTTCCTGATCGGACGCGGGCGCGTCTCGGGCGCCGCCTTGCGGCCAGAGATCGCCTTTGGCGGTGGCGTGTTCCTGGTCCCTCCTCCGACGGGGTCTACGCGGCGCGGGTCGACGTCACGACCGGGCTGCTCGACGACCCGCCGATCGAGGTCGCCCTGGGCGGCAGCCCCTCTCGGGTGAAGGTGGCGAGCCAGGGCAGCGACTTCGTGCTCGCGTGGCAAGACGGCGGCGTACGACCGGGGCTGCGCAGCGCACGCATCGACGCGACGGGAGCCATCGCGACGGCAGCGAGCTACGTCTGGGAGCAAGACGTCGCGTTCCATGGGACCTCGCTGCGAGCTGCGCCCGGAGGTGGCTACTGGCTGGTGTACGCGGACGACGCGGGCGCCGACGACGACCTGCGGCTGCTGCGTCTGGACGCCACCGGCGCCGCCACCGATGCCTCGCCCCAGACTCTGCTGACCACTTTCGCCGGCCAGTCCTATCCGGATGTGGCCTTCGACGCCTCCGGCGCTGCCATGGTCGTCTACCAGGACTCGAGCACCTTCTCGATTCACGGTCTGACGGTGAACGAGGGAGCGGGCGGCGCGCTGGTGGTCGGGGCCGCGACCCGCATGTCTCCTGGTGGCTCGGAGTCGGGCGCACGCGTGGTCTACGACGGCTCCCACTTCCGCGTCGGCTGGATCTCGTCCGCGCCCGGCGACCCCACACCACAAGCGGCAATGGTCGTAGCGCCCACGCTGACGACGCCGAGCGCGCTGGCGTCGGGGCCGGTGTCGGGGCTGAGGTTCGCGCGCAACGCCTTCAGCATCGACGCGGTCTGGGCGGCGCACGACGGCATGAGCCACGGCATCGACATCTTCCGTGCCTCCTCGACCATGTCGAGCGGCTACTTCTCCCGCACCGCGCGCGTGTCCGGCTCGATGTACGATCAGAACGGACCGCGCATCGCGAACAACGGCACGCGCTCCCTGCTGGCTTGGGTGCGACCGACGGTGGGCGGCGCGCGCCTGTACGCCGCGCGAGTGAACGGCCTCGGAGAGTTCCAGGACAGCACGCCGATCGCGGTCTCGAGTGAGGAAGACGGCGTCCGGCTCAGGGGCGTCTACTCGAACGGCACCGGCTTTCTCATCCTCTGGGACAAAGGAACGGCGCGCCGCACGGGTTGGATCTCGTATAGCTCCAGGTTTACGGTGGTGGACGACTCCGGCACCGTCTCCACGACAAGTCACTGTGGCTCTGAGCCCGCTGACATCCGGCCAGTCCGGGCGAGCTACGTCATGATGTACCCCTCGGCCTTCGGTATAGACTTCAGGAGTTACTACCAGGTGCTCGGTGCCACGTTGAACAGCTCGGGGTGCACGGAGGTGTCGGAGTACCGGACGGAAGATCCTGGTATTTCGTCCCCCATCGACCTCGCCACCACGAGCGGGGCGACCTACCTCGTGTCCCGATCGCAGAAGTTGAACGTCATCCCGCCCCCGATGCGGCCTGGGTCCAGCAGGACGCTGACGGAAATCGCAGGCGCGCCGACCGGCCTGGCGGGGATCGACGCGCTGCCGGCGACCGGTGGTGACGTGATCGCCTACGCGACCGATTCCGTGAGCGCGACGGTCGGCGTGCTCTTCGTCGACCGCGAAGGCGACGTCGTCTGGAATCGAGAGCTTCAGACCGGGATCGCTCGGAATCCGAACCCGCAGATCGCGGCCTCCCTCGACGGCTACTTCGTGCTGTGGACGGGCGCGGACGGTGCGATCCTCGGGCAGCGTGTGTCGGCCACCGGCGCGTTGATGGACGCCTCGCCCGTGATGATCGCCGGGGCCAACGAATTCCAGCTCCTCGGGGACGCGGTCACGGACCCGATCGGCCGCTGCATCGTGACCTACAGCGCGGCCTCCGCCGACAGCGGCTACGCCTACCGCGCCCACACTGTCGCCATCGACTTCCGCTTCAGTGCCGGGGCCGCTCCCGGCGCGAGCTGCAGCACGGGCTTCGGCTGCGCGTCTGGCTACTGCGTCGATGGCGTCTGCTGCGGCACGGCCTGTGGCTACTCGAACGCACAGGACTGCCAGGTCTGCTCCGTGGCCGCCGGGGCAGCGACGGACGGCACGTGCGCCGTGGTCTCCGGCGGAACGGAGTGCCGAGCTGCCGCAGGCGAGTGCGACGTCGCAGAGCTGTGTGACGGGACCTCCGGCGACTGCCCGGCGGACGCGGTCGAAGCCGCAGACATTGCCTGCGGCGAGCCGAGCGCTGGGGCGTGCGACCTGGCGGACCACTGCGATGGTGTCTCTCCCGCGTGCCGGGTTCGTGGCCTGGTGGCCGCGGGGACGACCTGCCGAGAGAGCCGCGGAGGATGCGACGCGGAGGATGTGTGCGACGGTCTCGGTGTGGACTGCGCGGACGGCTTTGCGGGCGCTGGACGCACATGCCGCTCCACGGCCGGCATCTGCGATGTCGTGGAAGCCTGCGATGGGCTGACCGACGTCTGCCCCGCCGACGCCATGAAGTCGGCGAGCTTCACCTGTCGACCGGCGAGCGGAGACTGCGACGTCCCAGAGAACTGCGACGGCGTCTCGCCCGCGTGCCCCGCCGACGCGCTCGCGGACACGGATACCGTCTGTCGGTCGCAAGCAGGTCCATGTGACGTCGACGAGACGTGCTCCGGCACGTCCAGGGCGTGCCCACCCGACGAGTTCGCGGGCACGGACGAAGTCTGCCGACCGGCGGCGGGTGGATGTGACGTGCCCGAGCTCTGTGCGGGCGGTGCACAATGCCCGGGCGACGTCGTCGCGGACGATGGCAGCGTGTGCGGACCGGTCGCAACCTGCGGCACCCTCACCTGCAGGAGCGGCGCGTGCGTGGAGGTGCCCCGACGGTGTCCGCCCGGAACCACCTGTGATCCCACGCTCGGCTGCGTGTCGCCGCCCGCGGGATGCGGATGCAGGGTGCATGCTGGGAACACGACTCCCCCCCCATGGGCTGTTGCGGTATTCGCGTGGCTCGCGTGGCGGCGACGTCGCAGGTAGTTCGGCGGCTCATGGCTCGACCTCGGCGTGGGGAGCGGATACAAGATCTAGGTGACTCCCCTCGAGATGGCCGGCGCCGTGCTGGTAGGCGGCTACCCAGCGCTCGAGCCGGAGCCGCGCATCGCCCGCGCCCTCGCGGAGGGCACGCTGGCCGGAGTGACCCTCTTCCGCCGCAACGTCGAATCTCCCGAGCAGCTGCGGCGCACACTGCTCGAGCTGGGCTCGAAGTGCACGGCGCCGCCGCTCTTCGCCATCGATCAAGAGGGCGGACGCGTGGCTCGCTTGCACGCTCCGTTCCTGAAGCTGCCGCCGATGCGCGTGCTGGGCGAGCGCGGCGATCTGGCCCTCACCCGCGAGGCGGGACAGGTGCTGGGCGAGCAGCTGGCGGCCGTGGGCGTGACCATGGATTTCGCGCCCGTGCTCGACGTGGACACCAACCCCGACAACCCCGTGATCGGCGATCGCTCCTTCAGCCGCGACCCGGCGGAGGTCGCGCGTCACGGCTTGGCCTTCGCCGAAGGGCTGATGACCGGCGGCTGCCTCGCGTGCGGCAAGCACTTCCCTGGTCACGGCGACACGGATCAGGACAGCCACTTGGCCCTGCCTCATCTCGCGCACGATCTCGAGCGCCTCGCGCGCGTCGAGCTCGCGCCTTTCCGCGCGGCCACGAGCCTGCCGGCCTTGATGACCGCCCACGTGGTCTTCTCGGCCTTCGACGCCGAGCGCCCGGCGACCCTCTCGTCACGCGTGCTGCGCGGCCTCCTGCGTGAGGAGTTGGGCTTCGAGGGGCTGATCATCAGCGACGACCTCGAGATGAAGGCCGTGAGCCGGCGCTGGTCCATCCCCGAGTCCGCGTGCCTCGCCATCGAGGCGGGCGCCGACCTGCTCTTGGTCTGCTCCGACGTGGATGCGCTCTTCGCCGCACGCGAGGCCTTGGCGGCGCGCGCGTCCGCGGAGCGAGCCTTCGCCGAGCGCCTGCGGGACGCGGCGGCGCGCTCACTCGAGCTCCGACGTTCTCGTCCACCCACACCCCTCGGGAGCGCACAGGAGTTAGAGAAGCTGCTGTGCTCGGAGCGGGCGAGGCGCCTCGAGCGGACGCTCTCCGCCACAGAGGACGCGACGTGAGCGACGCTCCGAAGCGAGAGCTCCCCGAGGCGCCGCCGCGGGCCTGGGCCGATGGCGCCTACGCCTTCGGGCGCTACCGCACTCCCATCGTGGATCCGAGCTTCCCTGTGGGCAGCCTGCGACGCTTGCGGCTCAAGCAGTGGCACTACACGTCGATCGCCACCGAGCGCTTCTTCGTGGCCTTCGGGTTGGTGCAGCTCCACTACGTCGCCAACATCTTCGTCTACCTGGTCGATCGCGAGCGACCCGATCCGCCTGCGCTCTACGAACGCCTCGCGCCCCTCGGCCTCGGGCTCTCCATGGCGAAGAGCTCCGTCTCGGGCGTGACGCGTTTTCGCCACAAGGATCAACGCGTCGAGGTGGCCTACGACGACAGCTATCGCCTGCGTGTGGACGTGGGCCTCGAGGGCAGCGCGGGCCCGACCCGGCTGAAGCTCGTGGGAGGCTTCGAGCTGGGCGAGTCCTTGGCGCTGCTGCACCCGCTCTCGCCCGAGCGACCCGCTTACACCCACAAGGCGGCGGGGCTGCGCTGCCACGGCACGCTGAGCTTCGGGGATCACCGCATCGACCTGAAGGACGCGCTGGCCACGCTGGACTGGACGTGCTCCATGGCCGATCGCCACACCACCTGGAAGTGGGCGTCCTTGGCGGGTCGCAGCCTGAGCGGGCGTGAGGTCGGCCTCAACCTCTCCGCCGAGGTCTACGAGGACGAGGCGGGGATCTCGCGCGAGAACGCCGTGTGGATCGACGGCCGGGTCAGCTGCCTCGGCGCGGTCGACTTCGAGATGCCGAGCGAGAGCTGCTGCGAAGATTGGCGGATTCGGAGCCCAGACGACGACTCCGTGGACCTGACCTTTCGTCCCTTGGGAGCGCGCCACGCGGACGTCGACTACCGCCTCGTGAGCAGCCGCTTCGTTCAGCCCTACGGACTCTTCAACGGACGCGTCGCTGGCGAAGAGCTGCGCGATGTCTTCGGCGTGGTGGAGGACCACGACGCTCGCTGGTGAAGACCCGGCGCGCTACGGCGCGATCACCTCGCCGGGCTCGATGCGGAAGCCGGCGGTGGCGTCACCGGCGATGGTCCACAGCTGGATCGGCGCCACGGTCTCCTCCGTGAGCGGGTCGTACTCGAGCTCGCCCGAGGCGCCGCGCACGTCGGCGCTCGAGTCGCTGGCGAAGGCGGCCCGCAGCGCGGCCAAGGCGCCGCTGCCGAAGTCTACGCTGACGCCCGCGGAGAGCTGACGCAGGCCGCGCGCGATGGGCACCGCCTCTAGATCGAGGCCTTGGCTCTGGGCCCAGGTGCCGCCGGCGAGGATCAGCCAGGTGGCGTCCCAGCTCTGGGCCGTGAACGAGGAGTCGCGCGCGTCTTCGCCCGCGAAGGTGGCGGCGTAGCGTGTGGTGAAGGCGTCGAAGACGGGCCCCGAGGCGGGCGCCGGACGCGTGCCCCGAAGCATGGGGTAGAGGGCCGCGGCGCTGGCGCTGCCCAGCAGGAAGTCACCGTTGGCGGCGCTGTCCGTGACGAAGATGCCCTTGCCCGCGGGCCAGCCCACCACGTCGGCCGTGACCATGGCGTCCACCACGTCGCTGGTCTGCGACGAGACGAAGAGCATGCTGTCCACGTCGGCCGCGGCGGCGCCGCGCACGGAGGTGTTCAGCCCCGCGCCGTTGGCGTAGGGCATGGCCGTGACCGTCCCGCCCAAGGTCTCGAAGGCGGCGCGAAACACGGTGGACAGCCCCTCGCCATAGGCGCCACCTTCGCTGACCAGAGCCACGCGGGTGACGCCCCGGCCGATCATGTCTTGGGCGATCACTCGGCCTTGCAGCGAGTCCGGCGCCGCTGTGCGCCAGAGCAGCCCCGGGGAGCTGTCCGAGGGAGGTGGTTCCAGCCCGGTCAAGAGCGGGCTCGTGGCCGATGGAGAGACGATCAAGACGCGCGGTGCGTCCGCGTCGAGGGCCTCGAACACCGCCTGTGTCTCGCCCGAGGAGGGCGGGCCGACGATGGCCTGGATGCCCAAGGCGTCCGCCAAGTACCGCGCCGTGCTCACGGCCGCCTGCTGCCGGTCGAGCCTGTCGAAGCTCAGGTCCGCGGCGATGGTGCAGAGCACGAGGCCCACGGGGCGCCCACCGACGCCGTCGTCTTCGTTGGCCTGCATGACGGCGAGCTGAACCGCCTGCGCGCGCGCCACGTGAGTCTCGAGGCTGGCGTCGTAGAGGGTGCCGAGCAGGAAGACGTTCGGATACGCCTCGGGGCGCGTGAAGAGGTCTTCCGGGTAGGTGGTGTCGCAGCGCGGCTCAGGTGTCGCCGCGCCGCAGAAGCCGTCGGCTTGGCACACGGAGCCCACACCGAAGACCCGGCAGTCCGCGCTGCCGGTGCAGGCGCGATGATCGAGCGTGCCGAGGGTGCAGCTCGTCAGCAGCCAGGCGGCGCCCAGAAGGGTCGTGGCCAGTCGGCTCGTCGAGTCAGAAGCGCGCATGCAGCCTCAGCTCCACGCGGGTGCGCGTGACTACAGCCTCGGGGACGACGGCGGGCGCAGCCTCTCGCGTGCTCCGATCTCGCAGCAGGAGCACGAGCCCCGTGATGGCGGCGGCCACGCCTAGGCCCAGGCTGATGTCCGCCACGAGCGAGTCGCGCCGGTCTCGGTTCAGGGGTCCACGGGCCGCGGTCGAGCACACGCGCGCGCCGTCCAGCTGGGCGCAGGCCGCGCGCGCGTCGCTCCGAGCGCCGTTGGCGAGCAGCGCGAAGACCACGCCCGTGCCCACACCGAC
>JAADHO010000266.1 GCA_013151775.1 Deltaproteobacteria bacterium | reverse complement strand
GGCAGCGGACGCAGGGCGCGCCAACCCGCCGCCGGCGCCGGCGCCCTGAGCGCTCAGCGGCGCGCGGCCTTCTCCTCGTGACCCGAGCGATCGAAGCGCCGAGCCAGCTCCGCGGCCACATCGGCCAGGCTCAGATGGCGCGAGAGCAGCCCGACCATGGCGTGATAGAGCAGATCCGCGGCCTCCGAGACCACACGCTCGTCCGTCTCCTCGGCGATGGCGTCCGCTAGCTCCCCCGCCTCTTCGCGCAGCTTCGCGCCGATCTTGGCCGCGCCTCCATCGAGCAAGGAGCGCGTGTAGCTCTTGCGTCCATCGGACTCCGCGCGCTGAGCCAGCGTGTCCGTGAGCCGCAAGAGGGTCGGCGCCGCGTCCGAGCGGTGCGTCTGCGCCGACGCGTCGAGGCGACGCGTGAAGCAGGAGCGCGTGCCCTCGTGACAGCTCGGCCCGCGCGGCGTGACCCGGTAGATCAACGCGTCCCCGTCGCAATCCGCCCAGACCTCGGACACGGCGAGCGTGTTGCCGCTCGACTCGCCCTTCTTCCAGAGCGCCCCGCGCGAGCGGCTGAAGAACCACGCCTCGCCCGACTCGAGCGTGCGCGAGAGCGCCTCCCGATCGGCCCACGCCAACATGCGCACCTCACCCGTGCGCTCATCCTGCGCCACCACCGCGACGCGCCCCGCCGCGTCGAACTTCAGATCCGCGATGTCCATGCCCGAGGCATGTCACAAAGCGAAGCGAAGCACACGCGGCGGAGCGCAAGGCCCGGACGCAAGCATGAGAGTTCAGCCGCGGATCGCGGCCTCTCGTCCTCGGTTCAGCTGCTGCTGAATCTCACCCATATGCCCGAGCGCCTGGTCCGAGCGGCGCTGCGCCTGCTCTGCGTCCGAAGCCGCATCCGAAGAAAGTTCGCTCGCGGACTGCGCCCGATCACGTGCCAACTCAGCCTGCGTGTTGTCCAATGCGGCGGCGCGGTCGAAGCCTCCCTTGATCGCATCGCCGGACACGTCAAGCGTAGTGCTGAGGGCAGCCATTCCCGAGTTCGCCTCCTGCCCGATCCCGACCAGGGCCGCGCCCGACTTCAGCGCCGCACCTGCCAGAGCTCCCACGAAGCTACTGTTCGCCGCCTTTCGCATTTGGTGCACACGGCGTGATGTCTCCTGATGAGCTGCGCTTCGCAGGGCGCGACTCGCGCTCCGGTCAGCCCTGCGCTGCTCATCCAGGTTCGCGACCGCCGCTGCGATCACCTCGGAGGGCGACACGGAGACATCCGGCCCCGTAGGCTGCGAAATCTCTGCGAGCGATGTGGCGCCTACCTGCTGAACGCCGTTACCACCTGAAATTCTGTTGTTTTCCATGATTTGCTTCTCCTGCTCAACTAACTACGACTAGGTCCTGTTATCCTTGTTGGGCGCGCTGAAAGCGGCCACTCATACGGGCAGAGCACTCACGCTCGCCTCGCCTGCTCGTGCACGAATCTCTTGTGTGTCGGCCACGCGCTGCATCATGCGCGCGTGCTGACGCTGAGCAGCCCGGACGATGTCGATGCCATCTGTTACGCCCTCGGCGGCCTCATCTCCGCGATCTCGTTCTTGCACCGCCGTGGCCTGATGCTGCTCAAGCTGTCTCTGTACGTACGCACCGTCGACATTCACGCCGGTGTCGATGGCCATCAAGACATCCTGCACGATCATTCCAATATCTTTCACCGCTTCCGCGACAATCTGTACCGCTGAAAGCGTGTTGGCTGCAGCTTCAGCAGCAGCTGCTGCGACTTCACTCGAGATGGCAGCGGCGACTTCGCCGCCTGCGCCCGCAGCCGCGGAGGCTGATACTGACGCCGCACTCGACACCACCTCAGCCCCTTCACTCGCACCGCTTGTAAGTCCGGCGCCCAACGACATAGCCGCTCCCGCCAGCTTTAGTCCCATGGTGACCCAAACCGCTTTGTCTTTGGGCACTATTCCTGCCGCGACCAGACCCTTCGTGATGTAGTCCGCGCCAAGCATCAGAACCAGACCGGCAATGGCGAGTGGCCCGAGTGTACCGGCGGTCGTGACGGTGGCGGCCACCGCCACCACCGCCGCAACGGCTGTGATCAGCGGCTTCAGCCACTTGAATCGGTTGAACAGACTGCGCTTCTGCTTCGCGAGTTTCTCCACAGCTTTGGTCGCCGCCTGAAACGCCTCCTCAGCCGCTCGCTGCCGCGCGCCCGCATCGGCGATCTGAGATGCCCCTACGGCATTTCCAATCTTCTGAATCTGCGACTGGGCTAGGAGCATCGTGCTCATGGCATCGAGAACTACGTCAACTATGATTTCGGCGTCCCGACTCGAGATACCGCTGACCGATACCCCGCGCCGGCTCGCTGACGACGCCAATGTCACTGGCGATTCCGGCTGGCCTGCGGGCGCCGCAAGTTCCGGCGACCATTCAGACGCACTACGTGAAATAGTACCGATTTTCATTACGTCTCCTATTTGCTATTGTTAGCTAAATTGTCCGCGCAGACCATCTGCCTAAACTCAGCCGCCAAGCTTGGCGGCGATTGACTCGAGCATGCGATTCAGCTTTGCCAACATATTTGTTGTAAGTTGAACTGCTTGCGACTTCTGGCTAATCAAGTTCTGCAGGCGAATCATCTGCATTTCATTTCCACTATTCAGCTGCTCAAGTTCGGTCTTCACCTCCTGCATGGCGGCATCAACCTGCGCCTTGGGCCAAAAGTCTGCCCCGGCGGGGGGCTCAAAGCCGGCTGCGCGGAGTTCGTCTCCAACGGATTGTCCTGTGGCGGGATCGATAGCAGTCAGGTCAATTCCTGGATTCTTCCGATTCACCTTCCCCTTGTCGTTCATCCGAGGGTGCTGGGACAGAGCGCGCTCAAGTGTTTGCAGACGCTGACGCACGTTCTGTGCTGCGGCCGTGCGGTTCTGAATACTTTGCATATAGAGGTTGATACCGTTGTCCAACTCTCGGATACGCGAGGATGCCGTCGCAAGGATGGCTGCGGCGTCCATCGGCACATGGTCCAAGCCATAGGGACCCAGCGCGACGCTAAGTGACGGGAAGAACGAAGAAGGTGAAGCGGAATCTCCACCGTCACCTCGCAGTGCGGGATCCTGAGTGCCTCTACGCGAGGCTGCCTGAGCCTGGGCCGCGCCGGCGGTTCGCAGGGTGTTCTGTCCGATTGTGGTTTCCATGTTCCTACTCTCTTTTCTCTTGCGACACTGCAAGCTTTTGTAATGCCTGATGGGCTTCTATGTGATCTTGTGCATGGGGTAGCGTAATGCATTGAAGTGCGTATCACTTAGGTGCTAGCTACGACATCAATGCGTAGGACGGAATGATGTGCTTTCGTGCCACCACGGGATCGGGACCCGCGCCGCAGAAGCCGAAGGCCACCTTCGCGGCCTGAATGTCCTCGCCCTCGTCTAGCTCTGCGCTCAGGGCATCGATGGCCTCTGGCGTTGCATCTGCCTCGCGAACGAGGGACGCAAAGTCTTGCTCGAGGTACTTGACTTCCTTCTGCATCTGGAACGCCTGCTGCTCCACGGCTGCTGCCCTCCGTAGTTCGCGCTCGAGCGCCCGCCGGAGCGCCTCTGACCCTGGGGAGAATGCCTGCTGTTCAGCCTTCTGGACTGTGTAGGGGTTTTGCTCTGTGTGTGCGTTCTGCATGCTCTCTCTCCTGACGCCCTCCTTTTCGGCGCGAGTCGAGAGCGGTTGCGGACTTTTTCGAGAGCGAGGCGTCTTTTTTCGCGTCGGGCGTATGCGACGCATTCACTAGGCGTTCCACGCCAAAGATGGCGCCACTATGCGCTGTGTGCGCCATCTCTGCCGGGCGCCGCATTGCATCGGGCTGCAGACGATGATGCGAGTTGCGCCGGACGCGTCGAAGGCCTCTCGAAAGAGGCCTTCTTGGGGTGGGCGCCAGGCGCCTGCTGTGATCTCGTGGGCTACGCGGGAGGCGGAGGCGGCACGAGGATGGTGTCGATGTCCTTCTCCACGCGGGCTTCCTTCACGCCGCGCGCGAGGGCCAGCTCGGAGACTAGGAGGTTTCTCGCCTGCTCGAGCAGGCGGCGCTCACCGAAGGAGAGATCCTTCTCGCCGCGCAGGCGCGAGAGATCGCGCAGCACCTTGGCGACCTCGAAGGGCGATCCGCTCTTCAACATCTCCATGTACTCGCGATAACGCCTATTCCAGGGCTGGGACGTGACGGCGACCTCGTCGCTCTTCAGCACGTCGAGCACCTTCTTGGCATCGCGCTTCGAGATCACGTTGCGCAAACCGAGACGCTCGACGCCGTCCGTGGGCACCATCACGGTCATCCCGCTGTCAGCGATCTTGAGGATGTAGAACGCCTTCTTCATCCCCGCGATCTCGCGCTTCTCGATGCTAGTCACCTCACCCACGCCATGCGCAGGGTGAACCGCCTTCTCGCCTACCGAAAATTCCATCAAGCGGACACCTCCACGAGGGGGACGCATTCTACGCGCGCATAGGGCCGCCGGAGAGCGGGGCCAGTCTGCCAGGGCCGCCAGTGGGCGGCTCCGATCTCGTCTCTAGAAGAATACGGGACCACGAGTAGTAGAGCCGCAGGATAGCACGGACGGAAAGCAGGGTCAATCCACCAAATTTCATAATAGTCGTTGAATTTCACGTGGTTAGCGCATTGCGGGCGCAGGCCGGCCCGTACCTGAAGGCGGGCCTTGGGAGCTCGTGGATCCAGAGAGGGCGACATCCAGCGCCTCACCCACGCGATCCGCGAGCAAAAGACTCATGCCCCGAACGAGTCCCTGGGTTGGGAGACGCTCGCTGACGAGGGCACTCTCGGCCTCCGTCTGAATCCTCAACGTCGGGAGGCCCTCGGAGATTCCAACAATCGCACCCAAGGGACTGCCCGCCACGCTGAGGACCCATTGGCGAAAGTTGTCGTGGGCTCCGGGCGGCAGCTCGCCGTGGATCAACACGCGCACTCGAAGCGCGTCGGCGGCGACGGGCGCAATGGAGAAAGCGAGGCCGATCTGGCGCGAGAGCAGGAGCCCGGGTCCGGTGTCCAAGGGCAGGTCGAGATGATGGGGCACGACAACGAGCATGGGAGCATCGCCGAGCTGCTGCATCAGGTCGGCGAGCTGCGCCCCTCCGGCCGAGGGTGCGGCGCTCGAGGGCCATGCTCCTGTGCGGGCACGCGTGAGCAGGGCCGCGACGTGTGCCCCCGCTTCGCCAGCGAAGAGCAAGGTCGCGGCATCGAGGGCGACCACGTCCCGACGCTGCGTGCCGAGGTAACCGAGGCGGCGCACGAAGGGGGCGTCGCTCTGGGTCTCGATGGTGTTCATGCCCATGGCGATGGCCCGCACCACCTGAGGCGCTCGGTCTACACCCGCGCCGAGGGCGATGAAGCCCTGCTCGCCGTAGTCCGCGACGATCAGACGCGTGAGCTCGGCGATCCGAATTCCCATGCGCCGCTCGATGGCGTCACGGCGAGCAGGCGGCAGCAGCAGCTCGGCCACTGGGCGAGTCGCTGGGTCACTGAAGAGCACGTCGGGCTTCAGAACCATCAAGGTCTCGACGCCCTGGGGCAGCAGCTCGAGCAGGTCTGGTAGGGCGATCGCTGTGGGCTCTTCTTCCCGAGGCGTCGTGGCGACCTGGGCCGAACGAGCGGCACCGGAACATCCGACCGATGCGGCGCTCACGAACGCGAGCGTCAGGATCCGGAGCCCTATGGCGAAGAGAGGAGTGTGAGTCGCGGAGCCGGACATGGAGGGCGCCACTCTAGCGGTGATCAGGCCGCCACGCTCGGCACGGACGCGGTGTCTCAGGCCTGAGCGCGGCTGCGCTTGCCGCGCTTGCTCGAGCCGTTGGACTCGGAGGCGGCCTTGGTGTTTCCTGCGTCGTCGCTGGATTTGGCGTCCACGGCGTCAACCGACTCGGGCTTGCGTCCGCCCTCGGGTGCGAGCCCGTGCATGTCGAGGATGCGCGCCTGGATCTCGCTGAGCATCTCGGGATGCGCCTCAAGGAAGTTGCGCGCGTTGTCACGGCCTTGCCCGACGCGATCGCCCTCGTAGCTGTACCAGGCGCCGGATTTGTCCACGATGCCCGCCTCGACGCCGAGGTCGAGGACGTCGCCACTGCGGCTGATGCCGCGACCGAAGATGATGTCGAATTCGCACTTCTGGAAGGGCGGCGCCATCTTGTTCTTCACGACCTTGACGCGAACGCGGTTGCCGACGGGCTGGTCGCCGACCTTCAGCGTGCCGATGCGCCGAATATCGAGGCGCTGGGAGCAATAGAACTTCAGCGCGTTGCCGCCGCTGGTGGTCTCGGGGCTGCCAAACATGACGCCGATCTTCATGCGGATCTGGTTGATGAAGAAGAGGCTCGTGTTGCTCTTGTGTACGGTGCCCGTGAGCTTGCGTAGCGCCTGGCTCATCAAGCGCGCTTGCAGGCCGACGTGGCTGTCGCCCATCTCGCCTTCGATCTCGGCGCGCGGCACCAAGGCGGCCACCGAGTCGATGACGATGATGTCCACTGCACCCGAGCGCACGAGGGTGTCGGCGATCTCGAGGGCCTGTTCGCCGTTGTCGGGCTGGCTCACCAAGAGCTCGTCCACGTTCACACCCAGGCGGCGGGCGTAGATGGGGTCGAGGGCGTGTTCGGCGTCGATGAAGGCCGCGATGCCGCCGCGCTGCTGGCATTCAGCGATAGCGTGGAGGGTCAACGTGGTCTTGCCGCTGGCCTCGGGGCCATAGACCTCGATGATGCGGCCGCGCGGATAGCCGCCGATGCCGAGGGCGAGGTCCAGGGAGATGGAGCCGGTGGGGATGACCGGCACTTGCTCGATCTTGCGATCGCCGAGGCGCATGATCGCGCCCTTGCCAAATGCCTTCTCGATGCTGCCCAGAGCGAGCCCTAGGGCCTTCTGCTTGTTCGGATCCACTGCCATGGGAACCTCCTGAACACCTGTTTAGCTGAGGCGCCCTGATGTTGCAAGAGAGAGATGCCACGTCGGGCGAGAAAGGTGGCTCGCGCTCAGACCTTCGCTGCGCCCGGGAGGCGCTCGCCGCCAGCCGCGCGGCGGATGGATTCCATCGCCACGTAGGCCGCAAGCTCGCGGATTCGTTCGCGATCTCCGGGTAGATTTCGCAGGAAGGTGTGGGTGCGGGCGCCCGCACGAGCGACACCGAAATAGACCGTGCCCACGGGCTTTTCGTCCGTGCCGCCCCCAGGTCCTGCGATGCCAGTGATGGAGATCGCGAGGTCAGCAGCGGCCACGCGCCGAGCTCCGTCGGCCATCTGAGCGGCCGTCTCGGCGCTGACGGCACCGAAGCCACGCAGGGTCTCTTGGCGCACACCGAGCAGCTTCTCCTTGGCCGAGTTTGCGTAGACCACGGCGTCGAGTAGCAGGAATTCGGAGCTGCCAGGGACGGAGGTGAGCTTGGCGCCCACCAGCCCTCCGGTACAAGATTCCGCCAGAGCCAAGCTCAGGCCACGTTCGCGCAGCTCGCGCCCAACGACGCCCGGGAAGGTGTCGTCGCGCTCCCCGAAGATCGTCCGCCCGAGGCGTCGACGCAGCTCCTCCGCGACCTCGGTGGCGAGCTGCTCGGCGGCGAGCTCGTCGTCGGCTCGGGCCAGGACCTTCAGCTCGATCTCGGGGAAGTGGGCGCGATAGCCCAAGGTGACGCCAGGATGCGCCTGCTCGATGCCCTCGAGGGCGTCGGCCAGATCGGACTCGCTGCGACCGAAGGTGCGCAGGTGGATCTGGTGCGAGCGGCGGACCACCCGGGGCGCGAG
>JAADHO010000087.1 GCA_013151775.1 Deltaproteobacteria bacterium | reverse complement strand
GCCCGACGCCGCGCTGACCCGCACGAGCGACGGCCCCATCCTCGGCCCCGACGCCAGCATCGCCGGCGGCGCGGTGCCACGCAGTCCCGCGGTGGTGGACCTGGGCGCCGAGGGTGTGCTGCTCTACTACGACGCGGGCGATGGCGTCCGTGTCGCACGCAGCCCAGACGGCCTGAACTTCACGCCGGTGGACGCCGACCTGTCGACGCCCGACGTCGACCCGATCTTCACCACGCCTCCCGCGCCGCGCCCCGACCAGCCCACGGAGGGCGTCCCCGGCATGCCCGGAGCCGCACGCGCGACCATGCCCGGCGGACGCCGCGTGATCCGAGTCTACTTCGAGATTCCGCGAGACGATGGCACGCGCATCATCAGCATGTCCGCCAGCGAAGATGGCGTGAACTTCGAACGCTACCCCCTCGCCTCCTTCGACGCAGGCGACCCCGGCGCCCCCAGACCCTGGCTCCGCGACGACGGCGCCACCCTGATCCTCAGCCACGTCACACGCCAACAATCCGGCCTCGAAGCCGGCGCCCTGATACTCGCCATCACCCCCGCCAGCCAACACCTCGCCGACGAACCCTGATGGGGACGGTCCTAAGCAGTTAAGTTGTTGTGAAACATTGTTTCACAACAACTTAACTGCTTAGGACCGTCCCCAAATAAAGCACTGGGTGCCTATTGACACTTGGTGCCATAATGCTAGATGGTGAGCATGCAGCTCGTGACTAGCCTGCGCGATCGGAAGAAGGTGCGCACCCGAGAGGCGCTCTTCGACGCTGCCATGAAGCTCTTCGAGGAGCGCGGCTTCAGCGCCACGACAGTGGATGATCTGGCGGCCGAGGCGCACGTGTCGCGTCGCACGTTCTTCCGCTACTTCCCCGAGAAGGAGGCTGTGGTGTTTCCGTGGGACGCCGAGCGCCTCGCGCGCTTCGAGGCTGTGCTCAACGCAGCGAAGCGCGGAGAGCCTCCCTTCGACAGCATCCGCCGTGCGCTGCTCGCCCTGGCCGACGAGTATACACAGCAGTCAGACGACATGCTCGCACAGCACCGCGTGATCGAGAGCGCGCCTCAGCTCCTGGCGTACGAGCGCACGCTCGACAGGCGCTGGGAAGAGGCTCTCGCCGGGGCGCTCGGACGCGGGGCACGTAGCGCGCGCAAGCGACGCGAGGCCCGCATCTTGGCAGGCGCGATGATGGGCGCCATCCGCGCCACCTTGGCTGAGTGGTTCACCGACGGTGCGCGCGGAGACCTCGGTCGCATGGGCCAAGAGGCCCTCGACATGATCGAATACGGCATCGAGCGCGGCACGCGCCCGAGCCTGAAGGAGTGATGAGATGATGCGAATTCCGGAAAAGGGCGCGAGCGAAGAAGAGCTCTTCGCCGCCATGCAAGACTTCCGCAGCGGCGACCTGCCGTGGAGAGACGGCCGTGTCTTCGGCTACACCTTCGACGGCGGGCAAGAGGTGGAGAAGGTCGCCAAACGCGCCTTCACGGAGTTTCTGAGTGAGAACGCCCTCGACCCGACCGTCTTCCCGAGCCTCCTGCGCTTCGAAAACGAGATCGTATCGATGGCAGCGCATCATCTGCAAGGCGACGCCGACGTGGTCGGCAACTTCTCGAGCGGCGGCACGGAGAGCATCATCCTCGCGGTGAAGTCTGCGCGCGATCACGCCCGCGCCACGCGCCCCGAGGTGAAGCATCCCAAGATGCTGCTGCCCGTCACGGCGCACGCGGCCTTCCACAAGGCGGCCCACTACCTCGGCGTCGAGGTGCTGCCTCTGCCGGTCGACAAGCAGACCTTCAAGGCCGACATGAAGGCCGCCGCGGAGCTGCTCGACGACGACGTCATCCTGATCGTCGGCTCCTCCCCCTCCTACGCCCACGGCGTAGTGGATCCCATCGTAGAGCTCGCCGCCATGGCCAAGGCGCGCGGCGTGTGGATGCACGTCGACGCCTGCATCGGCGGCTTCCTCTTGCCCTACTTCCGCAAGCTCGGCCACGAGGTGCCGGACTTCGACTTCAGCGTCGATGGCGTCTCGAGCATCTCGATGGATCTCCACAAATACGCCTACTGCCCCAAGGGCGCCTCGGTGGTGCTCTATCGCAACGGCGACCTGCGCAAGCATCAGCTCTTCGCGACGTCCCGTTGGACGGGCTACACCATCGTCAACACCACCATCCAGAGCAGCAAGAGCGGCGGCCCGCTCGCCGCGGCGTGGAGCGTGCTGCGCTTCCTCGGCGAAGACGGCTACCTCGATCTGGCGCGCCGCGTGAAACAGACGACGGACGCTCTGACCGCGGGCGTGGAAGCCATCGACGGATTGCGCCTCTTGGCCCAGCCCGAGATGAGCTTGATCTCCTTCGTCGCGGACGATGTGAACCTCTTCCAGCTGGCCGACCTGATGCGCGCGCGCGGCTGGTACGTGCAGCCTCAGCTCTCCTTCGAAGACTACCCAGCGAACATCCACCTCTCGGTCGATCCGGGCAACCACGGCTTCGAGAAGCCCTTCCTCGCAGCGTTGGCCGACGCTGTGAGCGAGGCCCGCGCGAAGCCCAAGGCCGACCTGCCCATGCTGGCGGAGCAAGTGCGCACCTTCTTCGGCAGCATGCCCCCGGAGGCCGTCACGGAGGACGTGATGGCGAAGATGCTCGGCCTCGCCGGCATCTCTGGCGAGGGCCTTCCCGGCGACATGGCCGAGGTGAACACCGTGCTCGACGCCTTGCCGCCTGCGATCCGTGAGCGCCTCCTGACGCTCTTCGTCAACGACCTCTTCGTGCAGCCCGGGGACTGAGTCGCGATCGGAGCCCACGCCAATCGAGCTGCTACCCTCGCGCCGTGCACCTCAGCGCCCTGTACGTCTATCCGATCAAGAGCTGCGGCGGAGTGCGCCTCGAGCAGGCTCGGCTCGGCCCGCGCGGCCTCGAACACGATCGCCGCTTCATGCTGGTCGACGAGGCGGGTGAGTTCGTCACGCAACGCCAAGTGCCGCGCATGGCCCTCTTCCGCTGCGCCCTGCTTCCGGGTGGCGTGCGCGTCAGCCACGCAGAAGCAGGCGAGATCGGGCTCCCCCTCGAGGCGCAGGGAGAGCGCGTCAACGTGCGTGTCTGGCGCGACCGCCTCTCGGCGATCCACTGCCGCGAGGGATCCGAGTATTTCAGCCAGGCCCTCGAACGCCCCCTGCGCCTCGTGCGTCTGCCGAAGGAGGCCACGCGAGTCGCCAACCCGGCACGCGCAGGCGAGCATCATCTCGTCTCCTTCGCCGACGGCTACCCTCTCTTGCTCACCAACGCCTCGTCCCTCGCGGATCTGGAAACGCGCGCCGATCGCGAATTCTCCATGCTGCGCTTTCGCCCCAACCTGGTGATCGAGGGCCTGGAGCCCTGGGCCGAAGACGAGCTGGGCGGCTTCGAGCTAGGAGGCGTGCCGATGCGCTCCGTGAAACCCTGCGAGCGCTGCAGCATCACCTGCGTCGACCCCGAGACCGGCGAGCGTGAAGTAGAACCGCTGCGCACGCTCAGTCGCTTCCGCACCATCGACGGCCGCGTGCTCTTCGGCGTCAACGTCGTGCACGATGCCGAGGGCAGCTTGCGAGTCGGCGACGCCCTCTCCGTGACCTGAGCTCCTCAGCGTGTGAACTCCTCAGCGGGCCCACGTCGCGACGCGCTCGTCAGGGCGGCACGCCCGCGTCGTGAAGCGCGCCCGGCATGGCCGCGGGTGGCACGGGCCCACGGGGCGCCGGGCGAGCCGACGCGGGTGACTCTTCACGCGACCCGGAGGCTCCTCCCGCGCTCGATGACGCGTCGGCGTCTCCAGACTGCGCAGCGATGCCGGCGTCGGGATCCTCGTCACCCCCCGCGTCCTCCGCCTCGCCTGCTCCGGGTGGCGTGTGCACGGCGCGCACGAAGGCCGCGAGCTCGTCCGAGAGCTCCCGCGCCACGTCGCCCTCAGTGCTCGTCAGGTCATGACGCTCGAGGGGATCGCTGCGCCAAGCGTACAGCTCTTTGCGTCCGCTGCGCCGGTCGATCACCAGATGCCGCGAGTCCGTGAAGACACTCGCCATCACCAGCGGATCCTCGTCGGTCCACAGCCGCTCCTCGAGAAAATACTGCGAGTAGACGTGGGGCGGGGATCCGGCGGGTCGCCGGATCAGGCGCGGCACCAGGCTGCGACCGCGGAAGTCGTCTGGCTCGTCCGGCGCGAGTCCGAGCAGATCCACCAGCGTGGGCGTCACGTCGAGCAGGCTCACGGGCGCCGTGATCTCCCCGGCCTCAACGCCAGGGATCCGCATCGCGAGGGGCACATGCAGCACGCTCGCGTAGAGGTCGTAGCCGTAGCCGTGGCGCGTGTGTCGGGGCTCGTCGAAGGCGCGCGTGATCTCCTGTGACGATGATCCACGCGTCGTCGCCGTAGCGCCGTCGCACCTCCGCGAGCAGGCGCCCGAGCTGCGTGTCGACGTGGTGCAGCTCGGCGTCGTAGCGATCGACCATCTGCGTGCCGTAGTCCGGCTCGCCCCGCGGGTGACGATGGGGCGAGTGGGCGTCGAAGTAGTGGACCCACAAGAAGAGCGGATGCCCAGCGGCGCGAGCGAGCTCGGCGACGGCCGCGTCCGTGACCTGCTGCGCGCCGTGGTGATGTCCCGCCGCGGGCAGCGCCAGCTCGTTTCGCTGAAAGCCTTGCAGCAGGCCGTGCCAACGCGAGGGACGGAAGAGCGCGTCGGGCAAGACCGCCGCCGTGCGATAGTCGGCCCGCTCGAAGCGCTCGGCCAGGGTCGTGACCGAGTCCTCCAGCGGATAGGGATGACGTCCCTCGAGGCGCCTCGGGATCTCGCTGTCCCAACGCGAGGTGAAGGTCGCAGGAAAGGAGAGGCGCGTGGAGGGCCCTTGGGCGAAGGCGCTGCGGAAGAGCACGGCCGACTCGAAGAAGCGATCGAGCTGTGGCATGGGGTCGCGCTCGGCGCCGAAGGTGCGCAGGCGCCGCGGGTTGAAGGCGTCCACCGTCAACAGCAGGACGAGGGGCGGTCTGCGATCGAAACCGCTCGGCAGCAGCGTGGTGTGGAAGCTGGCGAACTCCACCTCGCCAGGGACCGCGTCGCGCCCGTCGCAGTCCTGATCGATGCCGTCGCCCGGGATGTCCACGGCCATGGGGTGGCGACTCGGATCGAAGGCCGCGCAGTCTCCGTCGCCCGCGAAGGAGAGGCGACCGTCGTGGTCGAAGTCGAGGCTCGCGCGCAGGAGACGCAGACCCACGGCGGCGCTCCAGCTCACCTCACGGGGTGGCCCGACGAGCCAGAGGGCACGCGACATGCCCGGCGCGAAGAGCAGCGCGAGGCTCGAGACCAGCGTCAGGCCCGCGAGCGCCCACGAGCCGTAGCGTCGACGACGCAGGAACCAGGCGCCGGCGGCGAAGGACGTGGCACCCGCGAGCATGGCCAGCCCTCGCGGCCAGTCCACGGCCTCGACCACATCCTGCCTCTTGTGGACGGCCCAGGCGGAGACGAGCAGGCCGAGAATGCAGAGCCCGAGCACAAGCCGCCACGCGGGGACGATGCAGCGCAGCGCGGGCGCGACGCGGCTGTCCGCGATCCGCTCCAGACCCGAGCCGAAGAGCGCGCCGAGGCCACGCGAGAGCAGCGCGGCGACCAAGCCCAAGGCGAGGTTCCCGAGCGCCAGGGCGGCGGCCACGAAGACGGGATTCGAGAGCCCGAGCACGACGCGGAGCGAGAAGAGGTAGGAGCAGGCGAGGAAGACGCAGGCCGCAAACAGACCACCCAGGAGCTGCCCGGTGACTC
This sequence comes from Deltaproteobacteria bacterium, assembly GCA_013151775.1. Taxonomy (GTDB): domain Bacteria; phylum Myxococcota_A; class Polyangia; order Polyangiales; family Houyiibacteriaceae; genus JAADHO01. The sequence goes on along the minus strand of JAADHO010000087.1, from coordinate 12,164 downwards.
CCACGGGCGAGCTCGCGAGCGGGACCCGCGACGTGCGCCAGGCACGCCAGGAAGCGACCAAGGCGGCGAAAACCAAGAGCGCCAGAGGTAGGGGCGCGAGCCCGAGAAAGAGCGCCTGCCCCAGCTCCTCGGTGGGCGCCATGCCCATGGTCCAGGCGAGCTCGACCTGCTCACCGAGCAGCGCCCCACACCACGCCAGCGCGAGCAGCCAGAGGGGCAGCCAGGGCGAGCTTGGTGACGTACTCGAGTGCGCGGATCGCATGGGCAGGAGATGTCAGCACAGCGCCGCGCCCCTGTCACACACTCCACGCCTCGGACGTGCCAGAGAGCAGCGGAAGAAAATGGTTGAACCAATTCTCCAGGCGTGTATATTGGTTGTACCAATTCGATTTCCCATGGACGCACGCCGCAAATCAGAACCCAACGCCTCGCCTCGCATGGAGGAGCTGCACGAGTCTCTCTTGGGGCGCATCCTCAGCGACGAGCTGCCGGCGGGCAGCAAGCTGCCGCCCGAGCGCGTGTTGGCGCAGGAGATGGGAACCAACCGCAGCACGCTGCGCGAGGCGCTGCGGCGTCTGGAGCAGGCGCGGCTGATCCGCTCCCGGCAAGGCAGCGCTGTCACCGTCGGCGACTTTCGCCGCACGGGCACGCTGGAGTTGCTCGGCGCGTTTCTGGAGCACGGCGCGAGCCCACAGGAGAAGGCGCAGCTGGTGCTCGATCTCTTGCCGCCGCGCGCGCAGGTCGTGGAGTACCTCGTGGGCATCGCGGCCACCCGCGCGAGCGCTCAGGACATCGAGGCCCTGACGCCCCTGGTCGAGCGCGCGGAGCAGGCCGAGCTCGAGCGTGACGCGCTCCCGCTCCTTCAGGCGCAGAGCGACTTCATGAACGCGCTGGTCGACTGCACGGGCAGCCTGCTGGTGCGCTGGGTCGCCAACCCGATCCTCTTCGCCCTGGACGACATGCTGGCGCGACGCCCCGAGTTGTTGCTCTTCGAGCCGAGCTTCGCCGCCCTCGGCGCCGGGCTGATCGAGTGCTTCCGCGGCTCGGACGGCGCCGGCGCGCTAGAGCTGGCGCAAGGCTTCCACCGCCACGTCGACGAGCAGCTCAGAGCCCTGCTCGAGCCGCTCACACATTCGGAGGAAGACCATGTCGACCCATGAGGAGAAACGCCACCGACGCCTGACCATCGCCGTGGACGCGCCGGGGGATCTCGCGCGGCATCCCGACGACGGCTTCGTCATGGCCGATCCGCGCCCCATGGGTCGCGCGAGCCTGCGCGTGCTCGACGCCATCGTAGGCGCGGTCTTGCCGCCGGCTCCCGCGCCGCATGAGCCCGGCCTCGAGCAGGAGATCGCCCACTCCGTGCGCGTGATGATGCAGTACATGCCGCCGCTCTCGGCGCGCGGCTTCGTGTGGGTCATGCACCTGCTGAACTGGTCTCCCCTGTGGCGCCTGCGTGGGCTCTTGCCGCTGACACGCATCTCGACTCAGCGCGCGTCGTCAGTCCTCAGGGGCATCGCCAACAGCCGCTTCCTCTACATTCGCCTGCTGATGCTCGGGCCCAAGGGGCTCGTGCTCTCGAGCTACTTCGATCGCGACGAGGTGCATCGCGAGCTGCGCTACGATCCGACCACGTTCATCCGCGCGCGCATCGAGCTCCGCGAGCGCCTCTTGGCCGGAGGCGAGGCCACGCCCGAGGACGACATCGCCGAGCCGCCTGGTCTCGTCGCCATCTCCACGACGCAGCCGGAGGCGACGACATGAGCAGGATCCTGGAGTACGCGGACTACGAAGACGGACAGCTGCTACGCGCAGACGTGGTCGTCGTGGGCACGGGCGCGGGCGGCGCCGTGGTCGGCAAGGAGCTGGCGGAGGCGGGCTACGACGTGCTCTTCGTCGAAGAGGGCGGCTACCACCCGACGTCGAGCTTCAACCCCTTCGTCGAGGAGTCCGTGCCGCGCATGTACCGCGACGCGAGCGCCACGGTGATCCTCGGAAAGCCGCCCATCCCCTACGTCGAGGGGCGCTGCGTCGGCGGCAGCACCACCCTCAACGGCGGCATGACCTGGCGCACGCCCGAGAGCGTGCTTGCGGAATGGGAAGCGATCACGGGGCAACCGGATCTCTCGAGCGCCTCCCTCGACCGGCTCTTCACACGCGTGGAGGAGCACGTCCACGCCAAGCCCCAAGCGAGCTACAGCATCGGCAACGACTCGCGCGTGATGGATCGCGGCGCCGCCAAGCTCGGCTTCGAGTACCTGCACAACATCCGCAACCAAGACCGCTGCGTCGGCGCCAACAGCTGCGTGCTCGGTTGTCCCACGGGAGCCAAGCGCTCGACCTTGGTCAGCTACATGCCCAAGGCCTTCGAGGCGGGAGCGCGCTGCCTGACCCTGCTGCGCGCGGACGAGCTGTTGATCGAAGGCGGGCGCTGCCGCGGCGTGCGCTGTCGGGGCGTGAACCCACGCACGCGCCGCGAGGACAAGCGCGTCGACGTGCGCGCGGACGCCGTGGTGCTCGCCTGCGGATCCATCCACACGCCCAACCTGCTCCTGCGCCACGACGCCGGGCGTCCGAGCGGGCAGCTGGGTCGCAACTTCCTGTGTCACCCCAACGCCAAGGTGCTCGCCGTCTACCCCTTCGCCCTGAAGTCCTGGGAGGGCGTGAACCAAGGCGGTCAGGTGCGCGGCTTCCGCGACCGCGGCATCCTCTTCGCGGAGAATTTCGTGCCCCCCGGCGCGCTCGCGGCGCAGCTCCACGTGCACGGCGCCGAGGCCTGGGAGCTGATGCAGGATTACGATCGCATGGCCCTGACGGGTGTGTTGGTGGAGGACTCCCGGCCCGGGCGCGTCAGGCGCAGCCTCTTCGGCATGCCCGTGCCTACCTACGACATCACCCACGAGGATCACGATCGCTTCCTCGACGGCGTGACGCATCTCGCGGAGCTGCACTTCTCCATGGGCGCGACGCGCGTCTACCTGCCCTTCAGCAACCTGCACTCCATCGACTCGCCGGACGAGCTGCCGAAGATTCGCAAGACGCAGCGCAAGCGCAGCTCCATGGAGCTCTTCACCGTCCACCTGATGGGCACGGCGCGCATGGGTAGCCGGCGTGAGCGCTCCGTCACTGACTTGCGCGGCGCCGTCTGGGATCTCCCCGGCTGCTGGGTCGCCGACGCGAGCCTCTTCCCCACGGCCGTCGGAGTGAACCCACAGATCACCATCATGGCCCTGGCGAACCTGGTCGCCGAGCGCATGGCCGCGGACGACCTGGACCGACGCTGACACGCTCTCGCCCGCCAAGCGCTCGAGAGGACGCTGGCGGCGCAGGTTCATGCTGCGATCTTTTTCCCTTCCCGGTAGAATCAGCGGGTGGAGCAAATCGCTCTCGTCTGCCTCTCCATCGCGCTGGCCTCGACCGCCGTGTGGCTGCTCGTTCGGCGCCCCAAAGGCGGGCCGAGGGCCGTCGAGACACCACGCCTGCCCGAGGGCGAGCAGGAGGCCCTCGATCGCGGCGGGGCGGCCACGGGCCAGACGAGCCTCGCCCTCGACATCGACATCGATCTCGAAGAGGACGACCCGACGTCTCCCTTCGCGCGGATCCTCGTCACCGCCCACGGCAGCACGGACGTGGGTCTGCGCCGCAGCCACAACGAAGACTCCATTTTGGTGTTCGAGAACGAGCTCTTCGCCATCGCCGACGGCATGGGCGGGTACGCCGCCGGCGAGGTCGCGAGCGAGCTCTGCACCGAGGTGATGACCGCCGCCTTCGAGACGCGGCACTTCGGCGGCGAGGTGGACGAGAGCCTGCCTCGACGCGGTGACGAGCTCGTGCGCGCGATCAAGAGCGCCAACGAGGCCATCTACGACAAGGCGCAAGAAGATCAGAGCAAGGCGGGCATGGGCACGACCGTGGTGGCGGCGCGCTTCTCCCCGAACAAGAAGCGCGTCTACCTCGGGCACGTGGGCGACAGCCGCTGCTATCGCCTGCGCAGCGGACACTTCGAACAGCTGACGACGGATCACACCCTCGGCTCCTTGGGCCTGACGGGTCGCAACGCCGAGAAGCTCGTGCGCGCCCTCGGCGTGCAGCCCGAGGTGGACGTGGATCTGCGCGTGGAGGAGTGCGAAGGCGACGACCTCTACGTGCTCTGCTCCGACGGCCTGTCGAAGATGGTGCCCGACGACGACACGGCACGAATCCTGAGCGAAGGCGCGCCCCTCGACATCACCGTGAAGCGCCTGATCGCCGAAGCCAACGCCAACGGCGGCAAGGACAACGTCTCCGTCGTGCTCGTGCGCGTGCAGGACGCGACGCAGCCGCCGGCCACAGCGAGTCCTTGACCTCGGCGGCTGCCCGTACGATCACGACCCATGCTCGACATCTCCCGAATGCAGCGCATCCGACTCTCGGCGCACCCACGCGGTCAGATCGCGGTCGCTCTGGGCATCCTGGCGCCGAGCTACGAGATCTACCCCGGTGTGGAGATCGAATTTGAGGGCTTCGAGAAGGTGCCGCGCGAGCCCGTCATCTTCGTGATGAACCACACGGACCGCTACAACTACTTCCCCTTCCAGTATCGACTCTACCGACAGCACGCGCGCTTCACGGCGACCTGGGTGAAGGGCAAGTACTACGAGAACGCCGTGGTCAGCAGCTTCATGGAGCACACGAGCAACATCCCGACCGTGTCGCGCGGCTACATCATCACCAAGGATTTTCTCTCCGTGATGGGGCGCCGCCCGGAGGCCGACGAGTACGCGGCCCTGAGGGCGATGCTCAACGCGCTCGGCAAATCGGACTCCGAGGAGGTCGACGCCGGCGGCGTGCCGCGGCCCGTCTTCGAGCGTGCACGAAACATCCTCGGTCGCCCCTTCGCGCCACAGGACGAGACCTGGGCCGAGGCGGTAGACGCCGTCTTCCGCAGCATGATGCGCCGCTTCGTAGAGCTGAACGAAGAGACCTTCGAGTTGGGTCTCTCGCTGCTCGTCTTCCCCGAGGGCACGCGCACCAAGCGCCTCGCCAAGGGTCACCCCGGCATCGCGCAGATCGCCCTGAGACACAGCAGGACCATCGTCCCCATCGGCTGCAACGGCTCCGACCTCGTGCACCCGGGAAGCTCGCCCCTGCCGCGCGCCGGACGCATCGTCTATCGCTTCGGCGATCCCGTGCGCCTCGACGCGTCGAGCCCATTTCACATCGAAGAAGAGTACGAGCCCTTCACGGCCGAGGCGGAGACGCGCCACGGCGCGACCTTCCAGGCCCTGGTGGACGACCTGATGCTGCGCATCAACGAGCTCGTGGATCCCGAGTATCAGTTCGCCGACGCACACGAGAGCGAGGGCGTGAGCGGCACAGGCCGCTTCGTGTGACGCCCGCCCTCGAGCTCGAGGCGTCCCTCTATCGGGCCCTGCATCGCGGTCGCCCGGGCGACGTGGACTTCTACCGACGCGCCGCCACGGGCGCCGAGAGCGTGCTCGAGCTCGGCGCCGGTTGGGGTCGCGTGCTCACAGCGCTGGACGCGGAGCTGCCTCGCGCCGTCGGCCTCGAGCGCAGCCCGGCCCTCGCGGCCATGGCGCGCGCCGACGGCCTCGACGTGCGCGAAGGTGACATGCGCGCATTCGATCTCGGCGAGCGCTTCGATCGCGTCTTCATCCCCTACGGCGGCGTCTACTGCCTGCTGACCGAAGAGGATCTAGTCGGCGCGCTGCGCTGCGCCCGCCGGCACCTGATGCCAGACGGCCTATTGGTCTTCGACGCCTGGAGCGCCGACGCCTTCCACGCCGAGGCCGAGGCCTGGGACGAGCAGCTCTTCGAGGCCGTGGACGAGGTCGAGGTGAACGGCGAGCGCTTCTCCGTCAGCGAGCGCACGCGCTGGCGCAAGCCGCAGCAGCGCCTCGACGTGAGCTACCGCTTCACGCCCACGGCTGGCGGTGAGAGCTTCCACGACGAGCTGCCTCAGCGCTACCTCTTGACCGACGAGCTGCCGCGCCTGCTCGAGCGCGCCGACCTCGAGCTGCTGGTGATCCACGGCGGCTTCGACCAACACGTGCACGACGAAGAGAGCGAGCAGCTCGTGGTGACGGCGCAGCGTCCAGCGTAGCAGCGCGCTATCGCGCCGACCGTCAGAACTTGTCGCCGCCGGTCAGCTCGCGCTCGAGGGTGTCCGCCGTGCGCGCCACCACGTGCAGCGGCAGCTCGAACTCGGCGAGGTTCATGGTCGCGAGGGAGAGGGAGTAGCGGATCACGTAGGTGTCGCCCTCGAGGGCCAGCGCGCCCACGGCGAAGTCCCAGTTCTTGCGCACGGCGTCCTCGGGTGAGAGCTGCTCGCGGGAACAGCACGCGCTGGCGAAGTCGCACCACTCGCGATCCATCGCCTCGAAGCGCGAGATCACGACCTTCTGCATGCGCCCGCTCTCGTACTCGAAGACCAGGCTGAAGCGCTCGGCGCTATCCTCGGAGAACTCGTAGCGGCTCTTGGCGTATTCACGCACTTCATCGAATGTCGGCATCGGCGACCCCCGTGGTTGGACGCCGAGCATAGCCAAGAGCGCGTAACGCGGGAAGAGCGAGCTGGCGTGGCGCGCGAGGCTGTCGCCTAGAAGCGCGTCGGCTCGGTGAAGGTCGTGTCCTCCACCGTGTAGTGGACACGACGTCCGTCGCGGCTCTGGACGCAGTCACCGCTCTCGAGCAGGCGGCGCAGGGCGAGCTGCGCCGTGCGCACGGAGACGTCGAGCTCGCGCGCGGCGCGGCGCGTGGTGACGCCGCCGAGGGTGGCGATCAGGCGCACGAGGCGATCCTCCACGTGCTCGACGCAGCGCGGATCGGAGAGCGCCAAGAGACCGTGGGGTTCGAGGCGCAGCACGCTCGCCTCGCGATGCACCGTGGCCGCACCCTCGAGACGCGCGCGCATGCGGTGCACCAGCACGTCCAGGATGCCGGCGTGGATCGAGGGCTGAAACGGAAACTCGTAGGCGCGCAGGAAGAGTTCCTCGTCGGGCAGCCCCTCGGCTCCGGCCAGCGCCAAGGCGGCCACCGCCGTGTCGACGCGTCCACGGCGCAGGCGCGTGCGGCTGAGTCTCAGCACCTTGCCCTCGCACTCCAGCAGCGGCAGCCCGATGCGCAAGATGCGGCGGGGCGCCACGCCGGGGCGCGACACGACGGAGGCGATGGTGCTGTCCGCTGGGCCGTCGGGCGGGCCGACCAGACCCCCGAGCCCGAGGGGCGTGTCGCTCGCATCGCCACGGCACCACGAAACGGCCACGTCGGGGCAGTCCTCGGCGCACAGGCGCGGGTCCAAGGTCGAGATCAGCACGCGTCCCTCGCGAGCCATGGGCGCGAAGCCGACGGCGACCTCGGCCAGGCGCGCGCCCGCCGCGTCGAAGCCCTCGAGATCGCCCGCCGCGGCTCGGTCGAGGATCCCCACCAAGGCCTCGGCGGCGCGCTCGCTCGGCTCGGCGAGTCCCTGCAGCAGAGACTCGGGTCGGGATCCGCTGAGCACGCGCTCCCAGGCAATCCAGCCCTGCCAAGGCCGCGGGGCGATCGGCGCGATGGCCGACAGGATACGCGTCGACAGATGCGGACGTCCGGCACGTCGACGCACGCGTGCGAGCAGGATCGACGCTAGGTAACGCTCGGGGCGCAGCCCCTCCGTGCGGGCCATGCGCGAGGCCCGCCGCGCCAGGGCCGTGGCCTCCTCGAGCTGATCGTTGGCCAGCGCCGCGAGGGCGCGCAGGGAGGTCGCGTCGATCACCACGGAGGCGTCGCGAGCTGCAGAGGCCGCGCTGAAGAGCTGCTTGCCCAGCTCGTCCAGATCCTCGACGCTGCCATCCATCAGCAAGAGCCAGGCGTCCGCGCGCCGCAGACCCAGACTCGCCTCGGTGTCGTCGCCCAGAAGCTGCGCGTGCAGGCCGCGACAGCACGCCAAGGCTTGCCTGTCGAAGCGAATCAAGGCCACGCGTTCGAGATCCCCAGAGGCGGCCCGAGCCCAGCGACGGGCGCCGGCCGACGCGCCGACGAAGGGCCGCAATTCTTCGGGGGAAGGAGGCGGCGGGGCCGTGCGATCGACCAAGCTCAGGGCACAGTCGAAGGCCAGCTTGGCAGCCCGCGCGCTGACGTCGTCGAGGGCGGCGAGCTGCCGCTGCGCCACCTCCAGATCGCGCAGGTCACCCGCACGGATGGCCGTGAGCTGCTCGACGAGTGCGTCTTCTGGGAGGGCCATTTTCACACGTGTGCGGTTGCGCGTCGCCGCGGGTGGTGAGCCCCAGTAGACTCTGGAGACAATGGTCGCGGCTGCACAGGCTGACGAAAGCACCTCCTACCGGCATCTCGTCGAGATCGCCAGCGGAGGCATGGGCCGAGTGCACATCGCCGTGCGCGGGTCGGATCCCGCGGGCGAACTCTACGCCGTGAAGCGCCTGCACCCGCACCTCGTCGGGGATCCTCGCGCGCGCGCTACGCTCGAGGACGAGGCGCGCTTGCTGGGTGACGTCCACCACCCCAACTTGCTGCGCGTGCTCGAGGCCGGCGAGGACGATCGGGGCCCGTTCTTGGCCATGGAGTACGTGAATGGAGTCTCCTTGGCGGAGCTGCGGGACGCCGTACGCCGCGTAGACGAGGAGATGCCTCTGGGCGTGTGCATCGAGGTCGCGCTGCAGGTCGCCCACGGGCTCGCGGCCATGCACGAGGCGACCGACGCGGAGGGAGGCTCACGAGGGCTCGTGCATCGCGACGTGTCACCCCACAACGTGCTGCTCGGCTGGGATGGCGTAGTGCGTGTCGCCGACTTCGGCATCGCCATCGGTCACGGGCGCTCCGCCCAGACCTCGACGGGCGTGCTCAAGGGCAAGGCCGGCTACATGGCGCCCGAGCAGCTGCGCTTCGAGGAACCCGACGGCCGCGCCGACCTCTTCGCCATGGGCGTCGTGCTCTTCGAGCTCCTGGCCGGGCGCAGGCTCTACAGCGGCTCCGAGGGCAGCGAGGCGGCGCGGCGCATTCTGCGAGAGCCGCCGCCCGACGTGGGCGACGATCGCGAGGACGCCCCGGCGCCGGTGGTCGAGCTGCTCTTCGAGCTGCTCGCCAAAGATCCCGACGGTCGCCCGGCCTCGGCGCGCGTGGCCGCCAAGCGTCTCGAGGCCACGCTGCGGGAGATCCGCGAGTCCGAGGGCAGCATCGACCTGGGCAAGTACGCCCGCTCCTTCTTCGAGACAGAGCGCGCCGATCGTCTGCGCCTGCTCGAGGCGGCGCGCCGACGAACCACGCAGGTCGAGCAGATCAAGACGCGCTTCGGTCCGCTGGCACAATCGCATCGCGAGCCGCGTGCCTGGCGCGTGAAGGGCGCCGCGGTGCTCAGCACGGTCGAGTACTTGATCAGCCGCTTCGGCGCGGAGGGCTACGCCCGCGTGCTCGCGACTACGGACGAGCGGACGCAGAGCGCCCTCGAGAAGCAGGTGCTCGTCTCCTCCTGGTACGACGGCGAGGTGATGATCAGCCTCACCGACGCCGCCGAGCGGCTCTTCGGCGGGGACGAGCACGAGCTCGCCGGGGCCATCGGCGCAGCCAGCGCGGAGTTCGCCTTTGGCGAAGGCGGGCCCTACGAGATCTTCCGCACGCGCGGCATCGAGCAAGGCATGGGCGCCTTCATGGACTCCACCGAGGCCATCTACCGGCTCTACTACGATCAGGGCGAGTGGGAGGTCGTCCGCTGGTCGAGCGAGGACCTGGTCGTACACATCACGGACGGAGGCGTGTTCCCCGCGAGCATCGTGCGGCGCATCGCGGGCTACCTCAAGCGCGGGCTCGAATTGCTCGGCGCCAGCGACGTGCGCACGCGCGTGGAGCGAGGCGAAGACGACCTCGTGATCGCCGCGCGCTGGCCACGTGTCGAACGCCCCGGCGCCTGACACGAAGCGAAGGACCTACCTTGACGTACTGGAAACCTAGACTTACTCTGAAGTAAGGATTTCGGAGAACGGTAAAGATGCCATCTGCTACCCTCTCGAGCAAAGGTCAGGTCACCATCCCCAAAGCCGTACGCGAGTTGCTTCGAGTAGGCACGGGCGACCGCGTGCAATTCCTCGTCCGAGAGGACGGCGTCGTCGAGCTGCATCCGGAGACGGTGGACCTGCTCTCACTTGTCGGCATCCTCGAGCCGCGCGATGACCGCCACGTAAGCGTGAAGCAGATGAACGAAGCCGTGGAGCGCGCCTCTGCGAAGGCCGCCGGGCGGGCACAGAAGTCGTGATCGCGGTCGACACCAACATCCTGGTGCGGCTGCTCGTGAAGGACGACGAGCGTCAGACACGCAAGGTCACGCGCTTCTTCCAACGCCTCGATGCTGATGGAGAACGGGCACACGTCTCCGACGTCGTCGTGTGCGAACTCATGTGGGTCCTGCGTTCCGCCTACGACTTCGACAGGGCTGACATCGCGCGGACACTGCGCAGCATGATCGCCGCGCGTCAGCTCATGTTCGACTCTGCCGACCGACTCCTGCGAGCGCTGAGCGCCTTCCAAGCGGGGCGCGGGGATCTGGCCGACTACGTGATCCGCGAGCACGCTCGGGCCGCGGGCGCAGATGCGGTGCTGACCTTCGACAAGGCGCTGCTGAAGGACACGATGTTCGTCGCGCCCTAGCTTCCACCGCGGGGGCGGCTCGCCTATGCTGCTCCGGTGATCGCACGCGACCTCCTCGAGCACCCTGCTTTCTCTGCCCTGCGCGCCGCGCGGGATGCGCTGCGGGGGCTGCCACGACGCGCGCTGCACGCCGACTGGCGTGACGCCCTCCGGGCGGAGCTGACGCTGCTGCCTCGCGCCGCCAAGGACACGCTGCCCTGGCTCTTGCGCACACGCTTCGGCACGGTACGGACGCTGCTCGACGTCGTCCTGATGCATGCCTCCGAGGCCCCCCACGACGTGGCCTTCATGATGGACGACGAGCGCATGACCTGGCGCGACCTCGCCCAGCGCACGGCGCAGGTGGCGCGCGTGCTGCGCGACGAGGGCGTGCGACAGGGAGACGTCGTGGCCTTGCTCGGTCAGAACTCCCCGACCTACCTCGCCCTGCTCTTTGGCATCAGCCGCGCCGGCGGCACCGCCGCGCTGATCAACAACCACCTCGAGGGCGCACCCCTCGCGCACGCCCTGCGCTCGAGCTCGGCCCGCGTGCTGCTCGTGGAGGAGGCGAGCCGCGAGTCCGTCGGCGAGCAGGCCGCAAACCTGAGGGCGGGGACCTCGACGCCCGCCTCGACGCGGCCCCCCGCTACGGCGCATCGCCCATCCCGCCCGCCGAAGACGCGGACTTCGTCTACATCTACACCTCGGGCACGACGGGCCTGCCCAAGCCCTGCCGGGTCAGTCACGAGCGCGCGATCATGGCCGGCGCGGGCTTCGGCAGCCTGATGTTCCGCTTCGAGCCCGGCGACGTGCTCTACTGCGTGCTGCCCCTCTACCACTCGAGCGCGCTGCTCCTGGGCCTCGGCGCCGCCGTGATCACGCGGACGCCCATGGCCCTGCGTTCGAGTTTCAGCGCCCACGCCTTCTGGCCCGACGTCGTGCGCTACGGCGCCACGGCCATCCTCTACATCGGCGAGCTCTGCCGCTACCTCTTGGCCACCGAGACCTGCCGGGAGGAGCACCTACATCGCGTGCGCGTCGCCGTGGGCAACGGCCTGAGGCCCGACGTGTGGACGCCCTTCGCCGAGCGCTTCCGCATCCCCGAGATCCGCGAGTTCTACGGGGCCACGGAGGCGCCCGGCATCTTGCTGAATCTCTCCGGCAAGCCCGGCGCCATCGGTCACCTGCCGCTGGCCGGCCGCCCCCTCTTCGAGCTCGCGCGCTACGACGCCGACGCAGGAGAGCTCGCCCGCGACGGCGACGGCTTCTGCGTCCACGCCGGCCCGGAGGAGCCCGGAGAGCTCTTGGTGCGCATCGCCGACGAGCCCATCAGCCCGCTGACGGAATACCGCGGCTACACGGATGAGCACGCGAGCAAGAAGAAGGAGCTCTTCGATGTCTTCCGCGCGGGCGACCACTTCTACCGCACGGGCGATCTGCTGCGCGTCGACGCCCAGGGCTTCTTCTATTTCGTCGACCGCATCGGCGACACCTACCGCTGGAAGGGCGAGAACGTCAGCACGGCCGAGGTCGCCGACGTGCTCGCCGAC
>JAADHO010000062.1 GCA_013151775.1 Deltaproteobacteria bacterium | reverse complement strand
GCCTCCTTGTCGGCCTCGACCTCGGCGTCGCTCACCGCCGTCATGCCGATCAGCGTGCCCTTCTTCTTGTCCGCCTCGACCTCGGCGTCGCTCACCGCCGTCATGCCGATCAGCGTGCCCTTCTTCTTGGGTGCGGAGTCGGACGCTGCGCCCACCGGCGCCATGCCCACGAGTGTCTTCTTGCGCACGGGCCCCGGCTTGGTCTCCGGCGCGCGGGCGCCCGAGCCTTCGTCTGCCCCGCTCTTGTCGTCTTGCTTGTCGTCGCCTTCAGACATGGTCTCACTCCGCCGGTGCGGGGCTGAGTTCGCCCGCCGGCGCCTCAGGCGCCTCGTGGTGGTCAGGCGCATGGGAGGGCTGCGCCGCGGGAAGGATGCCCTTCAGCTCGGCGATGGCGAACATGGGCAGCCAGCGCACGAAGAGTAGGAACATGGTGAGGAAAAAGCCCATGGTGCCCAGGTAGAGTCCCATGTCGATCAAGGTCGGATGGAAGATGCCCCAGGCGGAGGGCAGGTAGTCGCGGTGGATGGAGAGCACGATGATCACGAAGCGCTCGAACCACATGCCGACGTTGATCAGCAGCGTCGCCACGAACATCACGGGGATGCTCCGGCGCGCGTACTTGAACCAGAAGATCTGCGGCACCAGCACGTTGCAGCTGACCATGGCGACCCAGGCCCAGAAGTAGGGCGAGCGCTGCCCGGTGGAGTCCGCCAGGCCGATGCGCGTGTGGAAGAAATGCCACCACTCGTACTCGTTGCCCGAGTACCAGGCGATGAAGAATTCCATCGCATAGGCGTAGCCCACGAGCATGCTGGTCGCGAGCATGAACTTGGTCATCAGATCCAGGTGCTTCAGCGTGACGACGCGGTGCATACCGAAGACGGCGCGCACGATCAGCATCAACGTCATCACCAGGGCGAAGCCGCTGAAGACCGCGCCGGCGACGAAGTAGGGAGGGAAGATGGTGGTATGCCAGCCCGGGATCACGGACGTGGCGAAGTCGAAGGAGACCACGGAGTGGACCGAGAGCACCAGGGGCGTGGAGATGGCCGCGAAGATCAGGTAGGCGCGCTCGTAGTGCTGCCAGTGGCGATGGGAACCGCGCCAGCCCAGGGCGAAGAAGCCGTAGATGCGCTTGCGCAGCAGGTTGGTGGAGCGATCGCGAATCGTCGCCAGGTCGGGGATTAGCCCCACGAAGAAGAACACCACGGAGATGGTCAGGTAGGTGTTCACCGCGAACACATCCCACATCAAGGGAGACTTGAAGTTCGGCCAGACGTTCATCTGGTTGGGGATGGGGAAGAGGTAGTAGTCGAACCACGGGCGACCCGTGTGGAGCGCCGGGAAGATGGCGGCGCAGAGTACGGCGAAGACCGTCATGGCCTCGGCGAAGCGGTTGATGCTGGTGCGCCACTTCTGCCGGAACAGGAAGAGGATGGCGCTGATCAGCGTGCCGGCGTGGCCGATGCCGATCCACCAGACGAAGTTGGTGATGTCCCAGGCCCAGTACACGGGGGCGTTGTTGCCCCAGGCGCCGACGCCTGCGGTCACCAGGTAGCCGATGCAGGCGAACATCAGCCCGGCGAGCAGCACGGCGGGGATGAAGAGCATCCACCAGCCGCGAGGCGCGGGGTTCTCGGTCACGCCGGCGACGAGGGTGGTGACCTCGCTGACGGTCATGTCCGCGGGCATCAGGTGTCGCTCGCCGATGTCTTCGATCGGGACGCTGTCGTCGATGGGCAGGGCGTCGGTGGGCAATGCGGTGCTCATCCTTCAGCCTCCTCGGACGCGGCCGCCGCGGGCGTGCCCATGGCAGGGTTGGTGTTCCGGATGCGAGCGAGGAAGGTCGTGCGTGGATGAACTCCGAGCTCGGCCAACAGGTGGTAGCCCCTGTCGAGGCGGACCTTGCGCGCCACATGGCTGCGTGGATCGTTCAGGTCACCAAAGGTGATGGCGCCGGTCGCACAGGTCTGCTGGCAGGCCGTGCGGATGTCTCCATCGCGCAGCTCCCGATGCTCTCGACGCCCGGCGATCTTCACGGCCTCGATGCGCTGCACGCAGTAGGAGCACTTCTCCATCACGCCGCGCATGCGCACGGTGACGTTGGGGTTGTACTGCATCTTCCGCGTCTCGGGCATGTTGCCATAGGTGGGCGTCATGGTCGCCACACCTCCGATCAGCTCCGGATCCCCGTCGAGGTACTCGTGCCACGAGAGGTAGTTGAAGCGCCGCACCTTGTAGGGGCAGTTGTTCGCGCAGTAGCGCGTGCCCACGCAGCGGTTGTAGGTCATGTCGTTCAGGCCCTCGGGCGTATGCGACGTGGCCGTGACGGGGCAGACGTTCTCGCAGGGCGCCTCCTCGCACTGCTGACAGGTCACGGGCGAGAGGGCGACCCGCGGATCGTCTTCGTCTCCCACGAAGTAGCGATCGATGCGCATCCAGCTCATCTCACGACCGCGAGCGACCTCGTCCTTGCCGACCACGGGGATGTTGTTCTCCGCTTGGCAGGCGATCACGCAGGCGTTGCAGCCTGTGCAGGATCCGAGGTCGATGGTCATGCCCCATTGATGACCTTCGCCGTAGTCCTGCCGCTCCCACAGCGGCCCCTCGCTGGGATCGACGGATCGGAACTGGGCGAAGCGTGGATCTTCGCGCCAGGCTTCGAGGGTGGCGTCGAGGGCGATGGGGCGCCCCTCCATGGAGCCGTGCTCCTGCGTGTGCACCACGGCGTAGGTGCGAGGAAGCTTGATGGCCGTGGCGCCCGACACGTGGTGCATATGCTCGGAGCTGCGCAGAGCTCGCACGTCGAAGCCCTTGCCGGATCCGTAGCGCCCGGCGGAGGGACGACCCCAGCCGAGGTGCAGGGTGAAGGTGTTGTCGGCATGCCCCGGCAGCACGAAGGCGGGGATCTCGATGCTGGCCTCACCCAGGGAGACACGCAGCACGTCGTTGTTGCGCACGTCGAGCTGCCGCGCCGTGGCGGGGGACATGATGGCCGCGTTGTCCCAGACCACCTTCGTCATGGGCTCGGGCAACTCGAGCGCCCAGATGTTGTTGGCGTAGCGACCGTCGAAGAGCCGGGAGTCGGGCAAGAAGACCAACTCGAGGCCGTCCACCATCGACTCACGGGGGCGAGCCAAGGCCGAGGCGATGGCGTCCGCCTGCAGGCGCGGCGGGCGCAGCGGGACGCCACCCGTACCCGCGACGACGCCGCGATGCAGGGTGCGTCTCCACTCGCGGCCGAAGTTGGGCGCGCCAGGGAAGCGCGTGCGGAAGGTCTGGCGCACGACATAGTGGGATCGCCAGTTGGCCTCGCCGGCGACCCGCGCGAGCAGCTCGATGGGCGCCCGGCCGCCCCACAGGGGAGCGATCAGCGGCTGCTGCGGCGAGACCGTCCCGTCGATGGCGCGGTGGTCACCCCAGGCCTCCAGGAAGTGGGCCTCGGGCACGTGCCAGGTGGCGAGCTCGCTGGTCTCGTCGCGATGGGAGGAGAGCTGGATCACGGTCAGGCCGTCGCGCCCGAGGGCGGCCCGCACGTCCACGTCCCCCGGGGCGTCGTAGACCGGGTTCGCCCCGAGGATGATCACGGTCTCGACCGAGCCGCTGCCGATGTCCGCGACCAGCGTCTTCAGATCCTCCACCGGATCGGTGGCGCCGGCGTCGACCGGGGCGAAGTACTTGATGCAGCGTCCGACGTTGCCCAGCGCCAAGTTGATGGCGTGCACCAAGCCGTGGAGCGCCGGGCTGTGACCGGAACCGAGCACCACGGGCGCCATGCCACGATGGGCGATCAGATCGTCCGCGACGGCGTCGAGCCAGGCCGTGTGGCCGCCGAAGCCTTCGAGTGGGGTGACGGCGACGGCCGGGGCGATCGCACCGAGGTCGAAGTCGCCCTTGGTCTGCAGCGTGCGAGCCAGGGCGCGCACGTAGGCGTCCACCTGACTGGGGGCGAGCCGGAGTCGATGATCCGCGCTGCCTCCCGTGACCGAGAAGGTGCTCTCCACCACGTAGAGGCGGCTCATCTCCTGCTCGGGGCGCTCGATGGCGCGCGTCGGCCCGAAGGCGCGGGCGGAGCGCACGGCGCTCGGCTCTGTACCGAGGAAGTCGGAGTCGATGGAGAGCACGACGCGAGCGGCGCCGTAGTCGACCACGGTGCCTAGGGGCTGCCCGAAGGCCAGCCGCGCACCGGCCAGGATGTTCGCCTCGTTCACCGAGTCCCAGGTGTGAAAGCGCAGCTGGGGGAGCCTGGCCGAGGCCGCGTCGCGCAGGCGGATGAAGCTCGGGCTGTTGGTCGCGCGGGCCAAGACGCGCAGACCTCGCCCGCCGTTGGCCACGTGCGTCTCGAGCAAGGCGTCGAAGGCCTGATCGAAGGCCGCGAAGCTGGAGTCCCTCAGGGCGTCACCCTGTCGCTGGGCGGGGATGCGCGCGCGATCTGGATCATAGAGATCCCAGATCGCCTGCTGCTGGATCAGGCCTGTCGCGCCGCGGCTGCCCGTGTGGTCCGGGTTGCCCTCGAGCTTGGTCGGCCTGCCGTCGTGTTGTGTCGCCAACAACCCGAGGGCGTCTCCACGGTGGCTGACCGCCGTGGCGAAGTGCAGTGGCACGCCCGGCACTTGATACTCGGGAGCGCGCGTGTAGGGGAGGATCTCCTCTACCGGACGCCGGATGCAGCCGCTGAGGCCCAGGGCCGCCGCCGTCAGCCCCGTGTATTGCATGAAGCCGCGACGGTCGAGCAGCGCGCGCGTCTCGAGCAGCGCGCCGGGATGCTTCTCGTGCTGCGTGCGCATGTCCCGGGGCTCACTCTGGCGACGCTCGTCGAGGCTGCGCCAGACGGGGGATTCGGTCTTGGGCTCGTTCGCTCGGTTCATCGGTGACACCCGGAGCAGTGGATGGGTGGGTTCAGGGCGGCGACGCGTGCGTCGACCTGCGCGGTCCAGGCTTCGTCGGGCTCCCACTGCATGCTGGTGATCTCCGCGGGAGGCCTGAGGTTCGGGCCCGGATCCCGGTGGCAGTCGAGGCACCACGCCATGGACAGGGGCTGCTCTTGGCGCACCACGTCCATCTGGTCGATCCGGCCATGGCAGGTCACACAACCCACCGACGCGGCGAGGTGAACGCTGTGATCGAAGAACACGTGATCGGGCAGCTTGTGCACGCGCACCCAGGCGACGGGCTGGTTGGTCTGCCAGCTCTGGCGCACGGGCTCGAGCCTCGCCGAGTCGGTGCGCACGATGTTGTGACAGCCCATGCAGGTCTGGGTCGGCGGCACCATGGCTTCGTAGGACCGCTCCACGTTGGCGTGGCAGTAGCGGCAATCGAGCCCTAGCTCGCCCGCGTGCAGCCGATGGCTGTAGGGAACGGGCTGGTCTGGCGCGTAGCCGACCTGCAGGTTCTTGGGTGAAAAATAGTACCAGACGACGAAGGTCACGGCACCACCAGCGATGAAGACTGCTGCACCTAGGACCAGCGGCAGGAGGTTCAGCTTCCGAGGGAAAATCTGCATTGACGCTCGCAATCGGGCCAGGACGGCTCGCGGCGCCGTTCTAGTGGAAGCGCCGCCTCGGGACAAGCCGTTGGCGAGCGATTCTTGTAACCGAGCGCTCACCAGGCTCGATGGAGGCGAAATTCTAGAGCATTTTTTGGGGTCGAATTCCGCCCCCTGTGGTGGTGCGAGGCTCGAATCCTCGGCTCTGGGGATCTTAGGTGCAAACCCTGCGCAGGGCACTCCGCAACGTGTTGCAGTGACCGACATGCACACGAAGCTCGAAAACATCCGCTGCGGGAGTACAGTACAGCGGTGCCGAGCCGACCCCCGCCGCCTGCGCCGCCTCCGGGCAGCCGCCTCGGCCCCTACGAGATCCTCGAGCGGATCGGCGTAGGGGGCATGGCAGAGGTATTTCGGGCGCGCGAACCGCGTGATGTGGGCGAACCTCGCTTGGTCGTGCTCAAGCGCATGCTGCCGGCCGTCGCGGAGCGACCGCGAGCCGAGGAGACCTTCGCGGAGGAGGCACGCCTCGGCGCGGGCATCTCCCATCGTAACGTGGTGCAGGTCCTCGACCAGGGCCGGGTGGACGGTCAGCCCTACCTCGTGCTCGAGTACATCCGCGGCGTCGACCTGTGGCGCCTGAACCGCTGGCTGACGCGGGAGGGGCGCGTGCTGGAGATCGGGCTCAGCGTGTTCCTGGTGCGCGAGCTGCTGGCCGGGCTCGACGCCGTCCACAACGCGCGCCACCCCTCGGGCGAGAACCTCGGCATCGTCCACCGTGATGTCAGCCCCTCGAACTTGCTGCTCTCGATCCACGGCGACGTGAAGCTCGGCGACTTCGGCATCGCCCGCGCCCAGCTTCGCCAGAGCAACCCCCAAGCGGACACGGGGGAGCGCGCCAAGGGCAAGCTCGGGTATCTGGCGCCGGAGCAGATCACGGGTCGGCCCACGGACGCCCGATCGGATCTCTTCTCCGCCGCGGTGGTGGCGGCGGAGCTGCTGATGGGCAAGCCGCTCTTCGTCGGCGGCAGCGAGCTGGCCATCCTGCTCGCCGTGCGCGACGCCCGGGTGGAGCCCTTCGAGGCGCTGATCGACAGCCTGCCCCGAGGCCTGGGCGAGACCGTGCTCCACGGGCTGGCGCGCGAGCCCGAGGATCGCGTGGGGGACGCGGCGAGCTTCCGCGCCTCCCTCGAGCGCTTTCAGGACGCCCCGGAGGCGGCCATGCGAGCAGAGCTAGGTGAGCTCGTCCGCCGCGTGCGCACGGGCACGGGTCTGGGCGAGCAGGGTCGGGCCTCGCTCACGCCAACGGCCGAGCACACGCCGGTGCACATGCACGACTCGCACCGCCCGACCCCCATCACCTCGGACATGCCGGTGCTGGAGTTCGCCATCCGCCTCGAGTCGGGAGGCGCCGAGGGCCCGTGGAATTTCGCCCAGCTGGTCGAGGCCGTGGCCACCGGTCGAGTGGGCGCACACGATCGCGTGAGCCGAGCGGGCGGCGCCTTCATGCGCGTGCTCGACCTGCCGGAGATCAGCCGCCACCTGCCCTCCTCGGCCCTGACCCCCGTGACCCGAGAGGCGCCGGACCCGAGCGAGCCGACCCACAGCTACGATCTGGAGCGGGAGGGCTTCGTGCACGCCCTCGCCTCGCTGGTGCTCGAGCGCGAGACGGGGCTCTTGCTGTGTGAGCAGGGCAGCGCGCGCAAGGAGGTCTACCTCGCGGACGGCGTGCCGGAGTTCGTGAGCAGCAACCTCGCGGGTGAGCTGCTCGGCGAGTTTCTGGTCTCGCGAGGCGTGCTCACGCGCGGTGAGCTCGACATGGCCCTGGCGGTGATGCCGCGCTTCGAGGGACGCCTGGGAGACACCTTGGTCGCCCTCGGGTTGGTGGATCCGGTGCACCTCTTCCAGCACATCGCCGGGCAGGTGCGTGAGAAGCTCATCGACCTCTTCCTCTGGTCCTCGGGCAAGGCGAGCTTCTACCGCGGAGTGCCTCCGCCCTCGAGCGGCTTCCCGCTAGGGCTCGACGCCTGGCAGATCGTCGACGAAGGCATCGGCAGGCGCCTCTCCCAAGGCCTCGAAGAGCAGCGCTTCCGGGCGCGCCTGCTCTCCACGCTGGAGCGCAACCCCGAGATGCCCTCGATGCTAGCTCGCGGATCTCTACCCGCGGATGCGGCGGCGGTGCTCAGCGCCCTCGAGACGCCACTCAGCTTCCCCGATCTGAGCGCCATGGAGCTCGACCCGACCCACGCGGACCCCACGCGCGTCACGCGCTCCGTGCTGCTGCTGCTCGGCCTCGGCGCCATCCGCTGGGTCGACGACTGAGG
>JAADHO010000085.1 GCA_013151775.1 Deltaproteobacteria bacterium | reverse complement strand
CACCGTCGCCGTGGTCACGGCTCCGTGAGCCCAGCCTCAGACCCCGCGACAAGCCCGGGACGACTCCCCATCAACTACGCGGGCCGGCACAGCCAGGCGCTCCATACGATCGTTGTCAGAGAGCAGTACCCGGAGGTCAGCCGTAGCACGCTCAGCGTCGTCCGGTTTGAGCAAGAAGGCGTTTTCATCGTGATGCAGAAGCTCTCGCACGTCGGGCGCATTTGCAGCTACGATCGCGCGACCCGCGGCGAGATAGCTAAAAAGTTTCAGCGGAACCACGGTGCATCCGAACTCCTCGAGCGGCTTCATGGAGGGGGGGATCAGTAACACGTCGGCGGCGAACAGGAACTTCGTAACCTCTTCGAAGCGCTGCCACGGCCGGATGTGAACGTTCGCGTGCTGAGCAGCGGCGGCCTCGATGCATCCCTGCTGCTCGGATCCGACGAGAACGAAGTTCGCCTCTGGCATGCGGGCGGCGATCTCGAGAACCAGCTCGAGCCCCTTCTTCTCGTTGATACGACCGGTGTAAACGATCACAGGCCCATCGAACTGAAGATCAGTAGCGGCTCTAGCCTCAGCTCTCGTCAACCTCGGTTCGAATCGTCCAGGGTCGAAGCCATTGTGGAACGTACGCAGCTTATTCGGCGCCACACCCAGTTCGAGATAGCTACGGCGCGCGTAGTTCGAATGAAGGATACCACCTACGAAGTTGGGGTGGCGCATCGACCAGCGGAGCAAGGGCTGGAGCGGCGGAATCTGCACAGGCCACGGGCGGTAATGCTCGTAGGCGACCCGATGTCCCGCGGCCAGCGCCGCGAGCATCACCGTCAGGTTCCGGGTGTAGACCAGTGTTGACCTGCGTACTTCAGCGGCGCGCGAGACGGCCGCGGCGTGGTGGAGATGCTGCACACCGATGAGCGCGCTATGGCTCTGGAGCACCTCCAGCTTCAACTCGTCTGCTACGCTGTGTAGACGCCGGACGTCTTCGAGACGTGTGCTGGGTGGTGGGACGTAGAGGCTCGCTTCGATGCCATCACGCTTCGCGAGCGCGGAGGCATTCGCGATGAACTGTTCTGCATCGGCCTGGCTACATGGCAGAGTATTTTCGTAAGTCACGGCAAGTCGTAACATTGTATCGGCAGCTCCAGATAGGACGCTTGATATGACTGCTGTCTTGGTCTGCAGATGATATTCGTGCAAGTGCACTATAGACTGACGTTTGGCTTTTGTTTGGGTAGTAGGATATCTTGATACGGCTGAAGTATATGAATAGCGCGCCAGCGTGTGGGTGGTCTAGGTGATGGTCGCCGGCGCAATGCAACCATACTTTGCGCAGTGGATCCGATGTGCGTCCTCTAACGAAACCTCCCGGCTGCGCACCTTACGATAACTTCAGCTTACGTGGTGTGCGCTACCTCGACTGGCGACTGGCTTCCTAATCTGGGAGTGGCTTCTCGGCGTATACGCATCTGCTCCCTCGTGTCCCAAGACCGTCCGTTTCTTGTAGGTGCCCATGGTCGCGATTGCCTTCGCCACAATTTCGGCACGCTCCTGATATCTCTTGAGCGCCGTAGGACGCGCACCCCGCCGCGGTACTACGCTCAGGAGGAATGCTGGAAGCATTTGGGGCGCGGCGTGCATTATGTGCATGGAATGTGCAGCGCTGTTCACTGTTTTTCTGGTGCTGCTCATCGCCTTCGAGCGGCTGCGCGTCGCCATCTCAATGCTCTGGGTGGCGCTGCTCGCCATGTGCGCCGTGTTCGCCGGCCTCTGGATCACGCACACGGCGCTCAACATCTCCTCGATGATGGGCATGACCATGGTGGAGGTGGGCGTGTTCTACGTGATGGAGACGGCACGTCCGGCACACGTCGCGCTGGATCGCGCGCTGATCGACGCTGGCGTGGCGCGCGTGCGACCGATCCGTGTGAGCAACGATCACGCCTTCATGTGCAGCAGGGACGTCTCGGCGGCGCGGGCGCGGGGCCGATGGGGTATACGCACTGGCACCTACGGTGCCGTTCAACGTACGCATCGCGCGTCTGAGGGCGCGGTTCGCGACCGGCTATCGAGCTTCGGTCCACGTGATATAGTCGTCCCGCCATGACCCTGGGACGACTCATTTCACTCTCTTTCATAGCACTGGCGGCGTGCGGCACATCGGGACCAACCCACGCGCCCCACCTGGACGGCGGCACCGGAGATGCCGATGCTTCGACGTGCACGGCGTTAGATCGCTGTGACGATGGCATCTACTGCAACGGAGTGGAGCATTGTGAATTGCCCGGACCGCCAGCACGGATCGGATTGTGCATCGCGGGGGAAAGCCCCTGCATCGAAAACCAAATCTGCGATGAGGAGACGGACCATTGCGTAACGATATGCGATGAAACCCAGGATGCGGATCTTGACGGTCATGACGCTGTCGAGTGTGGCGGCGACGATTGCGACGATACGGACCCAGACCGCTACCCCGGAAATCCGGAACGCTGCGATGGGAAGGACGATGACTGCAATGGGATGGAAGATGATGGCCTCGAGCTAATCGATTTCTATCCGGACTGTGATGGCGATGGTTTTGGAAGTGATGAATCGTCAGCGGTTACTGCGTGTGCACAGCCGATGGCGAGTCCCATGTGCGTCTGGGGTGCTGCGCCTAGCTGGTCGAACAACCACCTGGATTGCATAGACACCGACGATACGATCAACCCTGCACGTATGGAAATCATGTGTAACGCGATAGATGACGACTGTGATGGTCAACTATCGATCGAGGAGGACATGGATCGTGACGGCTTCTCCTCCATGGATTGCGGAGGCACGGACTGTGACGATTCGAACCCGATCGTCTACCCTGGAGCTCCAGAGATCTGCGACCGCCTGGACAATGACTGTTCGGGCACTGGTGGAATCGACGTTTCCGAGGACGCCGACGAAGATGGTCACGCCCCGATGACCTCGAGTTGCTCAGGGGGACCTCTCCCGGCGGACGACTGCGACGACCGTCAACGCAGCGTTCATCCGGGTCTGCCTGAAGTGTGCGACGGGCTCGACAACGATTGCAACGGCGCTGTCGATGAGGCGCCCTTTGCGGCGGAAAGTTGCCGAACTCTTCCTGAGACCACGATGGCGTGCTCAGACGGGTCATGCACCGTTGCGAGTTGCCCCGTCGGGAAAAATGATTGCGACGGGGCCTACGCCAACGGGTGCGAGAGTGATCCGTCGATCGATGGTTTCAACTGCGGTGGGTGTGGTATGCGTTGCGACTTGGAATGTGTCGACGGAGTCTGCGATCCACCGGTTCAACTAGCGCTTGGTGAGTCGCACAGCTGCGCGCGTCTGGCGTCTGGTCACGTCGTCTGCTGGGGGTTGAATGATTTCGGTAGTTTGGGAGATGGAACTCGTCGTGTCCACAACCGTCCAGTCGAGGTGGTCGGCATCGATGATGCAGTGGAACTTGAGGCAGGAGATGGGCATACCTGTGCACGTAGGGCATCTGGTCGTGTGGTGTGTTGGGGAAGAAACGACCACGGTCAGCTCGGCGATGGAACGACCACGACCCAAGTGACTCCGACGGCCGTGGTGGGGCTATCTGGGGTTATCGAGATTAGCTTGGGGTCGCGGCACACTTGTGCGCGCCTAGCCGATGGAACCGCCAAATGTTGGGGCGACAATTATTCTGGTCAACTCGGAGATGGGACGACGAGGGAACGTCACACGCCAGTCGCTGTCATGGGGCTCACGGACGCAGAGGAGGTGGAAGCAGGAGGCTACTGGACATGCGCACGCCACACGTCGGGCGACGTCAGTTGCTGGGGGAGTAATAGCCGGGGCCAATTGGGAGACAACACCACAACTAGTAGTCCCACGGGCGTGCGGGTGATGGCGCTACCAGATGCCGCAGAGCTTTCCGCAGGTGGAGGATTCAATTGCGCGAGGCGAAGCTCCGGGCAAGTCGTGTGCTGGGGCAGGAACAGGTCGGGGCAGCTCGGAAATTCCTCCACTTGGGACGCGCCGACGCCTGTATACGCCTGGGGCGTGAGCGACGCCGTGCAGATCGCCACTGGCTCTCGGCATAGCTGTGCTCGCAGGCTCTCGGTGACGGTCTCGTGTTGGGGAGAGAATGGGGGGGGCCAACTCGGAGACGGTGGCACGCGGGATCGTGACTCGGCGGTGGAGGTGCTGGGCTTGCCGGATGCCGTCGAGATCGTGGCGGGTGGCGCGCACACCTGCGCCCGCCGGGCTAGCGGCGAGGTGCTGTGCTGGGGAAGGAATGGGTGGGGAGAGCTTGGAGACGGTACCTTCGTGAGTCGGAGCAGCCCCGTGAGGGTCTGGCCCCTGTAGCTCTGGCCCCCGTCAATCTCGGGCTCGGTGTGCCATCTGGCGAAAGACCCGGTGAATCGCGGGCCTCGGCTGCGTCAGTTGCTCACGCAGATGTCCAGGGCGCGGCCGATCACGTCCATGGGGACGGCGCCTTGGCCTTCGTGGGCGAAGTCGACCACGGGGGTTCCGTCGGGATCGAGCAGCCGCGTCAGGTCGTAGGTGGTGCCCGTATCGTCGGTCCACTCGTAGCGCCCGGTGCCGAAGCCGAATGTCTCGCGCGCCTCGTCCGTGGAGCAGGCGTCGCGCTCGTTGGCGTGACAACGACTGCAGGGCTGAGGTCGGCGCGAGCTGACGTGGGACGCGTCCACGGCCCAGTTGAAACCACGGCGCCCGCTGGCGGTTCGCCGGATGCGGTTCTCGAAGTAGGTCACCTCGGCGCCGCTGGCGTCTCGGCCCGTCGCCGTCAAGAAGACCTGCATCGATGGGCAGAAGGATCCGATCTTGCCTCGACGATTCACGCCGACGAAGAAGAGGTCGAAGCTGGTGAAGCTGCGTGAGGTCAGCTCCGCGCCCGGCGTGCGCTCACCGCTCAGGAGATCGCTCTTCTCCTGCCCGTAGTCCATCGTCACGTGGCAGCCAAAGCAATACTGCCGATAGGCCGTGTGGCAGCTCTCGCACTCGAGCACCTGGGTGTGGCTGAGCCCCGTCGAGGCATCGCGTCCCATGGCCCGCTGCATGTTGGGGTTGAGTCCCGCGGCCAGCACCTCGGCGATCTGAGGCACGCGCAGATCTGCGCTGCCACCGGCCGGCGTCAGCCAGATGCTGCCGTCGTCGTGTCGGCTGAGTCGACGCAGAGAGTCGCCGGCGCAGTTCCAGAAGCTGCCCGGATCGCCCTCTCTCGGCGTGCAGGTCGGATCCGTTCCGTCGCGCGTCAGCGGCTTGGTGACGCGACCCTCCATCAAGGCCTCGTCGACGTTGCCGTGGCAGTTCTCGCAGCGGATGGCCGTCTGCTGCTTGGCGGAGGAGTAGATGCGTCCGTCGCCGTGCACGTCACGGCCGACGTGGCAGTCGACGCAGGTCATGCCCGCCGTGTAGTGCAGGTCCGCCGGGTGCGCGGGGTCACTCGAGGCCTGCAGGTAGAACTCGGGCGGGTGGTTGTGGAGCGACTCGCCGATGTTCGGGAAGGGCGGGTCGTCGGTCAGCCCCCACTCGACCACCCCGCGGAAGAGCAGCCCGATGCGCTCGCCCTGATAGTGGCAGTGCTCGCAGTTGTTGCCGGGGATCGCGGTCACGAGCTCGTGCGTGCGCGGGTGGGGCGGTCGGTCGCTGATGGCCGAGGGATCGTTCGACTCGGAGACGCCGTCGTTGGTGTAGACGAAGTGACACGAGCTGCAGCCGGCGGAGCGGAAGTTGCCGCGCGCGTCGTTGCGGCCGTAGCTCCATGCGTGGCAGTGGGTGCAGTTCTTCGGCAGATAGTGATCGATGGCGGTGGCGACCGAGTCGCGCGGCGCGTCGGCGGCGGGCACCCGCGCCTGCACCAGAGAGCGCACGGCGCCCTCGGGCAAGGGGTCCACACCCTCGGGGTCTTCGATGGCCCGACTGCCGAGCTCGGCGTCGCGGCCCTGCATGCCGTTCTCGAAGCGCGGCGGCCCGAAGTGGCCGACGAAGGTGCTCATCACGGAGCGCGCGGCGGAGTAGACCACGTCCTGATGACAGCCGGAGCCTGGGTTGGCGGGCGATCCGGAGCCGCAGCTCGTCGCGGCCACGCGATAGTCACCTGGGTTTTCGAAGCGCAGGTAGTCGGGGTCCACCCTGTCGAGCTCGTTCACCGAGAGGTTGCGGATGTAGCCGCGACGCTCGGCGACCCACGCGGGCGCCGGCGCGACGTGGGCGCTTTCCTTGTCGCGCGTCGTCCCGTCGCCACCGTGGCAGTCCGTGCAGGTCAGGGCGAAGCCTCTGTGCGCGAGCTCGATGCCGCGATCGCTGCCGGCGCGCCCATGACACGAAGAGGCCTCACAGCTCTGGCGCGACGCGAGATCGGGATCCGCTGGATCGCCCGAGCAGCCCACGAGGACGAGCGCGCTGAGCGCAGCGACCAAGGCGAAGATCCTGCGAGCGCACATCACAGACGCTCCAACACGCCGCTGACCGAGGCGGTGGCCATACGTCCGTCCTGATCGAGAACCGTCACGTCCGCCGTCACGGGAGTGTCCTGCAGCATGGCCTCGTCGCCGAGCCCCTCGGTGGTCACGACCACGGGCACGAGATAGCGGAAGCCGTCGTCGCGGCAGCGAAAGCGTTCCACGGGCGCGTCCGCGACGCGCAGCTCCGTCGTAGCGCCGGTGGCGTCGGACCTCACGCGCAGCCCGACCTGAACGCGATCGCCCAGGTTCTGACCTCGGAGCGCGAGCTGCACGGCGAGGAAGGTCTGGCCGTTGGACGACACGGGGATGCGTCCGGCGGCGCCCACGTCCGCGTAGTCGAGGAAGGTGATGGGATCCGGCACACCGAGCTCGACCACGGGATCGCCCGCGATCGCACAGGCGTCCGGCGTCGGGTCAGTGCCCGGCCCACAGCCCCAGAGAGAGATCGCCATCGTGACGATCCCGAGGATCCAAATTCTGCCCATATGTCGCGCCCTGCCTAGCCGACGGAATAGCTGGCCGAGCGCCCTCGGGCAATCTGGCGAGGGCTACGGCTTCAGCGCGCGCCGCGAGTGCGTGTGAGCACGGTGTAGAAGCGACGCTCCTGACGGCCCACGTAGAGCACGACGCGTCCGTCGCGGGCAGCGCGTGTGAAGTCGGCCTTGTTGCGCACGGGGCGGCGGTCGGCCTCGATCAGCACATCACCCGGGCGCAGCCCTGCGCGCTCGGCGGCGGAGCTCGAGTCGACCCCGCTGAGGTACATGGTGCCCGGTCCGTCGTAGCTCATCTGACGTCGCACCATGGGCGTCAGGGGATCCATGCGCAGACCGAAGGCGCTCCGCTCGTGCGGCACCTGCGGAGGCACGGGCGCCTGACGCCGAACCTGCTGCTCCGTGCCGGGTCGCTCGCTGGTGGTGACGCTCAGGGTCTGGGCGCGACCACGCCGACGAATGCCCACGGCGAGCGTGTCGCCCACGTCGTGGCGCAGCACCTCGGCGAAGAGATCGCGTCCGTCGGTGACCGCGCGAGAGCCGACGCGCACCACCACGTCCCCGGGACGCAGACCTGCGCGAGCGGCGGGGCTGTTGGGTTCCACCGTGTTCACCAAGGCGCCGCCATGAGCAGCGACACCGAAGCTCGAGGCGAGCTCGGGCGTGACCTCCTGAAACCCGACACCGAGCCAGGCGCGACGCACGACCCCGTGTTGACGCAGCTGATCGGCCACGTGGGCGGCGATGTCCGAGGGCACGGCGAAGCCGATGCCCGTGCCGCGACCGATGATCATGGTGTTGATGCCGAGCACGCGACCCTCGAGATCGACGAGGGGGCCACCCGAGTTGCCCGGGTTGATGCTGGCGTCCGTCTGCAGGTAGTCCTCGATCTCGTTGGCGCCGAGGCCACCGCGACCCTTGGCGCTGAGCACGCCCGCCGTGACGGTGTAGTCGAGCCCGAAGGGTGAACCCACGGCCACGACCCATTGGCCCACCCGGGCGTCTTCGGAGCTGGCGAAGGACGCGGGCACGAGCCCCGTGGCGTCGACGTGGATCACCGCCAGATCCGTGGCTTCATCTGCGCCCACGAGGCGCGCGGGCAGCGTGCGACCGTCGCGCAAGAGCACCTCGATGCGTCGAGCGTCTCCCACGACGTGGCGGTTGGTGAGGATGTCGCCGTCCGCCGTGAAGATCACGCCCGAACCTCCGCCGCGCACCACACCACCTCGCGGCTGCCCGCGCCCGAAGGGGGAGGGCATCTCGCGGCGAGGCATGCTGGCACGTTCGATCTCGACATGGATCGACACCACGGAGGGCGAGATGCTCTCCGCCACGCGGCTGAAGGCGTCTCCCAGCTGTTGCGCCGTGGCGATGGGATCCGCAGCCGACGCGGACGCGGCGGGCGGATCCGCGTTGGCCACCGAGCTTAGGGTGAAGGCGAGGACGCCCGCGAGCGCGAGGAGGTTGAAGGTGTGTCGCATCGTATAGGACTACGCCGGAGCGGCCCGACTTGTTCCATCGGGTCGAGGACTGGGCTCCCCGCCGCCGATCAGGTCTGCGCGCTCGCCCGAAAGCTGACAGCAGGCGCGAGGCGATCATACTCGGGCGGTGACGCTGCCCTTCATCCAAGCCTACAAGAGCCGACGTGTGGGCATGATGCTGCCCCTCGGCCTGATGAGCGGGCTGCCGAACCCGCTGGTGACGGGCACGCTCACGGCCTGGATGGCCACGGCGGGCGTGGATCTGCACACCATCGGGCTCTTCGGGCTCACCAGCTTGCCCTACAATCTCAAGTTCCTGTGGGCGCCGCTGCTCGATCGCTACGCACCTCCCTTCCTGGGGCGCAGGCGCGGCTACCTCGTGCTCAGTCAGCTCGCGCTCTCCGTGGGGCTCTTCTTCGTCAGCGCCATCGATCCGAGCGCGCAGCCTTCGCTTCTGGCCTGGGCCATCCTCGGTCTCACCTTCTTCTCCGCCAGCCAGGACATCGTCTCACGGACGCCACGCGTGAGAACGAGCGCGCCTCGGCGGCCGCGGTCTTCGTGCTCGGCTACCGCTTGGCCATCCTGCTCGCCGGTGGCGGCGCCTTGATACTCAGCGATCAGGTCTCGTGGCAGGTCGTGTATCGCCTGATGGCCGGGCTGATGTTGCTGGGTCCCGTGGTGACCTTCTTCTCGCCCGAGCCGGAGATCGTGCCCAAGGCGCCGTCCACTCTGAACGCCGCGCTGATCGAACCGCTGAAGGAGTTCGTCAGCCGTAAGGGCGTGCTCTTCAGCCTCGTGATCGTCTTGACCTACAAGGTGGGCGACTCCGTCGCAGGCCATATGCTGACGCCCTTCTTGATGGACATCGGCTTCTCCCGCACGGAGATCGGCGGAGTGCAGAAGGTCTTCGGCCTGATCGCCACCATCGTCGGCGCGCTGCTCGGCGGAGGCTTCACCGCGCGCTTGGGTCTACGCCGGGCGCTGCTGATCTTCGGCGTTCTGCAGGCCATGGCCAACCTGCTCTACGCCTGGCTCGCGCATGTGGGTCAGAGCCACCTGCTGCTCGTCACGGCCATCGGCGTCGACAATCTGATGAACGGCCTTGGCACGGCGGCCTTCGTGGCGCTCTTGATGAGCCTCTCGGATCATCGCTACACGGCCTTCCAATATGCGCTGCTCTCGAGCGCCATGAGCGTGGTGGGGCGCCTCTTCGGCGCCAGCGGTGGCTACATCGCCGAGGGCTTCGGCTGGCCCGTCTTCTTCATCCTTACGACCTTGTTGGCGACTCCTGCCATCCTCGTGCTCTGGGCGCGGCCTCTGGCCGAGGCAGCGCGGGATCCCGAGGCGACGACATGAACCAGCCGAACGATGCGCTCGACGACATCCTGCAAGAAGCCATCGAGGCGGGCGTTCCCGCCGTCGCCCTGTGCGCGACCGACCTCGAGGGGCGCAGCCTAGAGCGCTACGCCGGGGCCGATCCCGAGGGCGCTCCGGTGACAGCCGAAAGCTACTTCGATCTCGCGAGCGTCACCAAGGCGGCCTGCACGTCGAGCGTCGCGGCTGTGCTGATGGCGCGCGGCCTGCTCGACCTCGACATGCCCGCCTCGCGCGTGCTGCGCTGCGCCTCGGACGCGAGCGCCCGGGAGCTGCTCTCGCATGCGAGCGGCCTGACGGCCTGGGAGCCGCTCTTCATGCAGGCCGCGTCCGATCTCTTCGGCAACGTCAACCCACGACCACGCGAGTTTCGCAGGCCGCGAGAGCGCATGCGCCGCGCCATCCTGGCGACCGAGGTCAGCGGTGTGCGTGGACAGCGCGTGTACAGCGACCTCGGCTTCATGCTCCTCGGGCTGCTGCTCGAAGAGCTCGGGCGCGATCCCTTGGACCGACTCTTCGCGGATCTCGTCGCCGCGCCTCTCGGTCTGGAGGAGCTACTCTTCTTCGATCTGATCGACGGTCAACAGCCGACGCAGCAGCACGTGCTGCCCACGGGCACGACGCGACCGCGAGAACCCGCGCCGGGCCAAGAGCAGCTGCTGCACGTGCCCGCGCAGTCAGCGCGTCTCGTCCCCGGAGAGGTCGACGACGACAACGCCTGGGCCTTCGGCGGGGTCGCCGGGCACGCGGGACTCTTCGGCACAGCTCGCTGCCTAGCGCAGCTCGGACGTGGGCTGATGAAGGAGTCGCGCGGAGCGGATGTGCTGGGCGCGAGCGAGCAGATGCAGCGATGGTTCCGGCCGGCTCGGCGCGGAGAGCGCTGCCTGGGTTGGGACACACCTGAGGGCGAAGACTCGCTCGCCGGGCGCGTGCTCGGGCGCGGTGCACGCGGCGGCGTGATGCACCTCGGGTTCACGGGCACGTCCCTGGTGCTCGACCTCGACCGCGGGCTGAGCGTGGCGCTACTCACCAATAGGACGCTCCCCGGCCGAGCTCAGCTGGACGGGATCCGCGCGCTGCGTCCAAGCGTACACGACGCCGTGACCGAGCATTTCAGCGCCGTCGCCCGCTGACGCCTCGAGCAGCCGCGTGCGCCCCGTGGGCATCAACGCAGCCGCCTGGATAGGACGCAGATGGCGCCTTCGGCACGCTGCGGTCGCTCAGCGCTTGATGTCGAAGGACTGACCGCAACCGCAGGCGTCGACGGCGTGCGGGTTGTGCCAGCGGAAACCGTAGCTCATCAGCTCGCGCGTGAAGTCGAGGGTGGCGCCGTCGAGCAAGCTGAGGCTCTTCTTGTCGATGACGACCGCGAGGCCGTCGAAGTCGAGCAGGTGGTCCTTGCCGTCGCGGACCTTCTTGGCGAAATCATAGGCGTAGCTGAAGCCGGCGCAGCCTCCGCCCTTGAGGCCGACGCGGAAGGCCACGGTGCCCTCGGGCGCGTCCACGAGCTTCTTCTTGGCCTCGTCGATGGCGGCGGGCGTGAGGTCGATGTGTCCTTCGAGGGCAGCTTCCGTCATGCTCCATGTGTAAGGCCGACGAGCCAAGGACGCCAGCGGGCAGGCCGACATGAGCTCCCGCGACCGACTATGCTCTCCGGCTTGCCCATGGCGATCGAGAAGGGGATGCGGCGGGCGCTGGTGATCAGCGCGTGCGTGCTGCTCGGCGCGGTCTGCGTGGTGGAGGCGACGGGCTACGCCTGGCTGCTCTCACCGGTGCTGGAGGGCTCGAGCCGGGACCGCTTCGGACGCGTGGCGGGAGCTGACTTTCGCGCCTTCCACGCCGCCGCACACTTCGCGTATGCAGGGGAACCCGATGCGGCCTACGACGACGCGCGCATGACGTCGTTTCAGCGCGAGCTCTTCGGCGAGTCGACGGGTCTGATCGCCTGGCGCTATCCGCCGCCAACGCTGATGTTGATTCGACCTCTCGGCGTCCTCGGGTACGCGAGCGCCTTCGCGCTGTGGGTCGCCTTGGGACTCTTGGCGCTCGGCGTCGCGGCCTTCTCCGTGTCACGGCGCCTCGACGTGACGGCCGTCGTGCTGCTGAGCCCATGCGTGGCCTTCGTCGTCGTGACGGGACAGATCGGCCTCTTCCTCGCGGCGCTCGCCCTCGCGGGTCTGGGCCACCTGAAGCGCTCGCCCCTGCTGGCCGGTCTCTGCCTCGGCGCGCTGATGTGCAAGCCTCACCTCGCGCTCTTGGTGCCCGTGGCGCTGTTGGCCGGACGTCAGCGACGCGCCTTCGTGGGCGCGTGCGTGATGGTGTTGGCGCTGTGCCTGGGGAGCCTGGCGCTGCTCGGTCCAGAACCGTGGACGCTCTTCGTGCGGGACCTACTGGTGCACGGTGCGGCGGCCTTCACCGAGGCGCGCGTCGAGTGGGCGCGCATCCCCACGACGTACATTCTGGCGCGTCAGCTCGGTGCCGGCGCGAGCGCCGCCTGGGTCGTGCACCTCGGCCTCGCGCTCGTGGGCGTGGCGACGCTGGTGCGTGGATGGCGACGGCCGGGCGCCACGGACGGACAGCGTGCCCTGCTCTTCGTCGCGGCGACGCTGCTGCTCGTGCCCTACGCATGGGACTACGATCTCGTGATCCTGCTGGCGCCCGCCGTGCTGATCTACCGCGAGCGCCGAGGCCGTCTGACGCCGCTCGTCGCGCTAGCCCTGGTCGTGATGGCGAGCGTTGGGATCTGGCTGCGATTCGCCGTCGACGCCGTGGGCTTGCAGCTCTTCCCGCTGCTCTGGATCGCGCTGCTCGCCTGGGGAGCGCGCGACGCGAGCTGGCGTGCTGCGGCTCACCCGCGCAGCGCACAGATCTGACTCCTGCCGGTCGACTGCGCTCGAGTACCAGGTCTTGACATCTACGCCCCCTGCGCGCAGCGTTGCTACAGCTGTGGTGCCACATGGGGTGACAATCGCCACAGATTTGGAGGGTCAGGATGAGGGTGGACCGAGATGACACGTGCACGCGTTCTGCGTTCGGCGGGGCGTTCGTGCGCAACCTGTGGGTGGGCGCCCTAGCTGGCCTGGTCGGTCTGATCGGCTGCGGAGGTGGCAGCCCGCCGCGGCCCGGCCCTGACGCCTCCGTCATGGTGGACGGCTCCGTCGCGATGGACGGCTCCGCCGACTCGGGCGTGGACACGTGCGCGAGCGACGCGGACTGCGACGACGGCGTCGACTGCACGGAAGACAGCTGCGTCCCGGAGACGCGCGTCTGCCGCCATGTACCCGTGCCGGCCCTCTGCCCCGCGGGTGCGAGCTGCAACCCCGAGCGTGGATGCGAGGCGGGCATGGCCTGCGGTTCCGACGCGGACTGCGTGGACGACGATCCCTGCACCATGGACGAACGCTGCGATCCCGCTTCTCGCACCTGCCTGCGCGATCCGCTCGACGGCGACGGCGATGGCGACCCACCTCGTGTGTGCGGCGGCACGGACTGCGACGACTCCAACCCGAACGTGAACCCCGACGCGCGTGAGGTCTGCGGCAACAGCGTGGACGACAACTGCGACGGCACGGTGGACGAGACCACGCCGGATCTCCAATGTCAGCACGAGCGTTACTGCGGTCACCTCGCGGAGTGCGACGCGTCCGTGAGATTCGAAGACTGCGCGACGGATGCGCGATTGGCCGCCCTGCCCTGCTCGAACCTGCCGGAGGTGGCCACCGCCATCGGCGTCTGCGCGGACGCTCTCGACTGCAGCTTGGATTGCCAGAACCTCGCCATCGAGAGCAGCTGCAGCTGCACCTCGGGCACCGCGGGATCCGCAGCCTGCCCGGGCAGCTTCGGGGCTGACTTCCGATGCATCGACGTGACGACCGACGTGCAGCATTGCGGCAGCTGCGCCAACGACTGCGGCATCAGCCTCGGCGCCGTGCCCTGGGTCTGCGCCGCCGGCAGCTGCGTCTGCGCCGCCGGCGGAGAGCTGTGCGGAGGAGGCTGCGTCGACCCCCAGACCGATCCGCGCAACTGTGGCGGCTGCGGGATCACATGTCCGGGGGGGGAGTTTTGCTCCGCCGGGAGCTGCCGCGTCAGCTGCGCAGAGTTCACGTGTCCGGGTGGCGCGACCTGTGGCTCGAGCGCGAATGCCAACGCCTGTGGCGCGAGCTGCGCCGTGTGCGCGGCACCGGTCAACGGCACGGCGACCTGCTCCGGTGGTAGCTGCGACTTCCGCTGCGACGCGGGCTATGCGCGTCGCGGGTCCACGTGCGTGATGGAGTCCTGCATATCCATCGGCGGAAACTGTACGGCGGGCAGCGGCTGTCTCGGCGGCGGCTGCATTCCCGAAACGGCAAGCTTGATCGGTGGAGGCGGAGATCAGATCGCGGGTTTGCCCGGCGGTGGAACCAGCGTATCGGCTACGTATTGGGTAGGCGGCTACTGTTCGCCCAACATCGGCGGCACGGGCGCGCTGACGACGAGCTGCGACGTGCGCAATCCGAGGGATGCCTCGTGTGGCGACTGC
Organism: Deltaproteobacteria bacterium; assembly: GCA_013151775.1. Lineage (GTDB taxonomy): Bacteria > Myxococcota_A > Polyangia > Polyangiales > Houyiibacteriaceae > JAADHO01. The sequence goes on along the minus strand of JAADHO010000085.1, from coordinate 25,559 downwards.
GGGACCTGCGTCAACCTAGGGGGTGGCGCGGGGCTGTGCATGCAGTCGTGTACCCCGAACCTCGTCGACAACGACGTCTGCCAGGACGGCTACGATTGCAACCTGGTGGTCGGGGCCTGCTACCCGGGCTGCACCAGCGACGCCCAATGCCGCGTAGCCCGCGAAGAGAGCAACGGCATCCCGGGGCTCCAGACGCCGAACGCCTGCTCGGGCGATTCGACGCGGCCCGTTGCCTCGCAGGTATGCGGTGGCGTCGACACGAACTTCGACCGCCTCGTCTACGACTCGGCCTCTGCGGCGGTCTGCGACCCCGCCACGTTCCGTTGCACGAACCCGGGGACGTCCGGCGCCACGGCGGGCATCCCGTGCGCCCGGTCGAGCCAATGTGAATCCGGTGGAGAGTGCTTCACCGCCACCTTCGGTTGGCCCGGAGGGTACTGCTCCAAGCGCAGCTGTGATGTCCCAGGCAACGCCTGCGCAGGAGCCGGCGTGTGTCAGGATCGGCGCGTCGGCGTCTTCGCCTGCCTGCAAGCCTGCAGCGTGTCCGCCGGCGCCACCACGGCGGATACTGCGGCGTGGCTGACCAACACGAGCGGCTGTCGCACCGGCTACATGTGCACCTGGAACGGCACAGGTGGAGCCGGGACGAGCAACGGCGGCTGCCTGCCTGGCAACTTCAACGCGGTCACCACCAACAACATCGGCGCCGCTTGCGCAAACGACTCGGAGTGCTGGTCGCCCTTCGGTCAAGGTCTGTGCCTACAACCTGCTGCGGACGGCTCGGGCTTCCGCGGCGGCTACTGCACCGTGCTTGACTGCGTGGCGCCTGGGACACCGAGCAACGTCTGCGGCGCCGCGGGGACCTGCATCGACCTCGACGGAAGCTCGGGGGATGTCACCGGTTGCATGCACGACTGCAGCTCGGCGACGGACTGCCGGAGCGGCTACGCCTGCGTCGACGCGGACGGCGCCCCGAGTACACCGGAGCGCATCTGCACACCCAACTGCGGCGTCGACTCGGACTGCCGCACCACGGAACGCTGCAATATTCCGGCGGGCACCACCTTCGGCACCTGCGTGCTGCGCTGATCGTCGCGCCTGCAGATCACCACTTGGCGGGCCTGTAGTCCTTCAGGAACTGCCCCCACACATGCTCACCCGTGTTCAGGCCGTGGAAGATCGGGTCGAGGATGCGCGCGGCGCCGTCGACGATATCCAGCGGTGGATGAAAGCGATGCTCGGCGCGCTTGCGTGCGGCGATCTCGGCGGGGTCTTCGTCCGTCACCCAGCCCGTGTCCACGCTGTTCATGTGGATGCCGTCTTTGACGTAGTCGGCCGCCGAGGTGCGCGTCATCATGTTGAGCGCGGCCTTCGCCATGTTCGTGTGCGGATGTTTGTCCGTCTTGAAGGAGCGGTTGAACTGCCCCTCGACCGCCGACACGTTGACGATGTGTTTGTCGCGTGTGGCGGTCTTCAACATCAGCGGCTTCAAGCGCCCGTTGAGCACGAAGGGCGCTACGGCGTTGACGAGGAAGACCTCGAGCAGCTCCACCGTCGGCACCTGAGCCAGAGGCAAGCGCCAGCTGTTGATCTCGCGCAGGTCGACTTGCTGTAGATCCTGATCGAGCGCGCCCGTTGGGAAGAGTTGCTCGCTGTGGTCGAGATCCTCGGCGAGCAGCGCGAGTTGGGTGAGCAGTGGCGCCGCCTCGAGCCCGACGGCCTTTCCGCTGACGCCGCGCTCGCGCAGGCGCAGACGGAAGGCGTCGTTGCGCTCGATGGTCGACGAGGCGTGAGCCGGCAGAGCCGCGTGATCCTCTTCGCCCTCGAGCAGGTGGCCGTACCAGCCTGAGGGCCGACGCACGGTCTGGCAGGCGTTGTGGATCACGAAGTCGAGGCGCGCGTGATTGGCGACCAGCTCGTCGGCGAAGATCTGCACGCTCGGCGTGTGCCGCAGATCCATGCCGTAGACGTGGAGGCGCTCGCGCCAGTCTTCGTAGTCCGCCTCCGCCGCGTAGCGCTTGGCAGCGTCCCGCGGGAAGCGCGTCGCGACGCAAAGCTCGGCCCCAGCGCGCAGCAGCAGGATGCCCGTCTGATAGCCGATCTTCACGCGGCCACCGGTCAGCAGCGCGACGCGTCCGTGGAGGTCGGCGACCTGCGAGCGCTTCTGATAGTTGAAGACGGCACAGCTCGGGCACATCTGGTCGTAGAAGAAGTGAAGCCGTTCGAAGTCCTGCTTGCAGACGTAGCAGCCACGCGGCTCGTCGAGCTTCACCCACTGATCGACGGGAGGCGTCGCAGCCGCAGCCGCATTCTCGGCCACGAGACATGGCGTAACGAAGACCTGCTCTCGACGCCTCGCGCGGATGCCCGTGCCGTCGAGCAGCGCCTCCTGCTTGAGTCGCCGCGCCTTCTGACGTTCGCGCCGATACGCCCGATGAAAGTGCCGCTGCTCGTCCTTGGTCGGACGCGAGACGCGCCCCGCCGCCATCAACATGCGCCGACGCAGGGGCTCCTCGATGGGCACGAGCAGGCGCCTGTCCTCGACCACGCGCTCGAGCAGCTCTGTCGCCGCGAGCAGCGCCGCGGGTGAGACGGGCTCGCCGAGCGGAGCCTGCACCACGGGCGCCGGACCCTTCTCGGGCACGTCAGCCTCAACGAGTTCTACGGGCGCCGCATCGATGATTTCAGGATCGGACACGAGGCCACGAGCTTTGCCGCAGACCGCCCTGCGAGCAACCTGGCACATGTGGCGCTGCGTTGCGGCCCGTTCTCCGACAACCCAGCCTCACTTGCTCAATCATCCTCCGCTGCGTGGGCGAGCGTGTCGCGCACGATGTGTCCCACGTGTGCGTCGGCTAGCGCGTAGCGCATGGCGCGTCCTCGGCGTTCGGCGATGACGAGCTCAGCGTCGCGCAGATGACGTAGGTGATGCGACATGGCGCTCTGCTCCACGTCGAGCTCCTGGCACAGGGTGCTCACCGTGGCCGCGCCGTCTCGCTCGAGGCGTGCGACGACGGCGAGACGCACGGGGTGAGCGAGGCAGGAGAGAATGTCGACGGCGCGCTCGAGGGCGAGCGCCTCGTGCTGCCTCATCGCTTCTCGCCCACCAAGATGAAGCCCGTGTCCGCGAGGTAGCGCTGCTCGTGGAGTACGTCGATCCTCGGATCGAGCCACGCGCGTGCGTCTCGCCAGCGCGCCTCGTAGCGCTCCGCGTCGAGATCTTCGCGGGAGTCGATCCCGCTCGCGCGCAGCAGGGGCGCGTAGAGTGGAAAAAACCAATTCAGCGGTCCGCGGTCCGGGCGAACGCTGCGGAAGTCCATGATCGCGAGCTTCCCGCCGGGGCGCAGCAGCTCCAGGGCGCGCGCGAGGGCCGCCTGAAGATCGTGCACGATGCCCAGACACCAGACGGAGATCACGGCGTCGAAGTCGCCCTCCACGCCTTCGAGCACGACGGCGTCGCCGCGCCTCAGCTCCACGTTGGCGTAGCCTTCGGACTCCACCCGCGCGGACGCTCGAGCGAGCATGCCCTCGGAGTAGTCCACGCCGAGCACGCTCCCCGACGGTCCGACCTTGGAGACCAGGAAGGGCAGATTCGCGCCCGTCCCGACACCCACGTCGAGCACCCGAGCGCCCGAGAGATCACCGAGCAGATCGATGGTGTGCTCCCGCTCCTGCTCGATGTGGAGCAAGCGGTCGAAGAGGATCGAGCGGCCGGCGTCGTACCAGCGAGCCGCGCGATCGTAGTGTGAGGGGACGTCCTTCAGCTGCATCTCGAGTCTCCTGTTCCATATACATGATGGAGACATCATATGATGTACTGTTCATATGTCAAGCGAAGGACTGAACGCGTCACGTCGCGGGAGCAACGAGTCAGGCATGTCGAAGTTTCCTCTGCTGACTTGCCTCCTGCTCATCGCCTGTGGCAGCAGCCCGGGCGCGCCCACCGACGCCGGGACCGATCGTGACTCCGCGCTGGACCTAGACGCCGGACCGATGAGCGACGCCGGACCGATGAGCGACGCCGGACCGATGAGCGACGCAGGGCCCGTGAGCGACGCGGGACCGATGAGCGACGCAGGGCCCGTGAGCGACGCGGGACCCGTGAGCGACGCAGGAACGCCCGCGTGCGTGCCGACCTCCGGCTCGGCGACGAGCGGAAGCTACTGCGATCTCTTCGAGTTGGCCGTGCTCGACGACGGCGCCGGCAGCGTCGAGGCCCAGCTCTTCGGGCGCCTGTCCCCGGACGGGCTGGCCGCAGGGGGTTGCGCCGTGATCGACGAGGTGGAGGTGACCGAGGGAGGAGCGACCATCGGCACGCTGGCGGGCGCCGGCGCCTTCAACGTCGACAGCGAGGGCGCGCTGCTCGGCAGTGGACCGGCCATGCCGCAGATGATCTCGCGCTGCGCCGGAGACACGGATCGCTTCGGCGGCTTCGGGCTGATCGTTCGCGGACGAATCGACGGCGGAAGCTTCGAGGCGCGCTGCGCCGACGCACACAGCGGAAGCCGCTGGCCACCAGCCCTGCGCATCACCTGCCATCGGAACGTCGACCGGCAGCCCTTCTACGCCAACTACGTGAGCGTCGACTCGTACGGCTCCTTCACAAGCACCAGCATCGACATCAACATGCCCCACGGCCCCGGCGGAGCGATCCTATCCGTCGACTCGAGCGTGCGCGTGATCCCCCACGCCGATCCTCTCTTCGGCGGCACGCCGGTCGATCCCTTCACCATCACGGGCCTCGACACCAGCGTCTACGAGTCCTCCGCGCCGGTGCCCGGCGACTACACCAGCCTGAACCTGTCGAGCATGACGGATTCCTTCGGGATGGACGCATGCCCGACCATCCCGCCCACGCCAGGGCCCGAAGATCCAGCTCCGCCCGTGATGCTCCTGCGCCTGACGGGCACTGGCGAACGCGGAGCCTTCTCGACCGAAGCCTACATCGACATGTGCGATCGAGTGACCCGCTGAGCAGGCGGAGCCAACTCTGCTTTCGCCTTCTCGCGCTGGGAGTATGCTCCCGCGCATGATTCGCAAAGAAGACGCGCTGGACTATCACGAGCGGGGACGACGCGGGAAGATCGCCGTCGTTCCTACCAAGCCGCTGGAGACGCAGCGCGATCTGGGCCTCGCCTACTCACCCGGGGTCGCTGAGCCGAGCCGGGCGATCCACGAGGATCCGTCCCTCGTGGGGCGCTACACCATCCGCGACAACCTCGTGGCTGTGATCACCAACGGCACGGCGGTGCTCGGCCTCGGCAACATCGGCCCACTCGCGGCCAAGCCCGTGATGGAGGGCAAGGCCGTACTCTTCAAGAAGTACGCGGACATCGACGTCTTCGACATCGAGGTCGACGCGGAAGATCCCGAGCGCTTCATGGACGTGGTTGCCGCCCTCGAGCCCACCTTCGGCGGCATCAACCTCGAGGACATCAAGGCGCCGGACTGCTTCCGCATCGAAGCGGAGCTGAAGAAGCGCATGAACATCCCGGTCTTCCACGACGATCAGCACGGCACGGCCATCATCTCGGGTGCGGCGCTGGTGAACGCGGCGGAGCTCGTGGGCAAGCAGCTCCCGGACATGAAGGTGGTGTGCATCGGCGCCGGCGCGGCAGCGTTGGGATGCATGCACCTGTGGCTGCTGATGGGCATTCAGAAGGACAACATCACGCTGATCGATCGCCACGGTGTGGTGCGCCAAGATCGCGAGAAGATCGAACCACAGCGCGCCTTCTTCGCGCGACCGGCGAGCGACGATCGCCACACGCTCGCCGACGCCATGAAGAACGCCGACGTGATGCTCGGGCTCTCTGGGCCCGGGCTCGTGACGGCTGAGATGCTGAAGACGATGGCGGACAGGCCGCTCGTCTTCCCGCTCGCCAACCCCGATCCCGAGATCGACTTCAACGAGGCGCGCGAGGCTCGTCCCGACGCCATCGTCGGCACGGGTCGCAGCGACTATCCGAATCAGATCAACAACGTGTTGGGTTTCCCCTACATCTTCCGCGGCGCCCTCGACGTGGGCGCGAGCGAGATCAACGACGAGATGCAGCTCGCGGCCGCCCGGTCGCTCGCCGAGCTCGCGCGCGAGGGTGTGCCCGAGGACGTGCAGGACGCCTACGGGGGTCAGGCGCTGAAGTTCGGACCCGACTACATCATCCCCAAGCCCATGGACGATCGGGCTCTATATTGGGTCGCACCCGCGGTGGCCAAGGCGGCCATGGAGTCGGGCGTCGCGAGCAAGCAGCTCGACATCGACGCCTACCGCGAGGAGCTGAACCGCAAGCTCAGCCCGACGCGACAGGTGATGTGGAAGATCACCGCCCTCTCCAAGAAGGCGCCGGCGCGAATTCTCTATCCCGAGGGCGAGGAGGCGAAGATCCTCCACGCTGCCGACATCGTGGCGCACGAGGGCATCGCACGGCCGACGCTGATCGGTCGCCCGGAGGTGATCGCGTCTCGAGCCAAGGAGCTCGGCCTCGACCTCGAGGGTGTGGAGGTCATCGACCGCGACGTGCTGCCGGACATCGACGCCTACGCGGACATGCTCTGGCATAGGCGTCAGCGTCACGGTCTGACCCGCGAGCGGGCGCGCGCGCAGATGACGCGAAGTCGCACGACCTACGCCATGATGATGCTCGCGGAGGGCGCCACCGACGGAGTCGTAGCGGGTCTGACCACGCCCTACCCGGACACGATTCGCCCTGCGCTCGAGATCATCGGCACGCGTCGCGGTGTGCGGCGAGCCTCGGGCACCTACATGGCCATCGCGCCCACGGGCGTGAAGTTCTTGGCCGACACCACCCTGAACATCGACCCCGACGCCGAGACGCTCGCCGAGACCGCGCTGTTGACGGCGGAGCTGGTGCGCGAACTCGGGATCACCCCACGCGTGGCGATGCTCTCCTTCTCGAACTTCGGCGACGCGCCGCACCCGGCGTCACGCAAGGTGGCCGCGGCCACGCGCATGGTGAAGGAGCGCGACCCGGAGCTGGAGATCGACGGCGAGATGCAGGCGGACGTGGCGCTGCTCGACGAGCGACGCGCCCTCTATCCCTTCTCCACGCTGACCAAGCCCGCCAACGTGTTGATCTTCCCGAACCTCGGCGCCGGCAACATCGCCTACAAGCTGCTGCGAGCGGCGGGCGACGCGGAGATCATCGGGCCCCTCGTGCTCGGCATGCGTCGCGCCGTCAACGTGCTGCAACAAGAAGCCTCCGTCTCGACCATCGTGCACATGACGGCCATCACCTCGGCTCGCGCGCGCCGCCTCGAGCAGCGCGGCCTCGAGCCAATCGGCTGAGCGCCGGGCCAGACCCGCGCTCAGGGCGATACATGGCTCGGCTCGCCGTGGGGCCAGACGCGAGGCCACGACGCCCACACGAGCAACGCGGCCCACGCCAAGGGGCCGAGCTGCAGACCGGTGAAGGCCGTTAGGTAGCGCAAGCCGGGGCCAAGGCTCGCCAAGAAGAAGAGCACGATGGCGAGCAGCGGGCGCTCGTCCGATCCCCGGTCGCGCCAGATCAACAGCGCCGGGACCACCAGGATCACCAGGTCGTAGTCCCAGACGTAGGGCACGCTCAGCAACGTGGCGGAGACGAGCAAGAGCGCCCGGCGCCCGTCGTCGACACCAGGGAGACGCAGACCCCGCCAGAGCAGAGCGAGGGACACCAGGGCGATCAGCGCGTGTCCAGACCAGGCGCCTGACGCGCTCGCGCCGAGTTGTCGCAGCAGCACGTAGACGGTGGGCACGCGCGCCCACAGGTCGGGGCGGGCATGGGCGAAGAGATCCGCGCCGTGGTGCGGCAGCGCGCTCCAGAAGGCGAGCCAAGGTCGCCAGCCGAAGACCAGGACGCTCGACAGCACGAGCCCCGAGGCCGACGCGCAGGCCCCCGCGAGGACACGCCGGTCGCGCCACGTGAAGAGCAGGACCGGAACCAAGAGCGCGAGCTGAGGCTTGAGAACGAGCAAGCCCAAGAGGGCGCCGGCCCAAGAGGGCGCGCGCCGCAGCAGGCCGAGGCCCGCGAGCAGCAGCGCCGCCATGTAGACGCTGATCTGTCCCGACGTGATGGCATAGGCCACCGATGGGCTGAGCAGCCCGAGGAGCAGCAGGTGGCGAGGGCGCGTGGCGACGAAGATGGCCAGCGCGAGGGATCCGAGACCGAGACCGACCCAGAGCAGCAGGGCGTGGCTGTAGCCGAGCGCGCCCAGAGGCTCCAGAGGCAGCACGGTCGAGGGCGGATAGGGCCATGGAATGAGAGGCGTGTCCTGGCCGAAGAGCTCGCGCCCGTAGGCCTGCATGCGAGCTTCGTCGTACGCCGCCGCGGGTCGGCCCTGACTGGCGAAATGCGCAGCTGAATAGAACGCGCGAAAATCCCACGCAGCTGGACGCTCGAAGCGGTCGCGCGTCGAGCCCGCTGCCACGGGCGCGAGGACCCACGCGTAGCTCGCGCTCGTGACCACGGCCAGCGCGCCCAGCGAGGCGAACACGACGATGACAACGACGCGCCTCAGCCTCGAGCCTGCGTCGCTTGCGAACATGGGCCGGCGCCGGCCGTCAGTCTTCTTCGGGCTTGTCGAGGGACACGAAGTATTGGTTCAGCGCCCAGACCTGCTTGGCGCGCAGGCTGCCGAACTGCAGACCCACGTCGCCGTCCTTGTGCCAGCGCACGACCATGAGGCACGATGTCCCACCGCCCAACGCGGGCAGCACCATGTGCACCATGACCTTCACGCCATACGCCAGCACGTCATCGGTCACGCAGAGCATGCCGCCGAGTGAGATGTTGCGCGCGCGCATGGAGATCTCGCGGCCTTCGTGCTCGACCCTCAGGGGAAGGTCGCATGGAAAGCGAGCATGGGTACGGCGGCTCTTGGCTGTGCTCATGGAAGCGTCGATCCTAGCAGGGGGAAGCCCTCACGAAGCACCGCCTCGATCCCGGCTGGTCGGTTAACCATGAGCACCGAGCGAGTCAAGGCGGCGCGAATGACGGAGTCGGGAGCCAAGCTCATCGTGTGGGCCACGGCGGCCTCCTGCGCGGGCTTCCTGCTCGCGCTTCCGAGGCCTACGACGCCGAGGGGCACACCCGCTTTGGTGCTCGATCGAGCCGCCGTCGCGCAGGTCGAGCGCCGGGACCGACAGCTCGCTCGCCGCTACCAAGGCGAAGTCGGACAGATGTTCGCGCAGACCGACGGCTCACGCCCCGCGCAGACCGACCTCGAGAAAATTCACACGCTCTACCTCGACTGGGGCGCGGCAGAGGCCGGCGGTGGCGGCAGCCACAGCGTCTCTCGAAGCGCGGCCATGCGGGCCGCCGTCTCCGCCGTCTTGGCTCACGAGGGAGAAGACGCCATCCGAGCGCTGCGAGCGAGCCTGCTCCTGCGACTTCCCCAAGCGCTCTCCGGGACGGACGACGAGGAGCTGGACGCGGCCTTGCTCGGCGCCTTCCCGAGGATGTTGGTGCGCTATGGGCTGACGCGCGAAGGTCGGGTGGTTGGTCCCGACTTCGTGGTGCGCGTGCTCTACGCGGCGCGCTTCAACGTCATGCTCGGCCTGCCCGCCACGCAAGACTTCACGGGTGTGGAGTCGCGCGCGTATTGGGGCTGGCTCGCCCTGGGTGCGCGGGTGGATCCCGCGTTGCGCATGGACGCGCTCGATCGCTACGAGGCGGCGGGCGGCCAACACGCCCTCGAGGCGCGCGCCGCCCTGCTCTACGCCCTCGGCCGAGGGATCGAGGCCTCCTCCCTGTACGAGGAGGCCTACCGCAGAACTGGCAACCTTCGGCTGCGTAACCACGCCATGGCCGCGAGCCTGCTCGCCCCATGACGCGGACATGACGCAGCATGACGCAGCGCGTCGGGTGGACACGGAGGGGACTCGGGCGTAGTGTGGGACGTCGGTCGGAGACAGGTTCGGGGACCTGGGAGCAGACCGCTCGCGTGGACGTAGGATGAAAGTAAACCTCCGTAAGAGCCTCTTCATCCTTCCGAACCTCTTCACGCTCTCTAGCGTGTTCTGCGGCTTCTACGCGATCCTCCTGTGCACCCGTGACGCCACGAGCGACGACTTCTATCGGGCGTCGCTGCTGATCGTCTACGCGATGTTCTTCGACACCATCGACGGCCGCGTCGCCAGGCTGACGAAGACGCAGAGCGCCATCGGCGTACAGCTCGACTCCCTCGCCGACGTGATCTCCTTCGGCGTCGCGCCCGCGGTGTTGGTTTACCGCTGGTCGCTGTCTGCGCTGGGTGATGTGGGCATGTTCGTGGCCTTCGTCTACATCGCGGGTGGCACCATCCGCCTGGCACGCTTCAACGTCCTGGCCACGGGCGATCACGGCGCGCCCAAGACTCCGGGCAAGTACATCGCGGGGCTCCCCATACCCGCGGCGGCGGGCATCTTGGTGTCATTGGTGGTGGCCAACACCGTCACGGGCAAGCTGCCCGGTTCCCCGGCAGTGATCACGGGCGTCGTGCTCGCCATGGCTTTCTTCATGGTCAGCACCATCCGCTTCCGCTCCTTCAAGGACCTGAAGCTGAACTGGCGCACGGGCGCGTTCATCGCCGTGGCGATCGGCTCCACTGCCTACGTGGCCATGCGCTTCCACCCATCGGTGGCGTTGGTCTGGCTGCTCACGTCCTACATCTTGATCGGCATCCTCGAGGCCGTCTTCCACATCGCCCAGAGCATCCGGCGGCGCGGCGCCGCCCCCAAAGTGGAAGACGAGCCTCCGACGGACTCGGTGCTCTGATGCGCTTCGGGCTCGTCTGCCTCGGGCTGATGGCGCTCTCGGCCTGCTCGGGCTCGAGCGAACCCATGACGCGCAGCTGCAATGGGCGCGCGGTCGAGAGCTGCCTGCCCTACGAGTACTCCGCCGTGCGCTCGGCTACGCTCGAACCGAGCGGATTGGATGTGGGCGACCTGCTGACGCGAGCGCAGGTGCACGTCGAACTCGAGAGCTGCGGCGCGGACGCACCCGGGACGCTCGTCGTCAGCGTGACGGCCATCGCCAGGACGAGGGATCCCTTGGCCGATGGGGGCATCGGGGAGGGCCACTTCCCACTGCTCGAGCTGCGTGACAACGGCATGAACGGCGACGCCGTGGCGGGTGATGGCGTGATCGACAAGGGCACACCCAACCCCTTCGACAACCGCCTGCTACCGGCGAACACGGATCTGGTCCTGCGCTTCGAACCCCAGCGAACACCGACCTGCTCCGGCGGCTCGTGCACAGGCGGAACCTGCGCGGGCGAGGTCTTCGAGCTACCTTATCGTACGGGCTCGCTGGCACCTCCGCCGGCCGTGGACGCAGGCATCAGACCCTGAATCCTCGCGATGAGTTCGGCGCTCACGGGCGACGGGACGGAAGCAGACGAGGCGGTACGGGGCGATGCGGCGCCGGAGGACGCGACGGGATCGCCTGCGCGGCGTCGTGCCGGGCGCGGTGCCGCGGGTTCTCGTAGACGTTGATGATGGGCACGCCATCGTAGGTCAGGACGTGCACGAGCTTGACGGATCCGTAGGTGACCCAGGCCTGGAAGTCGACCTCGACGAAATGGTGCTCGAGGTGAACCAAGACGAAGTCCGCCTGTTCCATGCTGGCCGCCGGGCGGATGTTGCGTGGCAGGAGCCCGTCACGCTGAAGCATGTTCCACGCGCCCCAGGTGGTGTCGCAGATCCAGACCGTGCCGCCGTCAGGCATGGCCTCGCGCAGATAGGGCACGAGGCTACCTGTGGTGAAGCCCCAGAACTGACGGTTCATGCCCAGATCCGCGGCGCCAGGCACACCTCCAGGCAGCGCGGTGTAGTGGCTCAAGCCGAAGGGATGGGAGTGGATGGTCTCCACGGCGGACGGAGCCAAGAGCAGCATCGACGCGAGCACGCGTGCGGCGTTTCGGGCGCGCGGGAGCTTGGCCTTCAGCAGCTTGCGGAGCGGACGGATCACCCTCCAGGTGCCGAGCCCCGCGTAGAGCGCCACGAAGGGATAGGCGGGTATCCAGTGCTTGGTGCCGCCGAAGATCGGCGTGGAGGGCAGCGCGATCAACAAGAGCGGCGCCATCAGTGAGCCGACCAAGAGCACATCCGTGCGCGCACGATCGGGCCGAGCGAGATCCCTCGGCCAGAGACGCGCCAGGCGCTGCGGGAGGATCGCCCCGAAGCGAGAACCGAGGCCCAGGAACGCGAGCAGCAGCGTGGTCGCCGGCACGGTGAACGCCGTCAGCACGAAAGGGAAGCTGATGGGGAATGGCGGCTTGAAGTAGTTCTGACCGAAATACGCCATGTTGTAGTAGACGTGGTGCAGGTGAAAACCCGCGTACCAGGCCAGACGCGACAGCGTGTCGTGCCAGACCCAGGGCCAGATCCCGATCATGATGGGCGGCCCCAGGACCAGCATGCTCAAGAGCCAGTAGGGAGTGAGACGCATGCGACGCGCCGGGTCGTGTCCCTGCTTGCGGCGAGCGCGCTCGGCCCACGCCATCCAGACGAAGTGGATCCCGAAGACGCCGGGCAAGACCCACGAATTGTGCTTGGTCGCGAGCGCCAAACCGAAGATCAGACCTGTGTAGATCGCCCAACGACGTTTTCGTAACGAGCGCCAATAGGCGTAGGTCACCCAGGTGTCGAAGAAGACGATGGGGATGTCGAAGCAGTCGAGATGCGAGTGGTAGAAGACCCGGGGCATCAGCGCGAAGGCGAGGGCGGCGAAGGCGCCGACCTGTCTGCCAAAGGCGCGCGCGCCGAAGATGTAGATCAGCCACAGCAGCAGCCCGCCCGTGAGCATGCCGGGGAAACGGAAGGCGGCGGAGTCGCTCTCGAAGACATGCCACTTCTGCTGCGCCAACCACGACCAGGCGAAGAGCGTTTTCATCAACGCGGGATGCTCGTGGTTGAACTCCCAGGCGTGGTCGATGGCGGGCTGCTCGAGGGCGGCGCTCGAGTCGTCCCAGAGCAGCTGATACCAGGTGGCCTCGTTCTGGGCGGCCGTGACGTAGAAGCTCTCGTCTCGACTCATGGCGAGATCGCCCGCCGTGGCCAGGAGCAGCGCCACGTAGGCCGCCGCCAGCAAGGCGCCGAGCAGATGATCCCAACGCCCGATGCGTCTGGGCCGACTCATGGCGTGCGCTCCTCAACACCGAGACGCGTCGTGGCGCTCCAGCAGAACGTGCGATAGTGCTGAACCGCGCTCGTGACCTCGACGGTGAGCTCCGAGGCGCGACCCGCGGTCGTCAGCGCCTCGAGCCGCTTCCAACCTTCGCCATCCTTGTGGTTCATGGCGGCGATCTCACGTCCGTCGGCCAGCACCCGCAGGCGAATGTCGGGCCACACCTGCATGCGCTCGTGCTCGGAGTAGAGGCCCGCGTAGAGCACGAGCCGCTCGCCCAGAGGCACGTTGGGGAAGGTCACGCGAAAGGGCGTGGGCCCGATGGGGTGCTCGTAGACGCAATGCCGCGGCGCGAGGGACAAGTCCTCGACCACGGTGGCACCGACCCACAGCCATGGCCGCTGTGGATCGCAAACGAAGCGGTCGTGAGGCACCGAGGGCCCGGCGCTGAGGCCGCCCGGGCTCGAGCGGCCGTGGGTCTTGCGACAGCTCCGTGTGCGACCGCCCTCGTCGAAATCCACGCGCGCCTCGCTCACATGGTCGACGAAATTGTAGAGCACTCGGCTGGGTCCGAGGTCCCAACGCAGCACGCGCACACGACCGAAGCGCTGCTCGAAGTCCGGCGCACGCGCGGGGGCGACCTCGGGCAGATGCCCGCGAATCGAGAGCGCCCACAGCCGGTCGAAGGGCGCCAGATCACTCATGCCCGCCATGTCGAGGCTGATCACATCACCGAGCTCGCGGCGCAGCAGCGGATCGGCCCAGCCCGGTGCGGCGACGATGGTGTCGCGAGGCTCGAGGTTCGTCCGCACGAACTGACCCGCGGTGGCCCAATCCGCGTCCGTGGGCACACGCGACTGAATCGTGAAATGCCCCACGAGCTCCACCAAGGCGACGAGCACGACCAGAGACCACGACATCAGGCCGAACACCGTCTTGACGCGTCGAGGCGCGTGGGCCTCCAGGGGCGTAGGCGCCGCCGAGTCGCGCAGTTGTTCTTCCGAGGACTCGAGCGCCATGGCGCGCGCATCCTAAAGGACGAATCGGTGATGGGCTATCACTCGAAGTCGTTTGGCCGAGAAGAGCCTCAGGGCTCCGTGATCGTCAGGTCGGTGTCGAGGGCCACATCGCTGAGCGCGCTTATGCGGCCATCGGGCCAGCGAACGTCGATGGCGACAGGTCCAGACTCCGCGATGCCGAAGAAGAGGCGGGGATCGAAGTTGCCGAGGTAGCCTTCGCCCACGAGTCGCTGGCGCACATAGAGCCGATCGCCAGCGTGGATGGTGACCTTCGCGCCGATGCCACCCGTATTGGGCGCGCGCCCACGCAGCGTAACGCGGAGGTAGTGGCCGACACGCGGTCTGATGGTGCGCAACAACAGCGGCGAGCCCAGTGCTGGCGCGAACACCACGTCGGGCTGCCCGTCTTCGTCCAAGTCCGTGATGGCGATGCCGCGCAGCGAGCGCCGCACGGCGCGTCCATCCTCGGGTGTGGGCGCGATGGCGCGCAGGGTGCCGTCGCCGTTGTTGGCCATCAGGTTGGGGAACTGATCGAGGGTTCCTTCCAGGCCGATACCCCGAATCTCAGCGTCAGTGAAGACGTGACCTGTGGCCTCGACGAGGTCTAGCCAGCCGTCCTGATCGAGATCGACCAGCGCATCGCCCCAACGAAAGCTGATGTCGAGGGGTAGGGTCCCGACCTCGAAGCTCTTGTCGACGCAATTCCCCCTCGCGTCGCAGACGAAGACCGCCGTCGCGTCGCCTTCGAAGCTGCTGACCACGTGATCGACGATCCCATCTCTGTCGAGATCCCCGCTGGCCATGCCCATGGCATCCATGGCGTAGCCCCTGCGGTTCTGGTCGAGCCCTCGCTCATGAGCTTCATCGACGAACACGCCCGCGTCTCGTTGAAAGAGCGCGCGATTCGGGTAGCGAAAACCGAAGTCGTTGCCCTCGAGCATGTCCATGCGGCCGTCGTCATCTAGATCGATGGCCTGCAAAGAGAGCGTCGGTTCGGGGGCGGCCCAGGCGCGTGCCCTCGACGCGGCCTCGTCTCGATAGGAGCCGCTAGATCCCCGGATCAGCAACAAGTTCGGAACGCGCCCATAGCGTCTCGAGTCGAGTCCACAAGACACGCAGTCGACGCCCAAGCTCGAATCGTAGCTGAGGTCTCCTGCGATCAGGAGGTCGAGGTCGCCGTCCCCGTCCATGTCGCCGGCCGCGGCAGACGTGTAGGCTACGTTCGGCTGAGGGGTCATGCCCAGGCTCGAGCTCACGTCGCGAAACGTGCCGGCCTCCGCCAAGAAGAGCCGGATGCTTCCCTTGCCCGTCACGAGCAGGTCGTCGTCACCATCCCCGTCCGCGTCGAAGGCCAGACAACCCATGGCGTCCCCGACGTCGGAGAGACCGCGCGCCGAGGTCTCGTCCGCGAAATGCATCGGCCCATCCGAAACGTAGAGGTGTGAACCCCCGTCCGCCCACGGACGCATGGCGAAGAAGAGGTCCATGGGCGCACGACCGTCCACGTCCAAGACGCAGACTCCTCCCCCGAGCCGGTCCACGTAGTTGGACCAATCCTCCGCCGCGCGCCGCTCGAAGTGGACTCCGCTGCTGAGGCTCACGTCTTCGAACCAGAGCTCGGGTTCGCCCACGGCATCCAGGAGCGACGCGTCGACGTCCGCGTCGTAGAGATTCGAGTCGACCGGCGCATCGAAGGCGGCGTCGAGGACTGGAACGAGAGAGTCTGTCGCGGCGTCCGCGGTGGATGAGTCCGGCGCGCTGGGAGAGCCCGCGCCACAGCCGCATAGGATGAGGAGCACACATCCTATCTGGCCTGAGCTCATCTACTCCGCGGCTGCGCAGGTGTACTGCAGCTCGAAGCCTGTCAGCGTCGGCGCGCTGAGACGGTCGGAGGCGGCGATCAACACCGCCGTGACCCGCACGTAGGGGTGGTAGTTTCCGGCTCCTGGCGTGAGCAACACCCCAAGGTCGATGGGCGGTGCGGTGGGCGGCACGGGAATGTTCACGGCCGGTGCGCTGGGCAGAGCCGCCAGGGTGTCTGCGGTGCGAACCTCGAAGCGAATGCTCGAGTCGCTCGGCGTGCTCGCCGTCCAGGTGAAGGAGCCCCAGTCGGGTCGGTCGGGCGGAATCGTGCAGCGGATGGTCGCGTCGTAGTTTCGGCTGTAGCTGCCGCTGGGCGGGAAGGTCGGGACCACTGGAGGCACCACGATGCGCACGGGGATCGTCGCCTGTATGGTCGTGCCGTTCAGCAGCACCTGGATCGAGAAGTTGAAGATCTGCGGCACCGCCGTCGGCATCACCACGTTGTTCCGGAAGGTCACGGAGAAATTCACAGCGGTGCCGGGGAGACATTGGGTGAATATCGTGCCGCCGCTGATGCCGGTGCAGCGCCCCGCTGGGAAGGAGACAGCACGAATGGCCTGCACGAAGCCGCGCTCGTCGAAGGCGGTGCCGGGGTTGTCCACCGCGCGGGCGCTCACGTCGAAGCGCGAGAAGTTCGCCAGCGTCACCACGGCACTCACCACCGCAGGCCCGAGGCCCGAGCCGTCGGAGTTGATGTGGAAGACATAGGGCCGGCCCGTTCCATCGACCGAGCCGCTCGCGCTGCCCACCACGTTCGCGTCGTAGAGGGGTGAACCCGGGCCCGTACCCCAATACCAGGTCTCATCCGAC
This sequence comes from Deltaproteobacteria bacterium, assembly GCA_013151775.1. Taxonomy (GTDB): domain Bacteria; phylum Myxococcota_A; class Polyangia; order Polyangiales; family Houyiibacteriaceae; genus JAADHO01. The sequence goes on along the minus strand of JAADHO010000085.1, from coordinate 8,761 downwards.
ATCACGGTGATCAGGCGAACGCGGCGAGCGGCCATCGCCGACACCGCCGTACCCCATGTCTTCGCTCCCAGCCAGCCCGTGTAGTTGTAGCCCGAAGGTCCATTGTGGAAGGGCGCATCCGTGAACAGGATGACGATGGGGATAGTGCCTGGCCTGAAGCATGGATAGCCCCAACGCCCTCCGCCGCAGCCGCCCCGCGCCGGCACCCGGTACAGACCGCCTCCGGTGGAGATGGACCAGAGGGCCTGCAGTTGAGCTTCCGGCCCGTCATTGCCCCAGCGCAGACGCAGACCGTTCACCGCGCTCTGTGCGGCCGAGACCGAAGGCGTGATGTCGAGGTGGTTCACGTAGGCGATATCGATGGCGCCGCCATAGGGCGAGACGGGATAGTCGGCGTGCTCGCCGACCCCGAACCAAGCGTCGGGGATGGTGCAGCGGATGGCGCCGATGACGCCGCCTCCGCAGCCCGCGATGAAGCTGCCCGACGTGAGGGTGGCGCGCAGGTTGTTGATCTCGCCGCCCATGGAGCCAGTCGTGTCCATCACGAAGTAGACGTCGGCGGTCTTGACCTGCACGTTGAAGTTGAGCGGGTCGATCACCGCCGGCCCGCCGTAGGGCAGCGTGTGATAGAAGCCTCCGCCTCGGATCCAGCGTGTGGGATCGCTTGGATAATCGTCCGCGATGTCCGGCACGCCGTCGCCATCGCTATCGGTCAACGTACCTCCGCTCGTCCCGAGGCTGCGCAACGTGATGCCACCTGCGCTGGGATCATACGTGACGTTGGTGGAGGTGGCAGGCGTGAGATCGCCGGTGGTCGGGTAGTCACGGCTGACCGAGCAGCCCGGATTGCAAGGGTTGCAGGCGCTCGGACCATCGACCAGAGCCGCCGCCGACGGAGCGAGGGTGTAGCTGCGGATCGTCTCGCAGGCGCTCCATGAGCCGTCGCGGCAATACATGGCGCCCTCGTTGCAGATGAAACTGGCTCCATCCGGGACGGGGTCACCAAAGCACTCGATGGGGCCGGCTCCGGCGGCGCAGGCGCAGCCTTCCTCGGGGCGCGCGCAGATGCCGCCATCCTGAGCGATGGGTGTCGGCGAGATCGGGTTGGAGCCCGTCAGGTCTCCGGGGGCCGGTGCCTGTTCCGCGCACCCCAGGCCCGCGAGCCCGAAGGCCACGGTGAACAGCAGGATCCTCTTCATACTTCCTCCACCGTCACCTCGTCGCGACCTGAAGTCAGGCCGCCACCGCGTATGCTTGCAACCTCCGCGCCTGCCGACACATGCGGTAATTGTTCAGATTTCTGCCCTGCTGCTAGCTCGAGCGCCGCAAGCCCCTTCGCTGCTACGCAAAAAGTGCGGTGATCACGCTGCTGTGAGGCCCCTGCTCCGTGATTCAAATGCATCGCGGCGGACCCCCGGCCAAGGGCACGGCGCAGATCTGACCGAGAGCGCAGTCCGTGTCGTTGGAACATGTGCCACCCGTGGGTACGCAGACCGGCACACCATCGCTCGCGAGGTCGATGCACTCCTCTCCCGAGGGACAGCCACTCGCGGCGTTGCACGGGCCGAAATCACCGCAGGTGCCGGCGGGCACCGAGCCGCAGATCTGCCCCGTGGGGCACTCCGAGCTGACCAAGCACTCCCCGCCGAAGATGCACTCCGTGTCTCCATCCCCGTCCACGTCGAAGCACTCGCCGATGGTGCAGCTCCCGTCGCAGGGGATGTGTACGGGCACGCAGAAGGGCACGCCGACTCCCAACCCCGTACACGTGTAGCCCCGTGGGCAGTCCAGAGCGGGGCTGCACGGGCTGCGCCTGTCGACGCAGGCGTCCGCCTCACAGGCGAAGCCGAGGGGGCAGTCGCGCGAATCGGTGCAGCCACCCGTGGGGTTGACGCACACTCCTCCACCCGCGGCGGCCGCACACGAGCTGCCCGCTGGGCAATCCGTGCGTGAGCTGCAGACCCGGCCCGAATCGACACAGCGCCGTCCGCCGCAGCCATCGTCCAGGCAGATCTGAGTCGTGGGACAGGCGTCGCCCGCCCCGCAGAGCTCCGTGGTGATCGCGTCGCAGGGGTCGATGCCTCCGTCCGGTACACCACCGCCGCCGTCGGGACCACCGTCGACGGATCCGTCCACGCCCGCGTCGGTTCCCCCATCGGGCATTCCTCCGTCCACGATCGGGCCGTCGGCCGCGCAGCGCACTCGCACCGCGCGCATGCGTCGGCTGCCATCCGCGGTGTCTTGATCCTCCCACGCCACGAGCACCCGACCATCACCAGCGACGCGAACCGTGGTTCGTCCGCCCTGCGCCAACATGGCGGGGCCATCGAAGCTGCTGAGTACGTCGCCGCGCACGTCGAGAAGCGTCAAACGCAGCCTCGGCTCGGTGATGGTCCCATCCGGCAGCGCGCGGTAGGCCACCACGTAGCCACCGGCGAGCGGCGCGAGGCTCGCGTCTCGGCCCGTCGCAGGCGCCACGCTGACGATGCGCTCCGGAGCGGGCAGAGTGCCGTCCGCACCGATCTCACGGAAGCGCACCTCTGCGCGCACGCCCTCGACGCTCACGTCGAAGACCGCCGCGCCGCCCGTGACGTCGTCGGTCGCGAGGTCGACGCCTCCGGAGGCGTTGTGCTCGGTGCTCAAGACGATCTTGGATCCCGCGACCAGGCGGGCGGAGCTGTCCACGCGCAGCATGACCGCGTCGGTGCCGTCCGTGTTGGCTTCCGTCCACACCAGGCCCGCGCCGCCGGCGAGTGGCCCCAGAGTCAGGAGAGATGGCGACTCGGGTGATGTGGTCAACGTCTGCACCGAGCCCATGATGGCGCCCGCGTCACTGATGATCGCTCCCTTGGCGACGCGGTTCGTCATGTCGTCTTCGACCCAGACGACGAGGTTGGCCGTGCCCATGCGCAAGAGCGTGGGGTTGTCGTCGCGCACCGTGTTGTTGCTCAACCTCACGGGCTCAGCGGTGGGCGCGCCCGAGGAGTCCAAACCGCGCACGTAGATCTCGTAGCCCGCGCCGAAGTCCGAGTTGTCGTAGTAGGCGGCTAAGAAACCCGAGCCCGTGGACAAGATCGCGGCGCCCTCGGAGATCGCGAAGCCCGTCGTCACGTCGCGGTTCATCCCAAGCCCACCGCTGCTCGGCACGACTCGCGCGCGGATGTTCTCGAAGGCGTCGCTCGCGTCGCTCCACGCCAAGCCCCAGCTCGAGGCGGAGGGCGCGACGGACACGGTCTGCTGGAAGCCGCGCACGTCGGCGCCGAGGTCGATCTCTTCGAAGATGGTCTCGGTGCAGCCCGGGAAGACCTCGCCGGCGCCGCCGTCTCCCAGGGTCGAGCCGTCTACGCTGCCGTCGCGTCCGCTGTCGATGGCGCCATCTCTGGAGCTGTCGATGCCAGCATCCCGTGGGCCCGTGTCTGCGGGAGGCGGAGGAGGAGGCGCTTTCTTGCCACCGCAGGCGCCGAGCGCGAACGAGAGCAGCACCGAGACGACCAGGGCGCGACGGGACGAAGTCATGACGCCAGGATAGCGGCAGCACGGCCTGTCCGCACCTTTGCCGTGAGAGCGGACTCGATGGACGCGCGAAGAGCTCAGTTCTCACGAGCTGATCTCGAGTGAGATCTGCGCCGGCCTTGACGCACGCCACGCCTCACCGGAGGCTCGTGCCCATGTCCGCCCTCTCGCGTGCGCTGCTCGAGATCGACGCCGTGCGCTCGGGCGCCGTGATCACCGACCGGGACGTGCTCGAAGGCTACGCCTCGGACGAGAGCGAGGTGACGCCACGGGTGCCCGACGCCTTGGTGCGGGCGCGGACCACCGCGGAGGTCGCCGCCACTCTGCGCGCCGCGAGCGCCCACGGCGTGTTCGTGACTCCACGCGCGAGCGGGACAGGCCGCGTGGGAGGCGCCGTGGCGGTGCAGGGAGGCATCGTGCTCAGCCTCGAGGGCATGCACGAGATCCGCGGCATCGAGCGGGTCGATCTGCTCGCGGTGGTGGAGCCCGGCGTGGTCACGGGACAGCTGCACGAGGCGGTGGAGGCGCGCGGGCTCTTCTATCCGCCAGATCCCAACTCGCTGGCGACCTGCACCCTCGGCGGCAACATCGCCGCCGGAGCGGGTGGTCCTCGAGCCTTCAAGTATGGCGTGACGCGTGACCACGTGCTCGGGCTCGAGCTGGTGACGGGCGACGGAACCATCCTGAAGCTCGGAAAGCGCACACCCAAGGGGGTGACAGGCTACGATCTCACCGCGCTGATGGTGGGCTCCGAGGGCACGCTCGGCGTGGTCACCGAGGCGACGCTACGGCTGCGCTCAAAGCCGCCCGAGGTGGCGACGCTGCTGGTCTTCTTGGCGGACCTCGAGCAGATTCAGGCCGCCATCGCCCTCGCCATCTCTAGCAACATCACGCCGCGCTGCGTGGAGATGGTCGACGCCATCGCCCTCGAGCTGATGCGGCGCGACGCGGGCGTGGCGCTGCCCGAGGGTGCGCGTGCCATGCTGTTGATCGAGCTCGATGGGCAGGGCGCGGCGCTCGAGCGCGACGTGGAGCGGCTCGGCGGCGCGCTCGACGATGCGGGCGCCCTCGAGGTCTTGGTGGCGCAGAAGGCGGGCGAGCGCGAGCGGCTGTGGGCGGCGCGACGCGAGCTGAGCCGGACGCTGCGCAAGAGCGCGAACTTCAAGCTCAGCGAGGATGTGGTCGTGCCTCGCTCGCGCATGGCGGAGCTCTTGCAGCTCTGCGGGCGGCTCGCCGAGGAGCGCGGCATCCAGATGCCGACCTACGGACACGCGGGTGACGGCAACCTGCACGTGAACCTGCTCTGGGACGACGAGTCGCAGCGCCCGCAGGTCGACTCGGCCATTCGCGCGCTCTTCGAGGCCGTGGTCGAGATGGGCGGCACGCTCAGCGGTGAGCACGGCATCGGCGCGCTGAAGGCGCCGTATTTGGAGCTCGAGCAGAGCGCCGAGCTGATCGCCACACAGCGACGCGTCAAGCAGGTCTTCGACCCGAAAGGGATCTTGAATCCCGGCAAGATCTTCCCCGCGCGGCGCGGCCACGGCGCCTGCTGAGCCGTCAGATCAGCATGTTGGCCGGTGACTCGAGCAGGCGCTTCAGGGCGGCGCAAAAACGAGCGCCGAGGGCGCCGTCGATCACGCGGTGATCGCAGCTCAGCGTCATGCGCATGCGCTTGCCGGGCGCGAGCACATCGCCTTTGACCACGGGCTCTTCGCGCAGCGCGCCGACCGCGAGGATGGCTCCCTCGGGTGGGTTGATCACGGCGGTGAAGGACTCGATGCCGAACATGCCGAGGTTCGAGATGGAGAAGGTGCCGTTGGTCATCTCCTCGAGCGAGAGGCGCTTGTCTCGCGCGCGTCCGGCGAGCTCGCGCACCTGTTGGCTGATGGCGAGCACGCCGAGCTTGTCGGCGTCGCGCACCACGGGCGTGACGAGGCCGTCGGGGATGGCCACGGCGACGGAGATGTCCACCACCTGATGCAGGTGGATATCGCCATCGACCCACGAGACGTTCACCTCGGGCACGCGGCGCAGGGCGACGGCGCAGGCCTTGAGGATCAGATCGTTGAGGGAGACCTTCTCGCCCTGCTGCGTGAGCTCCGCGTTGATGCGGCGGCGCGCGTCGACCAAAGGCTCGGCGTCGATGTCGATGGTGAGATAGTAGTGAGGCACACCCTGCGTCGACTCGGTGAGCCTGCGCGCGATGGTACGTCGCGTGGCGCTCGCCCGCTCGACACGGGCGGGCAGTCGACCTGCGCTGATGACGGGCGCCACCGCGGGCGTGTAGCCCTCGAGGTCACGCTTGATGATGCGCCCACGGGGACCGGTGCCGCGCAGATCCGAGAGCTCCACGCCCTGCTCGCGGGCGAGGCGACGCACGAGAGGCGAGGCGAGGATGCGGCCGGTCGGCTGTGGCGCGAACGGGAGGGACGCGGGCGTCGCAGGCTCGGGCGAAGGCAGGGCCACGGCGGTCTGACGCTCGGGAGACGCGGGCGCCACCTCGGACACAGACGCGCTCGACGCGAGCTGAGCCAAGAGATCACTGATGTCTTCGCCCGCCTCGCCGATGATGGCGACGGGCGCGTCGGGCGGCGCGGACTCACCTTCGGCGATCAGGATCTTCAACAACACGCCCCGATCGAAGGAGCGAAACTCCATCGTAGCCTTGTCCGTCTCGACCTCAGCGAGCAGCTCGTCCACCTCGACGGCGTCGCCCTCCTGCTTGGTCCAGCGTACGAGCGTGCCCTCCTCCATGGTGGGAGAGAGCTTGGGCAATCCGATGATCTTGGCCATGGCTCAGTTTCCCATGTAGGTGACGCGGCGCACAGCGTCGACCACACGATCGACGCTGGGCAGGACCATGTCCTCGAGGTTCGAAGCGTAGGGCATGGGCACGTCGAGGCCGGTCACGCGCAGCACGGGCGCGTCGAGGTGGTCGAAGGCCTCGCGCTGGATCACGTCCACGAGCTGCGCGCCGGGTCCGCCATAGGGCCAGTGCTCGTGCACGATGACGCAGCGGTTGGTCTTGCGCACGCTCTTCAGGACGAGCTCCTCGTCCAGCGGCCTCAGGGTCCGCGGGTCGATCACCTCGAGCTCGATTCCGTCGGCGGCCAGCTGCTCCGCGGCCTTCATCACGTCGTAGTAGGGCCGACCCCAGGTGACGACGGTGCAGGCGTCGCCTTCGCGCGCGACGCGACCCTTGCCGATGGGCACGAGCTCATCCACGCCTTCGTCCGGGACCTCACCCTTCACGCCGTAGAGCGTCTCGCCTTCCAAGAAGATCACGGGGTTGTCGTCGCGGATGGCCGCCTTGAGCAGGCCCTTGGCGTCGCGCGCCGTCGAGGGCGCGAGCACGTGAAGTCCGGGGAAGTGCGTGTACAGCGCCTCCACCGTGTGGCTGTGCTGCGCCGCGACCTGCTTGGCCGAGCCGTTGGGTCCGCGGAAGACGATGGGGCAGCGGATCGCACCGCCGCTCATGGAGTGGATCTTCGCGGCGTTGCTCACGATCTGATCGAAGGCGACGAAGGAGAAGTTCCAGGTCATGAACTCGATGATCGGGCGCAGTCCGACCATGGCGGCGCCCACGCCGATGCCCGCGAAGCCCGCCTCGGCGATCGGGGTGTCGATCACGCGGCGCTCGCCAAAGCGCTCGAGCAGCCCCTCGCTGACCTTGTAGGCGCCTTGGTAGTGGCCAACCTCTTCACCCATCAGGAGCACGTCCGGGTCGCGCTCCATCTCCTCGAACATGGCCTCACGCAAGGCCTCGCGATACCGAATGATGCGCATCAAGCGTCTCCCTTCACGAGCACCGTGTCGAGCATGATCTGCTCACGCGCGGGCGGGCTGTCCCCGGCGAATTCCACAGCCTTGGCGATCTCGCGCTCGACCGCCTCCTCGAGCTCGTCGAAGGCGGAGACCTCCGCGCCGCCGGCCTCGAGCTGCTCGCGGGTCACGGCCAGAGGATCTGCCTTCTTGCGCTCCTCGAGCTCCTCGCGCGTGCGGTACTTCGCCGGGTCGCTCATGGAGTGACCGCGGAAGCGGTAGGTGTCGATCTCGATGAAGGTCGGGCCTTCACCGCTGCGTGCGCGCGCCAAGGCCGGCGTGAGGTGCTCTCGCACGACGCTGACATCGGAGCCTTCGAAGCGGTCGGAGGCCATGCCATAGCCTTGGGCCTTGAGCGTCAGATCGGTCAGCGGCGAGGTGCGCTCGAGGGGCGTGCCCATGGCGTAGCGGTTGTTCTCGCAGACGAAGACGATGGGCAACTTCCACAGGCCTGCGAGGCTGAACGCCTCGTGGAAGCCGCCGATGTTGGTGGCGCCCTCACCGAAGAAGCAGACCGTCACGGAGTCGTCGCCACGGTAGCGACTCTTGAACGCGGTGCCGGCCGCGAGGGCGAGGTGACCGCCGACGATGCCCCACCCTCCGTAGAAGCCGTGTTCAGCATCGAAGAAGTGCATGGAGCCGCCCATGCCGCGGGAGCAGCCCGTGTCCTTGCCGAAGAGCTCCGCCATGGCCGCGCCGGGCGCCATGCCGCGCGCCAAGGCAATGCCGTGATCGCGATAGGTCTGGAAGACGTAGTCGTCATCGCGCATGGCCGAGGACGCGCCCACGGCGATCGCCTCCTGACCGATGTAGAGGTGCAGGAAACCACCCGCGTGGGATTGGGCGTACGCGCGCGCCGCCTCCTCCTCGAAACGACGGATGAGGAGCATCTGTCGGTAGAGATCGAAGAGCAGTGGGGTGTCCATGGTCATGCGTGCTTCCTCCGCGCGAGGGCCGGGCATCGTACACATGGAGCCCGGCACCGCAACGTCTATGCCCGGGCAGTGAAAATGTGACAAATCGCCCTCGGCTAGCGCGTCGCTTGCCGAAACGATCAGCGCAGCCACGGCTCAGGGCGGATCCCCTGGCCGTGGCGCTGCGTCTCAGCGACCCATGACGCGCACGTTGCCGCAGTTAGCGCGTCGGCCACCCGCCGCCACGGTGACGGCTCCGCTGCCTCCGGCCGCCTGCGCCTGAATCATTCGATCCGTGTTGCTGACGACGGGCGAGACGATTCCTCCGATTCTCACCGTGGCTCCGGAGAGACCGCTGCCCGTGATGGTCAACAGGCCGCCGCGCGGGACGACGCTGCTGCCGATGCGGCAGCGCAGCTGCGTGGGCTGGACGACGCCGGGTCGCTGCGTGGGCCGGGCGGGACGCGGGTTAGCGGGACGCACGACGACGCCGGGGCGCTGCGTGGGCCGGG
>JAADHO010000257.1 GCA_013151775.1 Deltaproteobacteria bacterium | reverse complement strand
GGGGTCGTAGTTGACCATCTCCGCGAGCGAGGGCGCGGCCAGGGGGGCCGTGAGGAAGTGGTTCAGGATGAAGAGGTCACTTCCCATCGCGCCGCGACCCAGCTCGCAGCGCAGGTCAGCGGGCGTCTCGGCGGCGAAGGGCGTCTCGAAGGCCCATGCCCAGATGTCGTGATAGCCCGGCCAGGCGTCGCCATCACGATCCGTGAACACGACCAAGCGCTCACCGCTCGCGATCATCTCGCCGAGCGTTGGCCACGGCGCGTCCGGCGCCTGCACGTGGAGATAGGCGTCGAGGCCCGACTCCACGAAGGCGGCGCGCGTGTCCTCGGGCGAGATATACGTCTCGAAGATGATGCTGACGACCTCGGCGGGATGGCAGCGCAGGAACTCGGCGATCTCGAACAAGCCCTCGGCCAGAGGCTTCCGGCCCGCGGTGCAGATGCCATGGCAGAGCACGGGTTCATCTCGAAAATAGTGCGTGTCGAGCATCAGCGCGCGCACGCCATCCTCGAGCTGACGCGTCACACGGAAGCTCTGATTCGGAGCGAGCCAGCGCTCCTCCAGGTTGCTCATGGCGTTGTGACTCGTGGCGTAGGCCACCTCGTCATAGCGCCGCGAACACAGCTCCGCGTGCAGATTGCAGGTAGCGGGCGGCACCGCGGGAGGCTCGCAACGAGGCGGCGGGCTGGCGTCGACGGCCGCGTCCGAGGACATCGCGTCCACGCTCGCGTCGGAAACAGGCGCGGCGGAGGACGTGCAGGCAGCGACGAGAACGATCAGGCCAACAGAGTGGGTCGCTTTGCGGGACATGACCACAGGTTGACCGAGGCGAGGCCCAAGCAGCAAGGGGCTGATCTCGAGTGGCACTCCTAGCCCCGAGAAGCCGGCTGACCTAACATCTTGGAGATGACTTCCGGCGCCCGAAAGTTCTTGGATGACGCCTATGGCTTAGACGAGGCCGACCGAGCGATCGTCTCAGGCGAGCTGTCCGAGGGTGTGGAGGATGCAGAAGAAGTCGGCAAGGCGTGGCTAAGCGTTGCGGTCAAGCGGCTTGAACGCCACGAGCGGGGCGAGGGCGGGGAGACACAAAGCCTCGATGAGCTCGAGGCTGACCTCCGAGATTCCATCAAGGAAGCATGACTCCGCTGCGCTTTCTGCCAGAGGCGACTGCGGAAGCGCGGGAGGCCACGGCTTGGTACGAGGTGCGGCGATGCCATTCCTGGCCTGGCGCGGTATGCTCGGCGCGATGGCAGACGATGACGACGACGTTCCGGAGAGCACGATGCAGGTCGACGCGGAGGCGGACGCCGGCGACGTGCTGAGCGACGACTCGCCTTCCGTCTCGCCTGGACCGCCGGCGCTGCCTCCGCCATTGCCGCCCAAGAAGCGCGGCTTCCCCGTCCTCATCGCCCTGGTGGTCGCCGTCGGGGCTGGGCTCTTGGTCGGTGAGGTCATCGCCCCGGACGCGCCCGAAGCTGCCGCGGCGGACGCCGAGAGCCAGCCGTCGTCAGACGAGGCAGCGCCCGAAGCCGCGCCTCCGCAGATCGATCTCGGACCGATCCTGGTCGAGGCGAGCCACGACGCAGGGGCGGACGCCCACGACACCCAGGACTGAGTCGATCAGCGCAGGCTGTCGAGTCGAGACAGATCGCGGGTCATGTTCTTTTGGTGCGCCTCGAGCGTGCCGCCGCCGATCTCGAGCAGCTTGGCGTCGCGCCACAGCCGCTCGACCTCGTATTCGCCCACGTAGCCGTAGCCGCCCAAGACCTGGATGGCGCGATCCGCCACGTTCTTCGCCATCGTCGAGCAGTAGAGCTTCACGCCATCCGAGTCGAGGCGATGCCCGGGCACGTCGAGGTCGATCTCGGCGGCCGTGGCGTACACGTAGCTGCGGCCCGCCATGTACTCGGCGTAGGACTCCGCGAGGTGGCGCTGCACCTGACCGAAGTGGTTCAGCGGCTCGCCGAAGCTCTTGCGATCCCGCGCGTAGGCGTTCATCAGCTCCAAGCTGCGACGCGCGATGCCCAGACTCATGGCGGCCAAGGTCAGGCGCTCGAGCTCCAGGTTGCGCATCATGTGGAGCGCCGCGGAGCCCTCGGGGCCGACTCGGTTCGCGAGCGGCACGCGACAGCCGTCGAAGACCAGCTCCGCCGTGGTCGACGCGCGCATGCCGAGCTTGTCGTGGATCTTCTGGCCGAGCCCGAAGCCGGCCATGCCCTTCTCGACGATGAACATGCTCAGCTCGTTGCGGGCCGCACCGGCGACCCGGGCGTAGACCAGGAAGACGTCTCCTAGCTCCGTGTCGCTGATGGCGCCGTTGGTGATCCACATCTTGGCGCCGTCGAGCACGTACTCGTCACCCTCGCGCTTGGCCGTCGTGCTCATACCGAGCACGTCCGTGCCAGCGTCGGGCTCGCTCATGGCCATGCCGCCGATCAGCTTGCCTTCGCACGCCGGGGGCAGGATGCGCGCGCGCTGCGCGTCGTCTCCGTTCTTGTCGAGGTTGTTGGCGAAGAGGATCGCGTGGGCGAGATAGGCTAGCGCGAAGCCTGGATCGGCGGCGGAGAGCTCCTCGTGGACGATGCAGGCGCCCACGGCGTCGAGCTCGGAGCCCCCGAAGCGCTCGGCCACCGTCACCCCGAGCAGCCCGAGCTCACCGAGCTGAAGGAAGAGATCGTGATTGAAGCGCTCCGCCCGATCGTGGGCCGCCGCCTGGGGACGCACCTGCTCGTCGGCGAAGCGACGCAGCATGTCGCGCAGCGCCGCGTGCTCGGGCGTGGGGTCGAAGAGTTTGGCCATGAAACCGCTCCTGAGGTCGCGCGGGCCGAGGGACCGGCTGGCGCACCATGAGTCGCTGGTATCACGCGCTCGGGCGGCGCGGAAGACTCGGTGAGGCACGAAAACGTGCTCGCGAGAGAAAGATCACCGATACTCTAGGGAGCCGCAGGGCAGGGCTCGAGAGATTCAGGAGGAGCAGACGATGGTTGGGACGTTCACACAGGAGCAGGCTTCCACATCCGACCACCGCAGGCGTCACGGGCGCCGCTGGGGGCTGAGCATCTCATTTGCGGTCACGGCCGCGCTGCTGCTCGCGGGCTGCGCCGCCGCCAAGGGAGGCGTGGGCGCGACCTGTGGCGGCGACTCGGACAATCCTTGTCGCAACGACCTGAGCTGCGTGTCCGGTGTCTGCACCGCGGTCGACGGAGGCGGCGCCGACGCGGGCAGAGGAGACGGCGCGACCCGCGACGGAGCCGGAGACGGCGCGGCGCGTGACGGAGCCGGTGGAGACGGCGCGACCCGTGACGGATCCGCGCGTGACGGAGCGCTCCCCGGTCCCACATGCGTCACGACGAGCAGCTGCGCCGCGGGCGAGGTCTGCCTCGGCGGACGCTGTCAGCGAAACCCCTGCACCGCCGCGGATCCCACCTTCTGCACCGATGGCGAGTGCGTGGCGCGCTGCGTAGACGTCGCCGACCCCTGCGCGGGCGTGACCTGCGACGCGCGCACGACCTGCTTCGGAGGCGCCTGCCTCGCCGGCTGTTTCCCGCCGACTCCCTGCACGGGCGTGACCTGCGCCGACGGCGAATTCTGCGATCCCGCACGCGGGCGCTGCGTGACCCTCGACGACTGCGGCGGGCTGTGTGCGGCGGGCCAAGCCTGCGACCTAGTGTGCGTGGTTCCCGGGCCCTGCGATGGCGTGACCTGCGCCGAGGGCGAGCGCTGCCTACGAGGCCGCTGCACGACCGACCTGTGCGCGGGCGTGACCTGCCCGGGGACCCGCGTGTGCATCAACGGGCGCTGCGAGACCACCTGCGACTGCGGCCCTGGTGGCTGCGACGTGGGCGCGCGCTGCGAGCTCGACACCTGCGTCTGCACCCCGGACTGCACCGGCTCCTCCTGCGGCGAGCCGGACGGCTGCGGCGGCACCTGCAACGGCGCCTGCCCGCCAGGACGCCGCTGCGAGAGCCGGCGCAGGCGCTACGAGTGCGTGTGCGAGCCGAATTGCGAGGGCAAGCGTTGTGGCGCTCCCAACGGCTGCGGAGGCGTCTGCGGGCGCGGCAGCTGCACGGGCACGGGCGTCTGCTACAGCGGCAGCTGCTGCACTCCGGACTGCACCGGCATCAGCTGCGGAGGCGACGACGGCTGCGGCGGGAGCTGCGAGGGCAGCTGCGGAGCCGGCGAAGTCTGCCAGGCCGAGGGCTCGGGCTACGAGTGCGTCTGCCCACCGAGCTGCGACCCCTCGGGCATCTGCGGCGCCGGCGACAGCTGCGGCGGGACCTGTGAGGGCACCTGCGGCGCGGGAGAGGCCTGCAACCTCAGCCGTGGCAGCTACGTCTGCGAATGCGCGCCCAATTGCGCGGGCGCCGTATGTGGCGCACCCGACGGCTGCGGCGGCGTCTGCGACGTGCCCTGCGCGGCCGGCGACGTGTGCACCAACAGCGGCTGCTGCTCACCCAGCTGTCCGGCGGACGCGGCTTGCGGCGGGTCCGACGGCTGCGGTGGAACCTGCACCGGGAGCTGCACGGGCGGCAACGTGTGCACGGAGCGCAGAGGTGACTACGCCTGCCGCTGCGTGCCCAGCTGCGCCGCCGGCGTGACCTGCGGCACGCCCGATGGCTGCGGCGGGCTGTGCGATGGACGCTGCGGCGCGGGCGAATTCTGCACCGGCGGCGGCACCTGCGCCCCCAACCCCTGCAACCCCGCTTGCGGCTGTGGCGAGGCCTGTCTGTCGGGGCGCTGCGTCCCCGCATGCAACCCCGGCGAGACCCTGTGCGGATGCGGCAGCTGCTGCACCAGCGGCGAGAGCTGCATCGCCGGACGCTGCGTCGCCGGACCCGGCTGAGGCGCGCGGGCCTTCAGCTCAGGCTGCGGTCGCGGACGGAGGCCACGCTCCGGGCGAGGGCCTCACGGTCGCCGTCTCCGTGCCGATGCAGCACGCGCTCGAGGTCCACGGCGAGCCCGCGGGCGTCGGAGTAGCGGTTGGGCATGAGCTTCTCGGTGGCGCGCTGAATGCACACGCCGAGTCCCTCGGGCAGGTCGCTCCGCAGCTCGTCGATGGGCTGAATCTGCGAGGCGCCCACCTTGACGAAGAGCTCGAGCTCGTTGCCCGCCTCGAACAGCCGCCGACCGGCGAGGGCCTCCCAGAGCACCACACCGAGGCTGTAGACGTCCGAGGCGGCGGAGGCCTTCTGTCCGCCCACGAGCTCTGGCGCGACGTAAGCGAGCTTGCCCTTCACCACGCCCGGGGTGGTGAGGGTGATGCGGTCCATGGCGCGCGCGAGGCCGAAGTCGGAGAGCTTCGGCACGCCATACACGTCGATCAGGATGTTGCTCGGCGTCACGTCGCGATGAAAGACCGGGGCGGCGTTGTCCTCCGCGTCCGCGCGCTCATGGGCGCAGTGGAGCGCGCGGGCGATGGCGGCGCCGACGCGCGCGACGCAGGCCCACGGCGTAGCGAGGCCTGCGCGTCTGTGCGCGAAGAGCCAGCGGCCGAGGTCGAGGCCCTCGACCCACTCCATGACGATGAAGTAGCCGCCCCGCTCGTCCTGACCGAAGTCCTGCACCTGAACGATATGCGGGTGGCTCAGGTCCGCCACGACGCGCGCCTCCTCGACGAACATGGCGGCGAAGTCCTCGCTCTCCGACAAGCTCGGCAACATGCGCTTGATGGCGATGGTCCGAGCGAAGCCTGCGGCGCCACGCACCCGACCGCGCCAGACCGTGGCCATGCCCCCGCCGCCCGCGGGCTCCAAGAGCTCGTAGCGACCTCCGAGGAGCGACTGTCCCGACATGGGCGCACTATAGCCCGAAAGCTCCGAAAGCCTATCGCCTGCGTCGAGGCGTCAGTTCTGATAGGGCTCCACCTGCATGACTCGAGTCGAAGCCAAGCAGAGAACCCGTGGGCGCCTGATCGAGGCGACCCTCGAGGTGCTCTACCGTGAGGGCGAGGCGAAGCTGACCACCGGGCGCGTGGCGGCGGCCGCCGGAGTCGCCCAGCCGACCTTCTACGTACACTTCGCGTCCATGGACGAGGCGCTCACGGAGGCCGCGGAGCGCGTATCCGAACGCGTCCGGGTGCGCCTGCGGGACTACCGTGAGGGCTTGGGTGTGGAGAGCCCACGGGAGGCCGTCGCCCGCACCTTCTCGTCATCACTGCGCGCCTTGTTGGCGGAGCCGCATATGACGGAGCTCTTCCTGCGTCATCGTCGAGACGTGTCCTCGCCGCTGGGGCGGCGCTTTCGCCAGACCATCGACGCAGCGCGCCACGATCTGCGGGAGGATCTCCTGCGCATGGGCCTCGTGAAGCACGAGGAGACGGCGGCGGTGCAAGCCGAGCTGCTCGTCGGCATGGTGCTCGCCGCGACCGAAGGCTTGCTGGATGGGCGCCTGCTCGAGATCGCTACGGCGAGTCGCGCGCTGACGGAGGTCGCGGAGCATTTCCTGCGAGCGGCGGCGGCGGCTGGGAAAGGCAGCGAACAGGCCGAGCCCCGATAGAGCTGCTAGGATCGCACGGTGATTGCTCCGAGGTCTGCGGTTTATCTTGGTTTCATCTGTGTTCTCGCATCCTGCGGCGGAGGAGGCGGAGGCGGCGACGCGGGTCCCGACGCGACGCTGGACGCAGGTGATGGCGGCTCACAGGATGGCGCCCTCTTCGACGCGGGCGACGGAGGTGAGCCCGACGCGGGCCCGGCGGGCGTACCGCTGACCGGGGTCGTCGCCATCGCCACGGGCCACGCCCACGCCTGCGCGCTCTTGGGCGACGGCAGCGTGTGGTGCTGGGGCGACAACCGCTCGGGACAGCTCGGCGACGACACGGTGGACGGACGCGCCTTCGCGGCGCCGGCAATGATCGAGGGCGTGGTGTCGATCGACGCCGGAGGCTTCTCGACCTACGCCGTGATGATGGACGGCAAGCGCGCAGCCTGGGGCTTCGACGCCGACGGTCAGCTCGCCGACAACCGCACGGACGTCCGCGTGCGGCCCTCGATCCGCGGCGGCACCACCCATCAGCGCGTGGCCGGCGGAGCGCGGCATAGCTGCTGGCAGATGGAGTCGGGCGCTGTTTTCTGCTCCGGTGACAACGCCTTCGGTCAGCTCGGCAACGACAGCACGAGGGACAGCCGGATCCTGGTGCGGACCCGTAGGCTAGCCCTCGATGTCACGCGCCTCGCCTTGGGCGACTCCCACAGCTGCGCTCTCTCGGACTCGGGCGTGGCGCGCTGTTGGGGATCGAACGCGCGAGGAGAGCTGGGCGTCGGCGACTTCTTCAATCGACTCACACCCACGGTCACCGACACCGAGGCGCGCTTCGTGGAGATCACGGCCGGCGACGTCCACACCTGCGGCCTCGACGAGGCGGGCGCCCTCTACTGCTGGGGCAACAACTACCGCAAGCGCCTCGGCCTGGACGAGCGAACCTGGAAGTCGAGCCCCACCTCGATCGACACGGCACCGGTCATGAGCCAGATCTCCGCCGGAGGCGCCTTCACCTGCGGCCTCGACATGTCGAGCCGCGTCGTGTGTTGGGGCGAAGATCGCTTCGAGCAGCTCGGCGTCAGCCTCGACCCGCCCGAGCGCGCAGAGATCTTGCCCGTGCCGGGCGTCGGCCGCGCCACGCAGGTCTCGTCGGGCGCGGACTTCGCCTGCGCCCTGCTCGCCGACACCACCGTGCAGTGCTGGGGACGCGACCACCGCGGGCAGCTCGGCGACGGCCTGATCCAAGACGTGGGCCCACCCGCGCAGGTCCTCGTGCCCGTCGAGTAGATCCGCCTACGCGGCGCGCAGAGCGCCGACCAAGGCGTCCACGCTCTTCTTGGCGTCGCCGAAGAGCATGCGCGTGTTGTCCTCGAAGAAGAGCGGGTTCTGCACGCCCGCGTAGCCCGCGCTCATGCCACGCTTGAAGACGACGGTGGTGCCGCCATTCCAGACCTGGATCACCGGCATGCCGTAGATCGGGCTCGTCTCGTCCGTCTCGGCGCCGGGGTTGACGATGTCGTTCGCGCCGATCACGAGGCAGACGTCCGTGTTCGGCAGCCCCGGGTTCACCTCGTCCATCTCGTGGACGATGTCGTAGGGCACACCCGCCTCGGCGAGCAGCACGTTCATGTGTCCCGGCAGGCGACCCGCCACGGGGTGAATCGCGAAGCTGACCTCCACGCCCTTCTCCTTCAGCAGCGTCGCGAGCTCGTGCACGGGGTGCTGCGCGCGAGCCACGGCCATGCCGTAGCCGGGCACGATCACCACGCGCTTGGCATGGGCGAGCTGCTCGGCCAAAGCGACCGCGTCGATCTCCTGCACCTCGCCTTGCTCCTCATCACTCGACGAAGCCTTGGCGCCCGAGGCCGTACCGAAGCCACCGAAGACCACGTTGAGGATCGAGCGGTTCATGGCCCGACACATGATGATCGAGAGGATCGCGCCGCTCGAACCCACCAACGCGCCGGTGACGATCAAGAGATCGTTGCCGAGCACAAAGCCCGAGGCCGCCGCCGCCCAACCGGAGTAGCTGTTCAGCAGCGAGACCACGACGGGCATGTCCGCGCCACCGATGGCGGACACGAGGTGCAGACCCAAGAGCCCCGCGACGCCGGCCATGATGTAGAGGAAGATCATCCCCTGCGCCGGATCCGGTGCCTGCGTGAAGGGCACGGCCAAGCCGACGATGGTGCCCACGATGATCAGGTTCAGCAGGTGGCGCCCCGGCAGCAGCAGAGGCTTGCCGGAGAGCGAGCCGCGCAGCTTGGCCCAGGCGATGATGGAGCCCGTGAAGGTGAGCGCGCCAATGGCGACGCCGACCCAGATCTCGATGCTGTGGACGGTCAGCGCCACCCCGCTCAGCTCTTCACCCGGGTTCAGGTAGCTCGACATGCCGACCAGCACAGCGGCGAGACCGACGAAGCTGTGGAGCATGGCCACCAGCTGCGGCATGGCCGTCATCACCACGCGATGGGCCAGGAAGAGCCCGATCACCGCGCCGACGATCACCGCAGCGCCGACCAAGGTCAGGCTCTGAATTCGGTCCTCGAAGAGCGTGGCGCCGATGGCCAAGAGCATGCCCACGACGCCGAAGATGTTGCCGCGCCGTGCCGTCTCCTGATTCGAGAGCCCGCCGAGACTGCGGATGAAGAGCACACCTGCGACCAGGTACGCCATGGTGAGAACGCCGACCTGGATCATCAATGCCTCCGAAACATCGCGAGCATGCGCTGCGTGACGTAGAAGCCGCCGAAGATGTTGATGCTCGCGACCAGAATGGCCGCGGCGCCCAGCAAGGCCGCGAGGCCGTAGCCGTGCTCGCCGGGGGCGACGCCCGCCTCGAGCAGACCGCCGACGACGATGATTCCGCTGATGGCGTTGGTGACGCTCATCAGAGGCGTGTGGAGTGCAGCGGACACCGACCACACGACCTGCCAGCCCACGAAGCAGGCGAGCACGAAGACCGTGAAGTGCTGCAAGAACTCACTCGGAGCGACCTGTCCCAGAGCCAGGAAGACCAGCGCCAAGAGCAGCCCGAGGGCGGTACCGACGGCGCCGCTCTTCTTCTGCTCCTTCTTCGCCTTCACGGGGACCTCACGCGGCTCGGCCTTCTTGGGCGGAGGTGGCGGCTCGGGTGGAGGCGGAGGCTCGAGCTTCTCTCCCTTCAGCACCTGAAGTGCACCGCGCACGGCCTCGTCCTCGAGGTCCACGTGGAAGCCGTCATCGTTCACCATGTCCTCGAGCAGGTGGTGGATGTTTCCGGAGAAGAAGCGGCTCGCGGTGCCTGACATGCGACTCGTCAGATCCGTGTAGCCGAGGATCTTCACTCCATTGTGAACCACGACCTCGTCGGCGCGGGTCAGCTCGCAGTTGCCGCCCTGCTCCGCCGCGAGATCGACCACCACGCCTCCCGGGGCCATGGCCTCGACCACGTCACGCGGCACGAGCAGCGGCGCCTTCTTGCCGGGCACGAGGGCGGTCGTGACGATCACGCTGACCTCCTTCGCCTGCTCACGGAAGAGGGTCATCTCGGCCTCGATGAACTCCTTGCTCATGACCTTGGCGTAGCCGCCGCCGCCGTCGCCGCTCTCGTCGATCTTCACCTCGAGGAAGGTCGCGCCGAGGCTCTCGACCTGCTCCTTGGTCACAGGGCGCGCGTCGAAGGCCCGCACATCGGCGCCGAGGGAGCGCGCGGCGCCGATGGCCGCTAGGCCCGCCACACCTGCGCCGATGATCAGCACCTTGGCAGGTGGCGTCGAGCCCGCCGCCGTGACCTGCGCGCCGAAGAAGCCGGGGAGCGCCTCGGCGGCCTCGATCACGGCGCGGTAGCCGGCAATGTTCGCCATGGAGCTGAGCACGTCCATCTTCTGGGCGCGGCTGATGCGGGGGATCTTGTCCAGGGCGAGCACGGTGGCGCTTCGCTCCGCCAGCGCGTCCACCAGCTCGACGTTCTGCGCAGGGAAGAGCAGAGAGATGAGCGTGGTGTCCGGCTTCAGCAGCGCGACCTCGTCCAGGCTAGGCGCGCGCACCTTCACCAGCATGTCCGCAGCCGCGTAGAGAGCCGCTGCGTCGGGCATGATCTCCGCGCCCACGGCCTCATATGCGGCGTCGAAGAAGCCCGCGGCTTCGCCGGCTCCGGTCTCGACGCGCACGTGGAAGCCAAGCTTCGCGAGCTTGGGCACGCTGTCGGGGACGATGGCTACACGACGCTCACGGTCGTGTGTCTCCTTGGGGACTCCGAGCTCGATGACGCACCTCCGGGCCGTGGGGACGGGACACGGTCCGCGCGAGGTATTCACCCGAGATGGGTTTCGCGCCAGTGACTTTACGCATCGCACGGGGCTTGCGGGTGCACAGGGTGGGCCCAAGCGCGTCGGCGCTTTCGCACCAGCGCGACAATCCGGCACGTTTCGACGCACCGCGTGGCCCCAGAACGCAGCGCGTCATGACGCGTCACGCCATATATGTGCCCCAGCCCTCGGACTTCATGGGCAGCCCCTGACTCAAGATCGCCTGAAGCGATCCCTCCATGTTGAGGGGCTCGTCGCCCCGGCGCAGCATGTCGCTCTCGCCAGGTAGACAGCAACCCTCGCGGGAGAGGTCTTCGAGGTTATCGAGGACGTCCCTCGTCCATTCTTGATCGTTTTTGACGCGGCGCATTGCATAACCCCCTGGGGTGTTCGAGCTGCCCAACTCGGAGCAGGGAGTCAGAAGGAAGCAGGATCTGGGCCGCTCGAAAGCTCAGGCGCCGATCAGTCCGCGAGCAGGTCCGCGATGTCGTGGGCGTGCAGCCCGAGCAGATACAAGATGCGATCGAGCCCGCCGGCGCGCAGAGCGGTGTCGGCCTGCTCGCGTAGGCGTGGCTTGGCGTGGAAGGCGATGCCGAGCCCCGCGCGCTCGAGCATGGCGAGATCGTTGGCGCCGTCGCCGATGGCGATGGTCTGCTCCAGGGCGATGCCCTCCCGTTGGGCGATGGCGTCGAGCAGGTCGGCCTTGCGCTGGGGGCTGACCACCGGCTGCTTCACCTCGCCCGTGAGCACACCGGCGTCTTCGACCAGCTCGTTGGCGTAGGCGTAGTCGAGACCGAGCCTCTCCTTCAGCGCGTAGGCGGCGAAGGTGAAGCCACCGCTGATCACGCCCGTCTTGAAGCCGAGCTTGCGCAGCACGGTGAGCATCTCACGGGCGCCCTCCGTGACGGGCAGGTCGGCGGCCAAGGCGTGCACCTTCTCGACCTTCAGCCCGCGCAACAGCGCCACGCGCTCGCGCAGGCTCTCTTCGAAGTCCAGCTCGCCCGCCATCGCGCGGCGGGTGATCTCCGAGACGCGATCCACCACGCCGTGCATACGCGCCAGCTCGTCGATCACCTCGATGCGGATCAGCGTGGAGTCCATGTCCATGATCACGAGGCGCTTGGCGCGGCGCGTGAGGCGCTCGCGCTGCACGGCCACGTCGATGTCGAGGTCGGCCGTCGCGCGGATCAGATCACGCCTGAGGGCGCTCGCTGCGCCCACCTCGGCAGGCAGCCCGAGCAGGATCTCGACGGATCCGAGGCGCTCACCCGAGAGCTGACGGATCTGCTCGATGTTGGCGTGATAGCGCGCGAGCACGTCGGCGATCACGTGGACCCCGTTGGCATCCAAGCCGTCGCCGATGGCGGTCACGGCGTAGCGCTGTCCCGCACGCTCGTCGCGTTCGCCGGGCACGACGGCGAAGTCCAGATCGAGGCCCATGCGCTTGGCCGTGAAGAGCAGGTCCTTGAGCACGGGCTCGCTCGCGGCCCGCGCGCTCCCCAGGCCCACCAAGAGGCAGAGCGTGAGCTGTCCCTGCACGACCACCTGCTCGATGTCGAGCAAGCGTGCGCCCTTCTCCGCGAGCACCCCGGTCAGAGCGGCGGTGATGCCCGAGGTGTCCGGGCCGGTGACGGTGACGAGCACGCGCTCGAGATGAGAATCGGGCATGCCCCGGCCCTAGTGCGCAGAGCTGAAGCCGGCAAGGCGACCGTCCGCGCGGGAGGCTCACGAGGCGATCGGCGCCGCCGCGCCCGCGACATCTTGATGTATGCTGCCGCGCAAAGGAGCGCATATGCCGAAATGGGGTGACCTCGAGTATCGGATCGAGACGCGGGACGCGATTGGGAAGGTGCGCTCACCGGCGTCCACCAGAGCCGTGCACCCGAAGCGTGGGGCGAAGCATCCGCGCATGTCGCCGCACAGCAACAGCCTGCACGATGACTGTCGCGCCTCGGACGTGTCCGAGTGGGCCGGGCCGTCGAGCGGCGATCCCGTGATCCACTACTTCAAGAACGAGGCGAGCTTCGCGGGCATGTGCCCAGCCTTCGCCTTCGACGCCCACGAGCGCATGCTCACCATCTCCTTCAGCAGAGGCAAAGCGCACCTGATGGCCTTCGAGCCGCGCAACCTCGAGCTGCTCGATGTGGCGCCGCTGCCGGGACGTCAGGTGAAGATAGGCGACGTGCTGCTTCACGGCCTCGGCGGCATCTTCAAGGACACCTCGGGCGGCGCCTACTTCTTCGTCGATCGTCAGGGCACGGTGGTCGTGCCCACCGTGCGCGACGAGATCTGGATCGTGGGGCGCAACGCCGCCGGGGGCTTCGGCCAGACACAGATCCTGCCGGTGAACTCGGCGCTCAGCCAGCGCGCGAACGACGACAAGCTCACGGCCTGTCTGCCCGATTGGGAGCCCGACGCGCAGGGCGAGGACTACTATTGGTTCACCACGCGTGAGGGCGTCGTCGGGCTCGCGAGCCGCGGCAAGAACAAGGTCGTCGACAGCTTCGACCTGCGCGCGCAGGCGCCCGCCATCAGCCACCCCAAGGAGCAGATCCAGAACTCCTTCGTCGTCAGCCCCAAGGGCGCCTTCATCGTCTCGAACTACGCCCTCTACCGCTTCGCGCGCAACGGCGAGAAGATCGAGAAGGTGTGGCGCTCGGGCTACTGCCGCCTCGACATGGGCAAGGGTCCGAGCTGCCCCTACAACGACCCGAAGCGCAAGAAGCGCAAGAAACCGAAGAAGAAGCCCGGGCAGATCGACTTCGGATCGGGCACGACGCCGACGCTGCTCGGCGACGAGTGGGTCGTCATAGGCGACGCGCAGCGCACGGTGCAGGCGAGCGTCTACTCCCAAGACACGGGCGAGCTGCGTGGACGCGCGCCGCTCTTCGAGGGGCGAGGCAGCGCCTGCGAGAACTCCTTCATCGGTCACGGCGACGTGGTGCTCGCGGGCAACACCTACGGCTACGTCGACCCCTTCGACCTCGCCGTGCGACCCGTGCGCGCCATGCGCCGCAAGGTCCGCGGCTACACGCGCCTGAACCTCGTCCCCGGAGACGGAAACCCCAAGCAAGGCTGGGACAAGCCCAAGCTCGAGGTGATGAGCGCGCCACCAAAACTCTCGCAGAAGACGGGTCTGGTCTACGCCTACAGCATGAAGCGCCACCGCTTGCTGCAGCGCACCTGGTCGCTCCTCGGCATCGACTTCGAGTCGGGCGAGGTGGTGTATCGCGTGCCCGTCTTCCAGAGCGCGCGCATGCAGCACGACAACGCCTGGGGCGCCATGACCATCGGGCCGGACAGGTCGATCTTCATCTGCAACTGGAAGGGATTCCTGAAGATCGGCGACTGAGCTTTGCGAAGCGAGAGGCTGGCCTATACTCGCGCCATGCCCTTGGTGATCCTGCTGGGCGGGCTGCTCGCCCTGCTCTTCTTCTTCGTCGTCGTCCCGCGCATGAACGAGCTCTTCCTGATCTCGGTGCGTGAGGGGAAGCTGCTGATCGTCCGCGGTCGCGTGCCCGTGCGCGTGCGTCAAGACCTCGCCGACGTGGTGCGCCGCGCAGGTGTGCGTCGGGCGAGCATTCGAGCCGTGCGCGAGAGCGGACACGCGCGCCTCAGCACGAGCGGCATCGACGAGGGCACGACCCAGCGTCTGCGCAACGCCTTCGGCACCCACCCCGTGCAGCGCCTCCAATCGGCGCCGCTGCTGCGCAAACGAAACCTCGGCCAGATTCTCGGCTTCGCCTGGTTGGCTTGGCTGCTCAGCGGCAGATCTCGCTGAAGCTCGCGCCCACGCGCGCGCAGAACAGCGCCTCGCGAGCTGGGTCTCGCGTGTGCGAGAAGTAGTAGTCGCGAAACTCCGCGTAGTCGCGCGTGACCTGCTCGTCGGACTTCTCCGCCATCTGAGCGAGGTAGGCGTCGAGGTAGTCTTCGAAGGACGCGATCCGCGCGCCGCGTCCGCGCAAGCTCTGCATCAGCGCGGCGTCGTAGGCGTAGACGTGACCCATGACGCCATCGCCCAAGTCGACGGCGTCGTAGCTTCTGCTCGGAAGGCTCTCTTGGCAGTAGTCGAAGATCAGGTTCATGCTGCGGTGCTCCAGGTAGCGGCGAGTGACGCGCTTCTCGTGTCCCACGCGACCTCGACGGGCCAGAGGGTGATGAGCGATCTCGCGATCCGTCAGGCCGGTCACCGCCTCGAGGGCGTAGGGCAGGCGACCGTAGTAGGCGATGCGCGCCTGCGAGCCAACGATGGCGACGCGCGCCCGTGTGCCTTCGAGCACGCGTCTCAGCACAGCTCCGGTCTGGCGCGATGTCGCGAGATCGCAGATGGAGCTGCGGTAGAACTCCCGCTCGTCGGCCACGTTTGGATCTTGGTCGACCGCCCACTCCACCGGCGCGATCAGCATCAGACACGCCGCGAGCAGACCTACCAACGCGGCCTTGCGTGGAGGGTGGATTCGGGACAGCGCCTGCTCCAGACCGAGCAAGAGCAGCGGCACGACGGGCAGGCAGAAGCGGGCGAACATGAAGTCCCCGCCGACCCAGGACACGTAGAAGAGCCAGACGACGGTGACGACCAGCCACAGCCGTGTGGGCGCTCGGCGCCAACCGCGAAGCAGGGCGACCAGCGCCACGAGCAGGGGCGCATAGGCCAGCAAGAAGAGCCCCACGTAGCGCAGACCCTGAAGGAACCACGGGTGAGCCGCGCTCTTGGCGTAGAACGTATTCGGCAGCACATCACCATAGTAGAGCTGAGCGAAGATCAGCCACGGGACCAGCAACATCAGCGCCGGCAGCGCCATGGCGGCTGCGGTCCGCAGGCGGCGCTCTCGCACACCACGCGCGAGCGCGAAGAGGCCCACCAGACCATAGACCAGCAGGCCGTCGGGACGCGTCAGCGCGGCGAGGGATCCCAGCACACCCACGGCGAAGGCTCGCTTGGGGCTGCTGGCGCGCTCGGCCCGCAGCACGCAGGCGAGCACGAAGAAGACGAAGAGGGAGGTCTCGAGACCCGAGGTGGCGAAGTCGCGCGCGTGCTGCATGGCGACCAGCCCCAGGGCCGCGACGGGCAGGCGACCCGCGCGCGTCGCGTGCAGGTAGAGCAGCGTGAGCGTCCCGGCGAAGGCCGCCAGTCCGAGGGCCAGGGCGCTGCCTTCCATAGGCAGGCCCAGGACTCGGAGCCCCGCGAGCGTCAGCGTGAGCAAAGGGTTGGTGAACCCCTGAACGCGCTCACCGACGTTGAAGACCAGGCCCTGACCGGCGGCGAGATGCTCGGCGTAGCGAAAGGAGATGAAGGCGTCGTCGCATAGCCACGCCCGGCGCACGGCGTCCGCGAAGCCCAGGCCGAGCAGCAGCAAGAAGAGCCAGCGCATTCGCGGATTGGTGGCCGCGCCCGCGCTCCGGTCGGGGAGGTCGCTCACTCGGCGGGCGCCTCGTACTCACCGAGGATCGCCCGACCGTCGCCCAGCAGCTGCTCCAGGGCGGAGCCGACGGCCAGCAGGCGTTCGTCGTCTCCCGAGGGCAGCACGATCTGCAGCCCCACGGGCATGTGAGCCGCGTCGCGTCCGCAGGGCAGGCTGAGGGCACAGAAGCCGAGGTAGCTGATGACCCCCGTGTTGCGCAGCGAAAGCAGGTTCTTGGACGCGTAGCCCGCGGGAGCCTCCAGCTCGACGAAGGTCGGAGGCGTGATGGCGACGGTGGGCGTGACGAAGGCGTCCACGGCGTCGAAGCGCGCGGCCGCCTGCGAGGCGAGCTCGGCGAGCAATTCGAGACGCGAGAGATACTCGTGGGCGGAGAGCTGCGCCGCGTCCCCGAGGCGCGCGCGCACGTTGGGATCGAGCGTGTCGAGCCAGCCGGGCAGGCGAGTGGCGAGAAAGTGGTGAAGCTCCACGGAGACGGGGCCGCCCTCGCGGAAGAGCGCGTAGGCGGGCTCCGCCTCGGGGAGATCCATCTCGATCAGACGCGCGCCGGCGGCCTCGAGCGTGGCCAAGGCCTGCTCTACGGCCTCGGCCACTCCAGCGTCGCAGTCGTCGAAGAAGAAGCGGGTCGGCACGCCGAGGGTGAGCTCCGAGGCGCTCAGCTCCG
This sequence comes from Deltaproteobacteria bacterium, assembly GCA_013151775.1. Lineage (GTDB taxonomy): Bacteria > Myxococcota_A > Polyangia > Polyangiales > Houyiibacteriaceae > JAADHO01. The sequence continues at coordinate 15,605 of JAADHO010000257.1, read as the reverse complement.
GCAGCTCGTGCAGCAAGGCTTCAGGTTCACCCCAGCTCGGATCGAGGGCGCCGAAGGCCCAGAGGGCGTCGCCCACGCTGCGCGCCAACAGGCCCGTGGTGTCGAGGCTCCGGCTCAGAGGCACGACGCCGTCGGTAGACCAGCGCCCGAAGCTGGTCTTCAGGCCGACGTTGCCGGTGAAGCTCGCGGGGATGCGCACGCTGCCCGCAGTGTCCGTGCCGAGGGCCAGCAGGGCCGAGCCTTCGACCAGGCTGACGCCGGCGCCCGCGCTCGAGCCGCCCGGGACGCGGGGCTCCTTCGACCAGGGGTTGTGAGGCGTGGGCCAGTGCGGGTTGGTGCCGAGCCCACCGAAGGCGAATTCCACCGTGTGCGTCTTGCCGACGATCACCGCGAGCTGTGAGAGCAGCGCCTCGACGATGGGGCCGGGCTCCTCGAATTGCTCGGGCAGGCGCTCGCTCGACCCAGCGAAGGTCGGGTATCCCGGTACGCCATAGAGATCCTTGACGGAGATGGGGATGCCGCTGAGCGCACCGGGAGAGATGCCGGCGGCGAAGGCTGCGTCCGCCGCGCGGGCGATGGCGAGGCTGCGCTCGTCGTCGAACGCCTTGTAGGCGCCGAGTCGGGCTTCGCGCCGCGCCAGGCAGCGGGCGGTCAGCTCCTCAGCGCGCAGCTCGCCGCGAAAGAGCCGATGGGCGAGCTCATGAAGCGAAGGTTCCATGCCGCTCGTGTACATCGAAACGCGGCGAAGGTCAGCCGCGACGCGGAATTCTCAGCCGCCTGTCGCCGCGTCGGTTGGGCCCGCGTCGGTCGGTCCTGCGTCGGTCGGGCCCGCGTCGGTCGGGCCTGCGTCCGTCGGGCCTGCGTCCGTCGGGCCCGCGTCGGTCGGGCCTGCGTCCACCGCCCCGTCACCGCTCGCGTCGCTGACGTCCGCGTCGGACGCCCCCGAGTCCGTCGGCGCGACACAGGCCCCGGCGCGACACACCATGCCCGAGGCGCAGTCGCTGTGACGTGCGCAAGTGTCCCCGCAGCCCGCCGTCAGCAGCGCGCCTACGAGCAGCGAACAAGTCACCCAGCTCGCGATGGAGTGCCGGATCGGTGAATTCATGGTGCGACTCCAAATTCGATACCGATGGTGCCGTTCAGCATCACCACGGCGGAGTCGCCGGGCAGATCGCTGCCCCAGACGTAGGCGTCCGCCATGAAGCTCGCGACCAGATTCAAGGAATCCCCCAACGGAATCGCGGCGCTCACGCCCACCTCGAGACCCAGCAGGCTGAAGGGCGCGAAGATGAAGGGGACGCCCGCGAAGGGCCGCAGCTCGAGGCTGCCGAGGCGCTGATCCCACTCGATGCGTGGCACGATGCCGACGCTCACACGCCCGTCCACCTCCAGACGCAGAGCCGCGCCGAAGACGGGGTTGGGGGCCTCGTCCGACCAGGAGCGCAGAACAGCGTCGAGAAAAATAGGCGTGCGCTCCATCACCGTGTCCTGTGATCCGCCCGTGCCCAGGGTCAGGCCCGAGCCCACATTCAGCCCTACCGCGAAGGCGCGGCGTTGCGCTTGCGCGGGCGGCGCCACGCACAAGACGAGCGCACAGGCGAACAGGCTCAGGCACAGGACCCGGCGCTTCATGCGATGGCGCTCGGCGTGGGAAAGACGAAGGCACACTGCTCGGAGCGGGCGCGCGCCTCCGCGTCGAGCATCTCGCGCAAGCTGCCGAGCTCGTCCTCGATGGCGCACAGGGCCGTGACCGTCTCGGGCGTGAGCGTCGTGCGGCGCCAATGGCTCAGCTCCTCGAGCAGCTCTCGAATGCGTCGGTGGCGTGTCGGCGTGGGGCAATGGCTCTCTGACATGGGCGTGACAACCTCCAGCCTGCTCTCCGAAGCAAGCGCCGTGCCGTCAGCCTTCGCGGTTGAACACCGCGGGCGTCGGCTCCATGGCAGACGCATAGCCGCGCGCCGCGGAGCGCCCTCGGAGCAGCCCTTGGAGCTGCTTTTCCGCCTCCTCACGCTGCTCCATCAACGCGGCCAGCAGCTTGGCGTCGCGCCTTCGCACCTCGTCGACGCGGACTCGGAGCGCAGCCTGAGACTCGGGACTGAGCGCTCGGGTGTCAGCTTTCTGGAGCTGATCGAGGATCTTCTGACGCTCCTCGAGCATGCCGGTGAGCTTCCCCAAGTCGGCGCCTGTGGGCTCGACCCAGAGCCGCTCGAGCCGCCGGACGAGCTCGCCCGGCGAGCTCATGGCGCGACCTTACCGTCGGCGATCTGCGCCCAGGCGTCGCGCAACTCCGAGAGCACAGAGATGGGACCGTCGAGGCGCGCCGCGTCGTTGCTGATGTTGGCTTGGGTGATCTCATGTAGGGCGAAGTCGTAGAGCCCGGACAGCTGCTCACACAGCTCGGGGGCCTTGTCGCTGTCGAGCGTCGCGCCGAGCTCGGCGACGATCGCGTAGGCCTTGCTGATGGCGACGCCCTTCTTGGCCATATCCTTCTCGGGGATGGCCGACTTGGCCTCCTGGAGAAACCGAAGGGCGCCATCGTAGAGCTGCACCAACACCCGCACGGGTGACGCCGTCTGGGTACGCGCGGAGCGATATTGTGAGAGTGCGAATGACATCTGGTTCTCTTCCTTCAGCCGCCCTGCTGCCCTGTGCCAAAGATCGACAAGAGCTGCTGTCCTTGGGAGTTCAAGCTCGAGATGAGCATCTCCATCGCCGTGAACTTGGCGCGCAAGCCCTCCGCGTATTTGTCGATGCGCCGCTGCATGTTCGCGATGTCATCGTCGATGCCAGTGACCTGCTTGGTGATGTTGCTGATGCGGGTCGTCAGCTGCCCCGTGGTGGGATCCGCGTACTGGTCCGTGGTGGCGGTGAGCCGATCCATGAAGCCCGTGACGCCGGCGGTCGGATCACCGAGGAAGAGCGCCGAGACCGAGGCTCCGTCGCTGTTCACCGCGTCGATCACCGCCTGGCGATCCATCGTCAAGCTACCCGTGCGCGTCAGGTTCACGCCCATCTGGGCCAGCATCGTGAAGTTTCCCGTGACGCCCGCCACCGGTGAGGACACGTTGGACGAGAGTTCACTCTGGACTCGCCGCAGCATGGAGTCGCCCGACAGGGAGGCTCCCGTCTTGGTGCTCCCGAGGAAGGCGAACTCCACGTTGATGCCGTTGGTCGTGGTGTTGTAGGCGTCGACGAACTCCTGAAGCTTGTCGGCGAAGGCGCCGGCGTCGCGCGACACGGTCACCGTCGCCGGTGTGCCCACCGTGGTCGTGCCCACCAAGTCCAGCGTCACGCCAGGGATGGCGTCCGAGAAGGAGTTGGTCGCCCGCGTCATGGCGATGCCATCCACGGAGAAGATGGCGTCCGAGGCCGCCACCTTCTCGTTCGCCGGGTTGTCGAGGCCGAGGGTCGTGCCCGTCTCCGTGAAGGTCACGGCGTTGGCCGCGCCCGTCTTGTTGCCGGAGACCTGAAGTCGGTAGTTGGTGCCGTCGTAGACGATGCCCGCGGTGACGTCGGCGCCAGAGGAGTTGATCTTGTCGACGACGGTGGTGAGCGTGTCCGCCGCTGTGACCGTGACGCTGACGGCGGCCGCTGCGCCGACTTGGATGTCGAGCGTGCCCGTGCCGAAGAGCCCCGCGGTCGCCGAGTCGCTGAAGGCGTCGGAGTAGGTGCGCTCGGCTGTGGCCAAGGTGCTCACCTCGATGCCGTAGGTTCCAAGCGAGGCGCCCCCCGCCGCCGTCGCCGTCACCGCAGCGGAGGACGAGGTGGCGGTCGAGGTCATCACTCCCGCCGCATCCGAGAGCGCGCGCGCCTTGTCTCCCAAGGCCGTCATGCGCGTCTTCAGCGTGCCCAGACGCGAAGAGATGGACCCCAGATCGTCCTGCTTTCGCTGCAGCCTCCGGATCGGGATCTGCTCGATCTTGACCAAGCTGTCCACGATGGACGCGGTGTCGAGGCCGCTGGCGAGTCCGGAGAATGACGTGACGGGATTCATGGTTTACCTAACGATCGGATGTGGGGGAGGCGCTCCAGCCAGAGGCCTCCCCCTGCTTTCCACTACTGAAGCAGCTTGAGGGCCATGGATGGAATCTGGTTGGCTTGGGCGAGCACCGAGACGCCCGCCTGCATGAGGATGTTCTGGCGCGTCATGATCGCGCTCTCTTCGGCCACGTCCGTGTCGCGGATGCGCGAGTTGGCCGCGGAGGTGTTCTCCCGCGAGGACTGCAGGTTGGCGATGGTCACCATCAAGCGATTCTCCAGGGCGCCGATGTCCGCGCGACCCGCGGAGGTGTCCGTGATCGAGGCGTCGAGCACATCGAGGGCCGCTCGGGCGTTGGTCTTGGTCGTGACGTCCACCGTCGACAGTGCCGCGCCACCGCCGCCCGTACCGAGGGTCGCCGAGCGCATATCCTGGACCGCAGCGGTGATGCGGTCGTTGGTCGTGTTGCGGAAGCCGATCTGGAAGTCGATGGCCGTCGCCGTGCCGTCGAGCAGCTTGGTGCCGTTGAACTCGGTCACGTTGGCGATGCGGTCGATCTCGCTGGTCAGCGCCTGGAACTCCTGGTCCAAGAAACCGCGCTCCGTGCTGCCCACGGTGTCGGTGGCCGCCTCCATGGCCAGCTCGCGCATACGGGTCAGCATGCCGCTGACCTCGTTCATGCCGCCCTCGGCGACCTGCAGCAGGCTGACACCGTCGTTGGCGTTGCGCTCCGCCTGCTTGATGGAGCGAATCTGCGCCTTCAAGTTCTCGCTGATGGCGAGCCCGGCGGCGTCGTCTCCTGCGCGGTTGATGCGCAAGCCGCTCGAGAGCCGCCCCAAGCTGGTGTTCAGCCTGGTCTGCGTCTTGGTGAGGTTGTTCTGGGCGTTCAGAGACGCCACGTTCGTGATGATCGTGAGAGCCATGTGGAATCCTCGTCCTTGAGGTGATTTCCCGGGTCATCCCGACCTCGGGGAAGCAGCGACACGCCGCGTTCACAAGGGACTCTCGGATCCTTCTCGTCATGGCTTTAGGGCTCTCCTACGAAAAGCGTCATGAACCTGACGGGGCCGCCTCCGTATTTCGACGGTGACGGCCCCGCTCGGAACTGCGCTGATGACTAGAGCAGCGAGAGGGCCAGGGCAGGTGCCTGGTTCGCCTGGGCGAGCACCGAGACGCCGGCCTGCATCAAGATGTTCTGCTTCGTCAGGTTCGCGGACTCCTTTGCGATGTCCACGTCGCGGATGCGCGAGTTGGCGGCCGAGAGGTTCTCACGCGAGCTCTGAAGGTTGGAGACGGTGATCTGAAGCCTGTTCTGAGTGGCGCCGAGCCCGGCGCGTGCCGTGCTGACGTCGGTGATGGAGGCGTCGATGATGCCGATTGCGATGCTGGCGTTCGCCGCCGTGTCGAGCAAGGCCGCGGAAAGGGCCGTGCCACCTCCCGCTCCGCCGCCGATGCTGCCGACACCGAGGGTGGAGCTATCGACCTGCTCGAGCGCCACAGCGATCTGGTCGTTGGCGGTGTTGCGGAAGCCGACCTGCAAATTCGCGGTGGTCGCGGTGGCGTCGAGCAACTTCGTACCGTTGAACTCAGTGACCGCCGAGATGCGGTCCACCTCGCTGACGAGGGACTTGAACTCCTTGTCCAAGAAGCCCCTCTCCGTACTGCCCAGGGTGCCGTTGGCGGACTGCACCGAGAGCTCGCGCATGCGGCCCAAGATGTCGCTCATCTGGGATTCGGCGCCTTCGGCCGTCTGGATCAGGCTGATTCCGTCGTTGGCGTTGCGCTCCGCCTGGCTCATGGAGCGGATCTGCGACTTCATGTTCTCGCTGATGGCGAGGCCGGCGGCGTCGTCAGCCGCGCTGTTGATGCGTAGGCCGCTCGACAGGCGCGAGAGGCTGGAGTTGAGCGCGTTGCTGGTGCGGCTCAAGTTTCGTTGCGCGTTGATCGATGCAACGTTCGTATTGACTGTGAGTGCCATGGATTTTTCCTCTTCCTTGAGAATGGTTGAAGGGTCTTCCGGACCCTCCGGTTCGAAGCCGCGCCGTGCATGTCGCCGCTTCAGGAAGAGCAACCGGCCGAGGCCCACCCTTTTTGAAGGGGGGTCACTCGGCGAGTCGTCCATGGCTATCGCCGGCCGCCTCGATTCGAACGTCGAGGCGACCGGGTTTCAGCCGGTGTTCAGGCTATCGGAGCAGGCTCAGGGCCAGCTTTGGAGACTGGTTCGCCTGGGCCAAGATGGACACACCCGCCTGCTGCAGGATGTTGTTCCGGGTCATGGCGGCGGACTCCTCGGCCACGTCCACGTCGCGGATCCGCGAGTTGGCCGCCGAGATGTTCTCGCGCGAGCTGGCGAGGTTGGCGGTCGTGACCTGCAGCCTGTTCTGGTAGGCGCCCAAGTCGGCGCGCCCGCCCGACACCAAGGTGATCGCCGCGTCGATCGAGTCCAGAGCGGTGCGCGCGTTGGCCTTGGTCGTGACGTCGCTGAGGTTCACACCCAGGGTCGTCGTGTCCATCGCGGCGATGGCGACCGTGATGCGGTCGTTGACCGTGTTGCGGAAGCCGACCTGGAAGTCCACGGCCGAGGCGGTGCCGTCGAGCAGCGCCGTGCCGTTGAACTCCGTGACCGCCGAGATGCGGTCGATCTCGCTCGAGAGGGCCTGGAATTCCTGATCCGCGAAGCCACGCTCCGTGCTGCCCAGGGTATCGGTGGCCGCCTGCATTCCCAGCTCGCGCATACGAGTCAGGATGCCGCTCACCTCGTTCATGCCTCCTTCTGCGGTCTGCAAGAGACTGATGCCGTCGTTGGCGTTCCGCTCCGCCTGGCTCATGGAGCGGATCTGTGCCTTCAGGTTCTCGCTGATGGCGAGCCCGGCCGCGTCGTCACCGGCGCGGTTGATCCGGAGGCCGCTCGAGAGCCGCCCCAGGTTCTGTGCGAGCGCGTTGCCCGACTTGTTGAGGTTCCTTTGGGCGTTCAGAGACGCCACATTCGTCATGATTGTGAGTGCCATTGTACTGTTCCTCTTCCGTGAAGTTTCCAGGGCATCCATGCCCATCGGAGTGCCGAGGTCCGTGCAAAACCTTCAGCTCTCGCCCTTGGAGGTCGGTCGGCACTCGCATCTTCTATAGTCATTTTTTTGGCGCTCCTCTCAAGTCCGATTCATTGGCACCCGAAGCACTTCATGACAGGGATCACGCACGGACGCGGATCCCACGGAGGACGCATGAAGATCGAAGACGTGATGCAGCCCCTGCTCGACCTCGCCGGCTCGAGTGATCCCGTCGCCGCCGAGCAGGCCTTGTTGCGCGCTCGCGTCGCCCTCGGAGCGGACGCGGACCGCTGGTCCCCGCTGCTCTCCGTGTTGGCGCTGCGCACGTACCAGGTGAGCCGACTGCTCGACTTGGTGGGCAAGGACGCGCTCACGGGCGCCGCCAATCGCCGCAGCTTCGACGAAGAGCTGACGCGTGAGCTGGCGCGAGTCGAGCGCCGCGGATCCTCCCTCGCGCTCCTGATGATCGACCTCGACGGGCTGAAGCGCATCAACGACGTCTACGGTCACGCAGAAGGGGATCGCGCGATTCTGTCCCTGTCTCAGGCCTGTAGGGACGCCATCCGAGCCACGGATCTAGTCGCGCGCTTGGGCGGCGACGAGTTCGCTGTGCTCTTGCCCGACGCCGGCGAGTTCGAGGCGCTCGCCGTGGCCGAACGCATCCGCCGTGGCGTCGCTCGGCATCGCGTTCAAGATCGCTGCCTCTCCACCAGCGTCGGTGTCGCCTGCGCCGTCGCGGGAGAGTCTGCCGGTGAGCTCTTGGCGCGGGCCGACGTCGCCCTGTACGCGGACAAGCGTGGGGCCGGGAACGTCATCGCCCTCGAGGTCGCCTGAGACGAGCGCGAAGCCGTCACTCGTAGCGGTAGCGTTGACCCTCGGTGTACTCGACGGTGTAGGGACGCGCCTGGACGATCACGAAGCGATGTGCCCCGCTCGTCACGAGAAACTCCACATCTACCGCATTGGCACCTCCCTGATACAGCGGAGCCATCGCATCGTCGATTCGACGTAGAATCTGCGCAAGAGCGACAGCGTCTGAGTCGGATAGGATCGGTTGTCCATGGGTGATTGATGAGCGGGAGATCAGCTGCGGCTCCGGTGGGTCCATCCAGGTGTATACGATAAACTGCTCGGGGATCTCATCGCCGCGCGCGTCGGTCACTCGAGCGCCGGACTGAATGTTCAAGAACACTCCCGGTCGACCTTCGTCGTAAGGGTTCTTGGTGATCGCCACACCGCTGCCCACCACGTCCGCCACGAAGGGCTGCACCAAGACGCCCATGGCGACGCGACGGTGATCGATGCGATACCACTCGCGCTCATCGTGGGCGCGCAGGAGCCACACGCTGGCCCAGACCTTGCGCAGCGCGTCGGCGATGGCGGTGTCGTCGGCGTCTCCGGCGATCACGACGGACTCGTAGAGGCCAGCGCCGTTGAAGCCGACCAAGTCCTCGGCGTTGGTGCTGGATCGCAGGATCACGCGCCGGGCGTGGAAGCCGTGGATGCGTCGTGTCACGTCGCGCAGCAGTGTAGCGTTCACCTCGCGCGTCTGGATCATCTGCCGCAGCTGCGCCAAGGCGCGCGCCCGATCCGCGGCGTTTCCGCGAAAGCCCGCGTCGTGGAGCATGGCGTCGATGCCGGCCGAGAAGGGCCTCAGATGTTCGATGTAGCGGGCGAAGGGGATGGCGAAGCCGCCGGGAGTCACGACCTCACCGCCGAGGGAGTTGACCGCGCCGAGCTGAGCGGCCTTGGCGCCCACCGTGTCCACGTCGCTCGAACTCAGGTCCGAGACCTCGCGGATGGCGCGCGCGCTGGCGTCGAGGGGTGGAACGAAGGGCTGCGTGGGGCGACGCGCCACCCACGACTGCTCCGCCTCGCTGCGAGTCGCTGCGGTCAGGTGGAAGTCCTGTGGCGCTACGTCGAGGCGCACGACCTGGTCCTGAAGCGCCCTCAGGTCGGGGTTGTGGAAGGCGTCCCGCAGCGCCATGTCGGGCGTGCCCCGTTGATGCGCGAGCACGGCGATGTGAGCGAGGGGCGCCTGAAGCTGCGCCGTGATCACGCCCGCGCAGCGAGGCAGCTCCTCCGGCACCTGCTCGAGCACCAGCAGATCCGATGGCGTGAACACGTTGGGGTCCTCGCCCGCGGCCACGAAGCGCAGGGTGCCGAAGGTGAGCCCCGTGACCACAGGCTGATAGCGCACGTGGGCCATCAGCTCTTCGGATCCCAGGCGAGGCACACGCTCGCCAAGCTCCGCCAGACGCGACTCGTGCAGCGCAGAGAGCGGTCGAAAGCGCAAGCGGTCGCCGAAATACACGTGCGATTTCACCAGCTCGAAGAAGCGAGCCAGGCGTTCAGCGCTCATGGTGTCGCCGGGCACCATCTCCAGCGCCCACAGATCGCCGTCGAGGTAGTGCACCACGGAGCCGAGCAGGAAGCGGCGATCCGCGCGCCGATATTGGCGCACGTTGAAGGTAGCGTGGTCCGCCGTGGGGTCGATGAAGCGGCGCACGAAGGCGTAGTGCAGATCCCAGTGGTTGCTCTGGGTGAAGTAGCTGCGATCGCCGTCCTGCATGTCCACGATGATCTTCACCACCTCCGTGTGGGCGGCGCCTTGGAAGTCCGGGCGCGCCGCGAGGATGCGCCAGGTGCGCTCGTCGTAGACCTCGGGCGCGTAGTCGGGCTCGGGGCTCGAGTCCGCCGTGTCGGGGGAGACATCGTCGGCGATGGCATTGGGCGTGACCGTTTGTCGCGGGGTCTCGACGCGCGGGATGGGCGTCGGACAGGCGCTTAGCAGCAGAAGTGAGCAGGTGAGGAGAGGGCGCATTTGAACAACTATACGTATGGGGTTCAGTTTCGGTGCCTTTCGCCCGTTCACCAAGCTGATGCCGAGCCAGAATACAGCCTTGAAGCAGACGGTGCGCGGGATGACTCCCCTGGCGGAGCCGGTCACGGGAAAACTTCGACACAAGCGCTCCCGCGCCCCATCGCCCCTCGAGCAGGCCGTCGCCTGCTATTGCGCGACCGTAGGCAAGCGCCGCCTGCGTCACACGTTGCCCTACTGAGCGGCCCTCTCCGCGCCGCGACACATGCGCGATGGGCTCAGCTGGTCTAGGCTGCGGACGTGGCCGAGATGCACACGAAGGGTCGGGGGCTCGGGCTCGCCGACACCGTCGCGAGTGACGGACCGACCACGGGTGAGCGCGTACGTCAGATGGACGAAGCCGACGCGCTGCTCGGCAAGCGTCTAGACCACTTCGTGCTCGAGCGCCCACTGGGCAAAGGCGGCATGGGCGCCGTCTATCAGGCACACGACGTCTCCCTCGATCGGCCCGTCGCCATCAAGATGATCCGCGGCAGCCTGGCGGCGCCCGCGGAGCAAGGTCGGCTCTTGCGCGAGGCGCGCTCTCAAGCGCGGCTGAATCACCCCAACGTCGTCCACATCCACTACATCGGCGGGCGGCCTTCGGACTCGGGCGAGGGTGAGGCGCTCTTCTTGGCCATGGAGTTGGTCGACGGGGAGACCCTCGACGCACGCCTCGAGCGTGGCGAGAAGATGAAGCCCGAGGATGCGCGCAAGGCGATGATCCAGATCGCCCGTGGCCTACGCGCCGCACACAAGGCGGGCATCATCCACCGCGATATCAAGCCCTCGAACCTGCTGATCGACGCCGACGGGACGGTGAAGATCGCCGACTTCGGCCTCGCCCGCTCGATCGACGCTGCGGGCAGCAAGAGCCTGGCGGGCAGCGTCGTCGGCAGCCCCTGGTACATGGCGCCGGAGCAGGCCGCCGGCGCCGCGGTCGATCACCGCGCGGATATGTACGCGCTGGGCGCCACCTTCTATCACCTGCTCACGGGCGCCCCGGTCTTCGACGGAGGCTCCTCCATGGAGATCCTGGCCCGACGCATGACGGAAGACGCGCCGGCTCTCCCGGCTCGCGTGCCGGTCGCGCTGCGACGCCTGCTCGCCCGCCTGCTCGAGCGCGACGCCGAGGCGCGCTACGCCGACTGGAGCGAGGTGCTCGAGGCGCTCCACGCGGCCTCCCCCGAGCGCACGGCCCGCGCTGGCTTCTGGATCCGCGCAGCCGCCGTCTGCATCGACACCTTCATCGCCGCCATCTGGATCGCCCTGATCGGTTGGTGGGGCATGGTCGTGCATCTGGTCCACGTCACCCTCGGGCACGCCTGGCGCGGCCAGACTCTGGCCAAGTACCTGGTGCGCATTCGAGTCACGCGCGGTGACGGCAAAAGGGTCGGCGTGCTCCGCTCGCTGGCCCGCGTCTTCGCGTCACTGTGGCTGCCCATGCTAGCGGGCGCGCTGATCATGCTCTCCCAAGGCTTCGGCGAGCTCGCGGACATCATCGAGCAGATCAAACCCCATCAGATGGTGGAGGTGCAGAACCTCGCCATCGCCATCGGCCTGAGCCATGGTTTCCTCAGCCTGCTCTACGCAGCGGGGCTGATCCTCGCGGCCTTCCATCCGGACAAGCGCGCACTGCACGATCTCCTCTGCGACACGGTCGTGACCTACAAACCGGTCGACGAGCCCAAGGAGTGAGCTCGAGCGTCGACGACTTCGAGCAGACCGAGTTCACGGCCCTGGGCGTGACCCGCGACGTGTATCGCGCAGGCGCGGGTCCTGGCGTGCTGATCATGCACGAGATCCCCGGCATCACGCCCGAGGTCGCGGGCTTCGCGCGACGTGTGGCCGAGGCGGGCTTCAGCGTGGCCATGCCCGACATGTTCGGCACGGTGGGCAAGCCGCTGACGAGCGCCTACGCCGCTGGACAGATCCTGCGCGCCTGCGTGGCCAAGGAGTTCGCCGTCTTCGCACGGCACGAGGCGAGCCCCATCACCGAGTGGCTGCGCGTGCTGATGCGCGATCTCCACGAGCGCTGCGGTGGTGTGGGCGTGGGCGCCCTCGGCATGTGCCTGACGGGCAACTTCGCCCTGGCCTTGGTCGCGGACGACGCCTTGATGGCGCCGGTGCTCTCGCAACCCTCGCTGCCCTTCGGCATCAGCGCCGATCACAAACGCTCGCTGCACATCTCGGACGAGACCCTCGCAGTGGCCAAGCGCCGCGTGAAGGACGATGGATTGAAGGTCCTCGGCCTGCGATTCACCCACGACTTCATGTGCCCGAAGCAGCGCTTCGATACGCTGAAATCAGAGCTCGGTGACGCCTTCGAGGCGGTCGAGATCGACTCGGGTCCGGGCAATGCCCACGCTATCCCGCGCTCCGCCCACAGCGTCGTGACCAACGACCTCGTGGACGAAGAGGGTCACCCGACCCGCGCGGCCCTCGAGCGCGTGCTCGCCTTCTTCCACGAGCGTCTACGAGGAGAAGCCGGACGAGCGTGAGCAGAGGCTGAGATGGAGGCCAGCGGGCCAGAGCTCGGGTCAGAACATCCCCAGCTCCAGGCGCGCCTCTTCGCTCATCCGATCCGGCGTCCAGAAAGGCTCCCACACGAGCTCGACGTGAGCCTGCTTCACACCGGGCACGGCGCCGACCTTCTGTGCCACGTCGCTGACGAGCTGCCCGGCGACGGGGCACGCCGGGGCGGTCAGCGTCATGCGCACCTCGACGCGACGCTCGGCGTCGATGTCCACGCCGTAGATCAAACCCAAGGCGTAGATGTCCACGGGGATTTCGGGATCGTAGACGGTCTTCAGCGCCGCGATGATGCTCTCGTGCAGCGCCTCGTCGTCCTCGACCTCGACGTCTGCGTGGCGCCCGGGCACGGTCAGCTCATCGAGATCCTGCGGCGGCAGCTGCGTGCCGAGGGTAGGCAAGTAGAGCCTGTCCATGTCGCGCTGCGGCAGGTGGTGGCGCTTCAAGGACTCCACGTCCGGCGTGTCTGTCGTCTCGACGGCGGCCTTCGCTTCTTCCGGCTGCGTCTCGTCGCTCATGCTCACCTCACTCATTCTCACCTCACTCGTGCTGGCCTCACTCGTGCTGGCCTGCTTCACGAAAACAGCTTCTTCACCGCGTGCAGACCGCGGAGCAGCGCGTCGATGTCTTCACGCGTGTTGTAGAGACCCAGCGACATGCGCGCGGTGGCGGGCACACTGAAGCGATCCATCACGGGCTGCGCGCAGTGGTGACCCGTGCGAATCGCCACGCCATGTTGATCCAAGATCTCGCCGATGTCGTTGGGGTGGGCGCCCTCCATCACGAAGGAGATGACGGCCACCTTGCTCGGCGCATCGCCGACGACGCGCAGGCCGCGGATGTCTCCGAGGGCGTCGCTGGCGTACTCGAGCACGGCACGCTCGTGGGCCTCGATGCCCAAGGGGCCGAGTCGCTGCAGGTAGTCCAGAGCGGCGCCGAGGCCAATCACTCCAGCGATGTTGGGTGTGCCCGCCTCGAACTTGTAGGGCAGATCGTTGTAGGTCGTGCGTTCGAAGGTGACGCGGTCGATCATGTCACCGCCACCTTGGTAGGGCGGCATGGCCTCGAGCAGCGCGCGGCGACCGTAGAGCACGCCGACGCCCGTAGGCGCGTAGAGCTTATGAGCACTGAAGGCGTAGAAGTCGCAGCCGAGCTCCTCCACGTCCACGTGCAGGTGGGGCGCACCTTGGGCGCCATCGATCAGCACCACGGCGCCCGCGTCGTGCGCTGCATGCGTCATCTCCTCGACCGGCAAGACCGTGCCGAGGGCGTTGCTGACGTGGGCGAAGGCGGCGACCTTCGTGCGCTCCGTCAGCTTCGCGCAGAAGTCCTCGAGCAAGACCTCGCCCGAGTCCGTGATCGGCGCGACCACGAGCTTGGCGCCTGCGCGCTCACAGGCGAGCTGCCAGGGCACGATGTTCGAGTGATGCTCGAGGGCGGTGATCAGCACCTCGTCGCCTTCGCCGAGAGCGTGCTGCCCATAGCTCGAGGCCACGAGGTTCACGCCCTCGGTGGTGCCGCGGGTGAAGAGGATCTCTTCGCGGGCGCTGGCGCCGAGGAAGCCCTGCACTTTGTCTCGCGTGCCCTCGTAGGCCGCCGTCGCGCGCTGCGAGAGCGTGTGCACGCCGCGGTGCACGTTGGCGCAGTCTCGCCCGTAGACGCCGCTGACCGCGTCGATCACACACTGGGGCTTGAGCGCCGTGGCGCCGCTGTCGAGATAGGTCAGAGGCTGACCGTTGACCTCTTGATTCAGCGCAGGAAAGTCTTCGCGCGCGTGTTTCGCCGAGAAGAGCGGCAAGGTCTGGTTGTCCAGCCCAGGCGCGCGCGGCGGGTGGGCCGAGGGCGAATTCAGGAGGGTGGCGCGGTCGTCGTTGGGCTCCATCATAGCTCCGTGAGGTCGAGGTCGTCGTCGGTGAAGCGGGCGAGGAAGGCGTGCTCGATGTTGGCGCGAGCGGCCTCGGGGATGCCGTCGAGCACGCGCTTCACGAAGGCCCATGTGAGGATGCTGCGCGCCGCGCCTTCGCCGATTCCGCGCGAGCGCAGGTAGAAGAGCGCCTCATCGTCCAAGGCGCCGACCGTGTTGCCGTGACTGCACACGACGTCGTCCGCTTCAATTTCCATATGCGGTTTGGCGTCGACGCGGCAGCCCTCGGAGAGCAGCAGCGTGGCGAGGTTCTGATGCGCCTCGGTCTTCTGTGCGCCAGGCGCCACGGCGACGATGCCGTCCACCACGGCGCGCGCCCGACCGTCGAGGACGCTGTGGAAACGTTGCCGGCTCGTGCAGTGGGGCGCCGCGTGCTCGAGCCAGACGTGCACGTCGGCGACCTGCGTGTCCGTAGCGTGGGTCGCGCCGAAGAGCGCGCACTCCGCGCCCTGCTCCGCCAAGGTCACGCGCACATCCGTCCGGCTCAACGCGCCACCGAGGGTCGCGAGATGCAGCGTGTAGGAGGCGTCACGCGCCACGCGCACGTCGAGCTCGGCGACGTGATGCGAGGGCGCGTCGAGCAGGCGCGTGTGGTCGAGGCGTGCGCCTTCCGCCAGGAAGATCTCGGTGACGGGACCGGCGAAGCTCGCCTCCCCCGGCTCGCCCGAGTAGTGCTCGATCAAGGTGAGCGAGGAGCGCGACTCGAGCGTGACGAGCAGACGCGGAAAACCAGCGCTGCCCGCTGCGGCGCGCTGCGAAAGCGACAGCGTCTCCGTGGCGCCCGCGGGCACGTGCACGTGGAGCAGCTCGTCGAAGAGCGCGGCGTTGAGCGCGGTGAAGGTCGCCTGCGTGGTGAGCGAGCCGAGGCGCTGAAGGTCCGCTACGTCGGTCGAGGAGACGCGCGTCAGCTGAAGCGAGGCTGACGCATCCTCGACCTCGAAGCGCGACATCTGGCGGGAGAAGAGCGCCTTGGGCAGCTCACGCAGAGGCGTGGATCGCCAAGCTTCGAGTTTGGCGTGGGGCAAGCCAGCCTCGAGGACGGCGGCGTGCGCGCCACGTCTCGCCTGATCGCCGCCTTCGAGCAGCTCTAGCAAGGTGCCCTGATCACTCGGAACGGCCTGGGTCACGCGGGCGCTCCCGCGGCGGCGCTGCGGATCTCCGCGTAGCCCTTTTCCTCGAGCTCGAGGGCCAGCTCCTTGCCGCCCGACTTGACGATCATGCCATCGAAGAGGACGTGCACGACGTCGGGCACGATCTCGTCGA
>JAADHO010000393.1 GCA_013151775.1 Deltaproteobacteria bacterium | reverse complement strand
CGATCGTGGAGCGCGCGCGCCGGGACGACGCCTGGGAGCCGGATCAGGACGCCGCCATGGCCGCCGTCGTCGCCCTGGGGGCGCTCCCGGGTGCTGACGCCCGAAGAGCCCTCGAGGGCTTTGCACAGAGCGAGGACACCAACCTGCGTGCCCTGGCCCAACGTGCCCTGGCCGAGCCGCGACGCTGCCGCTGAACTCCCGCGCCGCCAGCCCCGGGTCACGCCGCCGACTGCGGCTCAGGTCCGGCGCTACTCCCCGCCTGCGCTTACTCCTCTGTGGGCTCGACGGCCTCGAGGGTCTCGTGGCTGCGGTACTCGATCAGGCCCTCGGAGTTGTTGAAGCCCGAGCCCGACACGCGGGCGAACTTGCCCGAGAACTTCACCTTGTTGCCTTGGGCGAAGTCGGTGGGGATCGGCAGGATGCCGCTCTCGGGATCCGGCGGCTCGTAGCGTCCACGGCTCGCGAGATCGACGGCCTCGTCGATCTGCTCTTGGTTCTCGGCGTAGCCCACGACCATCAGGGAGTTGTGATGGTCGGTCTCGGTCGCCGTGTCGGCGATGTACAGGTGCGGGGCCGCGGGGCGCGGGCAGACCTGACCGCGGGGACACTCGGGCGGCACGTAGATGTCGACGATGTAGCCGGTCACCGTGACGTCCGTGCCCATGGTGTTGCGGATGCGGTGACGCAGCCCGTAGATGCTGTAGCTGCTGTCCTGGTAGGTCGTCGGAAAGGGAGGCTCGGGCAGCGTCGGCACGCTGGGCAGGTTGGGATGCACGTCCGGCAGGCGCTCCACCTGCAGGTCGGGATCGGCTTTGTCACCGCAGCCTGCGCCCACCAGGGCCAGTAGGACCAGAGTCGACAGGATTCCACGCGTCGCTTGCATCATCCGCAGAGCCTCATTTCTCTCGCCCGAAGGCGCGCGGACGTTATCATGCAGAGTTCCGGCGCCACAAGCGGCGGATTGCCCCCGGGCGAAGATCGGCTCGGCCAAGCCTCCCGGGCGTCACTCCTAGGGCCGGTAGTCGAGCAGAGTCTGGACAGGCCCCGCCGGCACCAGCAGCTCCACCGCCAGGTCCTCTCGGCGGGCGCGCCGAGGAGCGTCGGGCGAGGCGCCCAGTTCGGGGGCGGCGATGTCGACCACGTAGTGGCGTGGCTCTTGGGCGTCGTCGACCCGGGTGATCTCCAGCTTCAGCTCGGGGCCGTCGATCGGCGCGGCGGCCGGCAGGTAGGCCTCGATGGACACCGCCCGCAGGCCGTGCACCGCCTCGAGCAGCGCGTCCGTGCGATCTGGATCGGCCGGCCCATCGGGCGTGCGCCAGGCCATCCCGTCGTAGCTCAAGGAGATGGCTCCGGCGGCCGTGGTCAGCTCCAGAGCCCGCACCTGGGTGGCCGTAGAGCGCAGCAGATCGCGCGACGCGTAGGGTTGGCGGGTCTCCTCGGCCCACTCGAGGGACAGGAGGAAGACCGCCGGATCGTCGTCGAGCTGGGCGAACACCCCCTCGCTGGTCGACGCGCCGAGCTTCAGCGTGTGTCGCCGCGGCGCCTGCTCGGCCTCGCCCCCGCCGGAACCCGAGCCCTCGGCGTTCGAGCCGGGCTCGTCCTGTGAGGCGGGCGCGCCCTCGTAGCGCGCCTGGATCACCAGCTGGGGCGCGGCGAGGCCATGCTCGGGCCGCGGACCCTCGGAGACGAAGCGCAGCGCCCTCGGATGCGCGAGCTTGCTGGCCAGGCTCGACACGCGGGCGCCATCCGCCGGCAGGGCGCTCGGGGCCGTGACCTGCCACTGGCCATCCTGACGCTCGAGCCGCTCCTCGACGCCTGCCCGCAGCAGCGAGATGAAGGCCACGGAGCTCTCGCGCTCGTCGATCAGCGCGCGGCTCCTCAGATCGAGCGAGCTCAAGGCGAGCTTGGCCGCGTCCTCCGTGGAGACGCGCAGCACGGCGTCCTCCTCGCCGCGTCGAATCCACTGACCGTCTGGCGTGACCGAGCCGAAGCGGATGCGCTCGCTCGGGGCGTCCCCGCGGCCCGTGAGCGTGAGCTCGTCACCCTCGCCCGACAGCCCGTAGCGTGCCAACTCCGCCCGCGAGACGACCACCAACTCCAGGGGCGCGATGTGGGTCAGAGAAGAGAGCCAGTCGGACACGACCGAGCGCTCGGCGTCGCCCTCGGCCCCGCCACCGGACGTGTAGTGGTAGCCCTCGTCCGTGCGGCTCAGGCTCAGACTGCGTCCGCCCAGCTGAAGCTCGACGGCCCCGAGGTCGTCGATCGTGAGGGTCGCCACGCGCGCCTGACGGTAGCCCTCGACGGGCCTCTCGAAGGCCGTCAGGTCGCTCTCCGCGACACACACGACGGCGCCTCCGTCGGCCCGGGCGTAGCGCTCGGTAGGATGGTCGGCGCAAACGCCCCCGACCTCGAGCAGCTGCTCCGTGGACTCGCCCTCTTGGCCGTCGTCGGCGGCGCCGAGCGCGATGCGCACACGCAGGCTCGGCTGGTCGAGGCCGGTGTTCGTGGCCTCCCCGTCGATGAAACGCTGGGCGTCGAGATCAGCCAAGGCGCGCGCCGCCTCGCGCACACGCCCATCCGCCGCCATCTGCCGTCGATCACCGGCGATCCAGAAGCGGCCCGCGTCCTGCTCGAAGCGCAGCGTCTCGGCGGGCTGATCCGCCTGGGCGCGTCGCTCGATGCTCAGCCCACGCAGCTCACCCAGATCGAGATCCGAGAACAGCGCCTTGTCACGAAAATGGCCCACGTCCGCCGTGAGCGCCTCGAGCAGGTCTTGACCCACCACCGCGGCCTGCCCGTCTCCAACCCGCGCGTACACGCCATCGCCCGTGGCGGCGGCCCCGCCGAGGGTGAGCGTGAGGGTCTCGTCGGCGACCTTCAGCTCGACTCGCGCTCGGGGCGCGTCAAAGCCGAATTGGCTCGACTCGTCGGAGCCCACGGCGCCCAGGCGTCGACGCGCATCGGCCCAGTCGAGGGAGCCCAAGAGCGAGGCCACAGCCTCTTGATCTGCGCGCGCCTCCACGGGCTGCAACAGCCGCCACTCCCCGAGCTCCTCGGCCTCGGTGCGCACGCGACGTATGACGATGTGCTGGTCCGCGTGGTCGAGGGTGATCTGCTCCACCCGCGCCCTCACCAACCGCGGCAACAGACGGGCCTCGCGGCCGCTCAACTCGCCACTGCTCAGCGAATGTCGTTCGACCAGGCCGATGTAGGCCAGCAGCCCGAGGGCGATCACGGCCAGAGCGATCAGTATCTTTTTGTTCATGAGCGCCTCGACCACCAGACAGCGAAGCCCAAGAGCCCGATGGCCAAGGGCACCAGGCCGAGCACGCGGATCAACACGCCGGTGAGATCGCCCTCACTCATCACCACGGAGCGCACGTTTCGATGCCGCGGCGCGATGGAGATCAGCTCCTGGCGCTGCGTCAGCCAGCCCGTGAGGGCACCCACCAGATCGATGTTGGCGAACTGCGGCTCGCGCAGGAGCTGGGGCTGGAAGAAGTCGGCGTCGCCGATCACGGCCACACGCCCACCGAGGCTCGCGCTCCCCACGTCCGCCGCCGCGTCCCCCGCGCGCGTCAGCAGCACGCCGAGGGAGACGGGGCCGGCGATGTCCTCGGGACCGGGCTCCGGCGCCATCTCGCTGGCGAGGGGCTCGAGATCCACCGCGGCGAAGCTCTGATCCGTGCCGCGCAGGAACGTCTGCACGCCCTCTTCATCCTCGAGGGGACGCACGCTGCGCGCGATGTGCAGCACGACGGGGCTGCCCACCACGGCCATGCGCGCCATGGGCGCCGCGTCCCCGAAGTCGGTGACCAAGAACATGGCCATGGGGCTCTCCGTCAGGCGATGGTTTCTGTCCCGCTCGAGCACCAGGCTCGGGTCCACGCGTACGCCCCACGTGCGCAGCAGCGACTCGAAGCCGGTGGGCTGAACGCGCTGATCGCGCAGCACGGGATCGAGGGCCAGCAGCAGGTTGCCGCCGGCCTCCACGTAGTCGCGCACCAGGCCGAGCTCGCGCTCGGAGAAGGCGCGCAGCGGGCCCACCACCCAGAGGGCGTCGCAGCCCTCGGGGATGCGCTCGAGGTCGAGGGTGGCGATGGACTCGAGCTCGACGTTGTCGCGCTGAAGCTCGTCGCGCACCGGCCCGAAGTCCCGGTCGCCCGCGCCTCCCAGCGCCCACTCCCCGTGACCCGCCGAGAGGCAGAGCTTGGTGGGACGCCCCTGGGTGACCTGCAGGATCGCACCGGTCAGCGCCTGCTCCGATTTGACGTCGAGGGTCGGCCCCGAGGCGTCGTCGAGGGAGCTCATGTCCACGTCCCGGAGATCGTCCCGCGTCACCTTCCAGGTCTTGTCGCCGCGCTTCACCAGCACGGCCACGTCGGAGGTCTGGCCCTGCATCAAGTGGAAGCGATCAGCGAGCACGCGATACTCGGCCTGCTGCCGATCCGGGTCCACCTCGTGCAGGTGGATCTGCCCGCTCTCGGCCCGGTAGCGATCGAGCAGCTCGCGGATCTCGTCATGCTGCGGCTCGTTCGCGCCCAGGAAGAGGTAGATGTCGAGGGGCTGCTCCAGCGCGCGCGCCACCCCCACGCTGCGCTCGCTCAGGGTGAAGAGCCCGTCCTGGGTCCAGTCCCAGCGATGGTAGTGCCGGAAGGCCAGGTAGTTGGCCATCAGCACGATCAGCAGCAGCAGGGCGCTGCCCACCAGACCACCCAAGCGACGGCCCGTACGCCGACGCACTCCGGCGTCCGCACCCGCGCCGGGGCCACGCTCGCGCCCCGGCTCGGAGGGTCGCTCCGCGCTGTCCTCGGCGCTCGGCCGCGCGTCCGTCTCGTCTTCGCGCTCGCTCATGCCGCGTCTCGACGGGCCGCCAGGGCGCGCACGGAGAGGAAGAGGGCCAGCACGGCGATGGATCCGTCGTAGACCAGATCGCGACTGTCGACGATGCCCTTGGAGAAGTCCTGCATATGCGACCACACGCTGAGGTAGGCCAGGATGTCGCGGGTGGCGTCCATGAAGACGTACTGACCGATGCCCAGGAGGAAGAGCCCGCCGAGGAAAAAGAAGGTCATCACGGCGGCGATCATCTGGTTGCGCGCCAGGGCGCTGGCCAGGAGCCCGATGGCCATGTTGTACACGCCGATGCCCAAGATCCCGACGTAGCTCGCCGCCACCGTGCCCATGTCGACCGCGCCGAAGCGGCTGGTGATCCACACATAGAGCAGCGAGGGCAACCACAGGGCGACCCAGAAGACCATGGCCGCGAGGTACTTCCCCAGCACGACCGAGACCTCGCTGACCGGCGCCGTGAGCAAGAGCTCGAGGCTGCCGCTGCGACGCTCGTCCGCCAGCAGCCGCATGGTCAGCACGGGCACGAAGACCAGCTGCGGCAGGAAGAACAGGATGGTCCCGCCGAAGAAGGAGCTGAGCGGGGTGTCCGTGCCGGCTTGGGAACCGTTCATGGCGTAGAGCGAGGCGAAGAAGTAGTAGCTGAGCCCCGACCACAGGGTCCAGACCATCAGCACGACGTAGGCCATGGGCGAGGCGAAGAAGGAGCGAACCTCGCGGCTCGCGATCACGAAGGTGCTGCGCATCAGACCGACTCCTCTGGTGAGTCGTCCTCAGGGTCGCCGCCGGGATCGCGCTCTTCGACATCCGCGTCCGCGTCGACATCCGCGCCCGCGTCGGCCTGCTCCTCGCTGGTCGTGAGCTCGCCGAAGACGGCCTCGAGGGACGCCTCCTCGACGTGCAGCTCACGCAGCAGCAGGCCAGCGGCGGCCACCGCGGTGAAGACGTGCTCGCTGGCGTCCGAGTTGGGATCGACCTCGAGCGTGCCTCGCACCCGATCGGCCTCGGCCTCGAGGGCGACGATCTCACGCAGGCCTTCGACGTCGGCGAGCGCCCGCCGGAAAGCCTCGAGGGAACCCCGACCGACCAGGCGCACCAGATGTCGTCCGCCGAATTGCTGGCGCAGCTCGTGGGGCGCGCCCTCCCCCACCTTCTTGCCCTCGTGGATGATCACCACGCGCTCACAGATGGCCTCGACCTCGGGCAGGATATGCGTCGAGACGAACACGGTCTTCTGCCCCGCGAAGCCGCGCAAGAGCTCGCGCACCTGACGGATCTGGTTCGGATCCAGGCCCGAGCTCGGCTCGTCGAGGATCACGATGGGCGGGTCGGCGACCAGCGCGTCCGCCAGACCCACGCGCTGCCGGTAGCCCTTGGAGAGCTGTCCAATGATGCGATCCGCGGCGTCGTCCACCGCGGCCTGATCCAGGCTGCGCTCGACCGCGGAGGAGACCTCGCGCCGGGGCACACCCTTCAACGCCGCCCGGTACCTGAGGTACTCGGCCACACGCATCTCCGGATAGAGCGGCACGCCCTCGGGCATGTAGCCGATCATGCGCCGAGCGCCGATGGGATCCACGTCCACGTCGATGCCCGCCACCTTCACCTGGCCGCGGCTGGGCGCGAGGAAGCCCGTGATCATGCGCAGCGTCGTGCTCTTGCCGGCGCCGTTCGGACCCAAGAAGCCCACGACCTCGCCCTCTCCGACGGAGAAGGAGATCTCGTCCACCGCGAGCCGGGACGCGTAGCGTTTGCTGAGACCGGAGACTTCAATCACATGACATCCAAATTGGCGCGGACGCTTGGTCGATGCCCGCTTAGTCCATGCCTGCACCCGTCGCAAGCTCATGCTCAACCCGCGAGGCCCCGAGTGGATTCCACCGCCCGACCTGCGGGGCCGATGAATGACCGCCGCGCAGGTCACAACCCATGTGTTGAAGGCCATGCTATCGTCCACACTCACCGCGGCTTCCCGCGCAATCCCACCCGCCAGCCGGCGGACACTCATCCGGAGGACCATGACCGGGCTCGATCCCGTCGTCGAGCGTGCGCGCAAAGGTGACGAAGCGGCCTTCAACCAGCTCTTCCGCAGTCACCGCGACACGGTCACCCGCATCGTCTATCGCGTGCTCGGACCCACACCCGAGGCGGAGGTCGAGGACGTGGTGCAGGACGTCTTCATCCACGTCTTTCGCTCGCTGAAGAACTTCCGCGGCGACGCGCGCTTCACCACCTGGCTGTATCGACTCACCACCAACGTCGCGCGCATGCACATCCGCAAGAAGCGCTCCCGCCCGCGCTTCAGTGACGTGGCCATCCCCGAGCGCACGGACGAGGCGGACATCACGGATCGCCCGGACGCGGCCACGGATCGCGGCCGTCGCATCGAGGCGCTCTATGTGTTGGTGCAGCAGCTGAGCGAGAAGAAGCGCGAGGTGCTGGTGCTCCACGACTTCGAGGGCATGCCGGCCAAGCAGATCGCCGAGGTGGTCGAGGCGCCCGTGCTCACCGTGCGCACGCGGCTCTTCTACGCCCGCAAGGAACTCTACGCCAAGATCGCGGCGGACCCGAGCCTCGCGCCTGCGGTGGAGCATCTGGTCGGCAGCCTGCCGGGGCAGTCCGGAGCCAAGGCCAAGAAGGCGCAGGCCAAGAAGACGCAGGCCAAGAAGACGCAGGCCAGCGAGCCATGCACTCCGGCGCCACGACAGCGACGCGCCACGGGAGACGCCCCATGAGCGCTCACGCCCCCAAGATCCGGGCGCTGCTGGCCTACGAGGCAGGCGAGCTGAGCCAGGCCGGGCGCGAGCGCCTCGAGCGTCACCTGGCGGGCTGCGACATCTGCCGGGAGCAGTGGGTGGCCATGCAGACCTACGGCGAGCTGAGCCAGGCGATCCGCGCCGCCGAGATCCCTAGCCTGGACTATGGGCGCATGGAACTCGCCCTGCGGCGTGAGGCGCGAGCGCACACCAAGGGCACGGGCCGCGGCGCGACCTGGGCGGTCTTGGCGCTGGCCGCCGCCGTGCTGCTGGGCGTGCTGGGTGTGCGGCAGCGCTTCGTGCAGCGGCCGCAGGCGAGCCGTCTTCCAGACGCC
>JAADHO010000225.1 GCA_013151775.1 Deltaproteobacteria bacterium | reverse complement strand
AGCTCGACGCGATCTTGGCGGCGCATCACGACGGCTACGACGTGCGCCTGATGGCCGCGCGCGCGGCCCTCGCTTTGGAAGATGAGGCGGGCGCCAAGGTTCAGCTCGAGGCGGCCGTGGCCATCGACGCTGAGCGTCCCGAGGCGCTGATGGGTCTGCTCGAGCTCGCGCGCCGTGGCCACGACGACGACGCGCGTCGCGAGGTCTTGACGCGCCTCGCCACCCTCGACGAGCACTCCCGCGAGGTGAGCGCGGAGCTGCTCGACCTCTTGCTCGCGCAGTCGCGCTGGCCCGAGCTCGTGCGCTTCGGCGAGGCGGCGATCTTCGTGGACCCAGAGCGGGCGGAGAGTCACGCGGCCTTGGCCGAGGCCTATCTTCATGTCGGGCGCCCCGAAGAATCTCTCTACGAGCTCGACTCCGCGCTACTCGCGCATCCGACCGACGAGGCGCCGATCCGGAGCGCGCGCGCCCGCGCCTTGGCGGCCCTCGGCCGAGAAGAGACGCCCGGGAACTAGCTGCTGGCAAACTTGCCACGTGGCAGACTTGCCAGGTGGCAGACTTGCCAGGTGGCAGACTTGCCAGGTGGCAGACTTGCCAGGTGGCAGACTTGCCAGGTGGCAGACTTGCCAGTAATCTGGAGCAATGTTTCGCACGAATCGTCCCGCGACGGCAGACCTCTTCTTCGATCGTCGCGCCGAGCTTCAGCGTCTCGAGGCCTTCATCGCCCAGCTCGAAGCGGGCGAGCCGGCCTGGCTCGCCATCATCGGTCAGCGAAAAGTCGGCAAGACCAGCCTGATCCTGGAGCTGGCGCGCCGCTCCTCACCGAAGCTCAGCTTCGTGCTCGCGGATACCCAGGGATCTGCACCGCTCTCCCTCGAATTCTTCCGCAGCCTGGCCTTGCGCGTGGTCGACACGCTGCTCGCCGGGGACCTTCCCATGTCCCTCGAGCTGGCGGCGGTCACCGGGGACGACTACCTGAGCATGCTCGAGAGCGCGCCCTCCTTCTCGACCCTCAGCGCGGCTCTGAGACGCACGCTCAGGCGCTTGCCCGAGGCCGAGATGGACGCCGCCTTCGCCGCCGCGTGCCTCGATCTTCCCGAGCAACTTGCCCACGCCCTCGACGTTCGCTTGGTCATCGCCATCGACGAATTCCAGGAGCTGGCCTCGCTCGCCGCCAAGCGCCACGGTATCGATCCGCTGCCCATCGTGCGCAGCGTGTGGCAGCGCCACGAGCGCATCGCGTACATCGTGTCGGGCTCTGGACGGAGCATGCTCGAAGACATGGTGAGCCGGAAGCACTCACCCTTCTTCCAGCACTTCGAGATCATGCGTCTGGACCGCTTCAGCGAGGCCGACGCCATCGACCTGCTGGTCACTGCGGCGCCCGCAGCGAGGAGCATCTCCGTCGAGCTGGCGGGGCGCGCGGTCGCGGCCATCGGCACGCACCCCTTCTACCTGCAGCTGCTCGGTCAGGAGCTCGTCATTCACGAGCCGCCCTACGATGAGCAGACGCTCAAGGCCGCTGTCCAAGCGCTGCTCTTCTCTCGGACTGGGCGGCTGAGCCTGTATCTTCAGAACGAGTTCGATCGCCTCGTGGGGCGCTCCACCTACCTCGCCGCGGTCCTCGCCGCGGTCGCTGAGGGTCCGTTGCGGCTGACGGAGATCGCCCGCCGCATCAAGACCCGCTCGGGCGATACCTCCCGCTACCTCGAGCGGCTCGCCGACGCCATCGTGCGTACGCCGGAGGGCCTCTACGCTCTCGACGATCCCACCTTCGGTTTGTGGCTGAGTTGGCGCCGGCCCGGCGGCACGGTCTTGCCCATGCGCATTCTGGGCGATCACGCCGAGCTCGAGACCGCCGTCGCCCTGAGCGGGATGGGGTTCGATCTTGTCTATCAGTCGCGGGGCTCGCGCGGCTCCTTCGATCTGCTCGCCACGCGTGGGGCGTTTCAGCTCGGCGTGCAGGTGAAGCGCTCGGCGACCACCCTGCGCTTCAGCAAGGCCGAGTGGAATCGGATGAGTCAGGACGCCCATGAGCTCGATTGGCGCTGGGTCATCGCGCGTGTGTCGCCCGAGGGAGAGGTGACCTTCTACGATCCAGTGAAGGCCTCGAAGCGGAAGCTGGTGACTCTCCAGCCCCGCGCGGCGATCGAGAACCTTCGCGCGTGGTGCCATTCACAGCGGTAGCTCGAGGCCTCAGGCGACGGTCGCCGCGCGCCTCCGAAACACCCAATGCCAGGCGGGGAAGCTGAAGAGCATGAAGACGCCGAAGGTGGCGACGAGGCGCGCGAAGACGTAGGGCAGGCTGAGGCCGAGAAGCGCTTGGAAGACCAGGGCGTTCAGCGTGAGCGTGACGAGCTCGACTCCGGCGAAGGCGAGGAACTGACGCGAGAGGGATCCGTCCTTGGCCTCGAACACGACATGGCGACAGCCGAGGAACTGGATCGACGCGCCCACGAAGAGCGCCGGCAGGTTGGCCTGGCTCGGCGTGAGCTGCAGCGCCTCCACCAAGAGCGTGAGCGTCGCGAGATCGACCAGCGTGGCGACGCCGCCGACGCCGACGCCGGAGACGAGGCGCTTGACGAGACTCGAGACGCGCACCCGCAGTGCAGATTCGTGGGACATGCCTCTCGTTTTCAGCAAACCCTGTGCCGAAGAAAAAGCGCTGCGATATCAGCGTTCGCCACCGCGGGCGCGAAAGCCGCTTCCCAGCGCGCTGCGAAAGGCGGCACGCGGCCAACTGAGGTAGGCTCCAGCACATGTGGCGACATCTCAAGCTGTCGATCCCGACGCGGATCTTCCTGAGCTTCGCCGTCATCCTCACCTCCTTCGGCGCCCTCTCCATCACCAGCTTGGTGACGCACGATCGCACGGTGCGCATGTTGCGCCTCTTGCACGAAGGATACCTGCCTCTGGCCCTGACCCTCGGTGAGGCCAAGGGCACGCAGGCGCTCTTGGTCACGCAGCTCGAGGCCGTGATGCAAGCGCGCGGCGCGGAGGGCACGCGGCGCTGGGTCGACGCCTTTCGCCATGTTCGCCCGGCGAGTCAGCGGCGCTATTTTCATCGCCTGGAGCGGGCCGAGCGCCTTGCACGGGACGCCGACCCGGACGATCGCCGGGCCCTGAGGCGCGTGCGTCGCGTGTTGAGCAGCGTGCGCGAGGATCAGGCGGAACTCGACCCGCGATACGACGCCCTCTTCGTGGCCCTCGAGCGTGGCGATGGACCCGAATCGGCGCGCATCTTCGATGACGTGCGTCGCCTCGAACGGGACGTCTCGCGACGCTACCGCGAAGGTTGGCGCGAGCTGCAGGAGCGCATCGCCACGATCAGCGCGGACGTGGAGAATCAGGAGCGCCGCTCCGCGGGCTACCTTGGCGTGCTCACCGTGCTCGCCCTGCTGCTCGGCGTGTTCGTGATCTGGGCCAGCCAGCGTCTGCTGCGGCCGCTGCCCGAGCTGCAAGCTCGAGTCGAGGCGGTGGCACGTGGAGAGCGCGAGGGACGCATCGAGAATGTCCCTGACGACGAGCTCGGGCGCCTGACCACCGCCTTCGAGGATATGGTCGAGGCCCTCGACGAGCGCGACCTCAAGCTGATCCAGTCCGAGCGCCTCGCCGCCATCGGGCGCATGGCCGCCCACGTCACCCACGAGGTGCGGAACCCGCTGTCGAGCATCGGCCTCAACGTGGAGATGTTAGAGGACGAGCTGCCCCCCGACGCCGAGGAGGCGCGGGCGCTGATCGCAGCGATTCACGGGGAGGTCGACCGGCTCACAGGCATCACGGAGGAGTACCTGCGCCTCGCGCGGCTGCCCGATCCACAGCTAGGCCTCGAGGATCCGCGGGACTGGCTCGAGTCCACGGCGGAGTTCGTGCGTCGCGAGATGGAGGCCGCCGACGTAGAGCTCGAGCTGCACATCGACGACTCGCTGCCGCAGCTCGCCATGGACGAGGCGCAGCTTCGGCAGGCGCTCTTGAACCTGCTGCGCAACGCCCGCGAGTCCATGCCGGGAGGCGGGCGCACGAAGCTCTCCTTGCTGCGCGTCGAGGACGGTGTGGAGATCGTGGTGGAGGATGAAGGCGAGGGCATCCCCGAGCAGGAGCGCGGCCGCATCTTCGAACTCTTCTTCACCACCAAGCAGCGGGGCACGGGCCTCGGCCTGCCGCTGACGGAGCAGATCGTGGTGGCCCATGGCGGGACGATCGTCTGTGAGGCGGCGGCCAGCGGAGGCACGCGCTTCACGATTCATCTCCCCGCGGCCCAGCCCCCGCGTGATATGCAAGCCTCGGCCCCATGGCCGGCACAGGTCACGACGGAGAAGGAGCGAGCGGATGACGCGTGAAGATGGACGCAGGGCGGATCAGGTGCGCCCCGTGGGCTTCAGTTTGAACCCACAGAGAAATCCCGAGGGCTCGCTGATCTACCGCTCGGGTGACACCAGCGTGCTGATCGCCGCCTCCGTGTCGGAGAAGGTGCCCGATTGGATGCGCACGCCGAAGCACGGCTGGGTTACGGCGGAGTACGAGATGCACCCGCGCGCCAACCCTCGTCGGCGCAAGCGCGACCGCAGCCGCGGCACCATCGACGGACGCAGCCAGGAGATCCAGCGTCTGGTCGGTCGCTCCCTGCGCGCGGCGGTCGATCTCAGCAAGCTCGGGGAGCGCACAATTCAGGTCGACTGCGACGTGCTCGACGCCGACGGCGGCACGCGCACGGCCTCCATCACGGGCGCCTTCGTGGCCGTGGCCATGGCCCTCGACGGCTTGCGCAAGCGCGGGCTCGTGGACGCGGGCGTGCTGCGCGAGCCGGTGGCCGCCATCAGCGTCGGCTGGCTCGAGGGCCGCCCGCTGCTCGACCTCTGCTACACGGAGGACCGCGACGCCGAGGTGGATCTAAACGTCGTCGCCACAGCGCGCGGCGGCATCGTGGAGGTGCAGGGCACGGCGGAGGGCGCGCCGCTCCCGCGGGAGCACTTCGACCGCCTCGTGGACGTGGCCCTGGCCGCCATGCCCGAGCTCGTCGCCGCTCAGCGCCACGCTCTCGAAGAGGCGGATGTCGACCTCGACCGCCTGCTCCCCGCCTGAAGCAGCTCGTGTGCGCCCGCGTCCTTCCGACGCGGCTGAGGCTAGGCTCGAATTTGGAGCCATCCTTTCTCGCTCCAGCTCTTGCGCTGCGATCGGATCGGCCCCACCCATGAGGGGTGAGCCCACTCGCCATCGCCTCTGTCCTCGCCGGGCTCAGCATCGTCGTCGCGGCCCGTGTCATGCGCGGGCGCTTCTACGCCATCTTCGCCCTGGTGCTGCTCAGCCTCGAGTCCTTCGTTGGCGCGCAGCTGATTCCCCGCTTCCTCGAGGTGTCGCCTTGGCTCTACGGCGCGGCCCTGTATCTGCACGCGAGCGTCTACGTACACCTCGCGAGCCTGCTCTTCGCCAAGCTCCGGCCGTTGGCCTGGCGCGCCCTGGTGTCCATCCCGGCGCACTTCATGTTCGGCGCGAGCGCACTCGCCTTCCCCTGGGCCGTGGGCCAAGCCCTGGGCGCCGAGCCGGGATACCTGTGGGCGCCGTACGCGCTGGCGCTCTTGGGCGTGGTGCACTCGCTGACGAGCCGCAGGAGCCTGGTGGATCTGCGCCTCGACGAACTCGACATCGGCGAGCGTGTGCGCCGCTACCCTCTGGGTGAGGCCTCCGCAGAGCGGCCGCTGAGGCTGGTGCAGATCACCGACCCGCACCTCGGGCCCTGGATGAGCGTCGCGCGTCTGAAGCGCATCGCGCAGCGCGCCGTGGAGCACGAGCCGGATCTGATCCTGCTCACAGGGGACTTCTTGACCATGGAGTCCAACGGCGATCCCGACGCCCTCGCCGAGGCCCTCTCACCCCTCGGGGCGATGCCGGGGCGCGTCTTCGCCTGCCGCGGCAACCACGACCTCGAAGCGCCCCGGACCGTGGCCGAGGGGCTGCGTCGCGCGGGCGTGCGGCTGCTCGTGGACGAGGCGGAGGTCGTGGACACGCCCGCGGGCTGCGTGCAGGTGCTCGGCCTCGACTTCAATTGGCGCGAGCGCGAGGCGCGCATGCGCGAGGCGTGCGCGGCCCACCCACGGGTAGACGGAGCCCTGAGGTTGGTGATGCTGCACGATCCGGGCGCCTTCAAGCTCCTGCCCGAAGCGGAGGCCGACCTCGTGCTCTCTGGCCACACGCACGGTGGACAGGTCGGTGTCGCCCACCGCCTGCTCGCGCTCACGCCTCTGTGGCCGCTCTTCCGCCTGCCGGATCACGGCTTCTTCGCCCGCGGGCGCGCGCGCATGTATGTCCACCGCGGCAGCGGTCACTACGGGTTTCCGCTGCGCATCGGCGTCACGTCGGAGGAGAGCCTGCTGCGCGTGCACCTCGCAGCGGCGCCAAGCCTCGGAGGCTGATACCTTCTGCTCACCCGGCGCCCAGCTGCGATCCCACGCAGCGCGGCCTGAAAGAAAGCGCCTCCCATGCATCGCTTCTACCTCGTCACCTGCCTGAGCTTCAGCGCGTCACTGCTCGGCGGGCTGCTGCCCGGCTGCGGCCCGGAGCTGCCCCCCTCGCTGCGAGGTGACGTGGGCGTGGTGTTCGAGCCGAGCGTGCTCGAAGCACCGGACGGCGCCTTCTTCGATCTGCCGTACCCCAGCGCTCTGCGCACCAGCGACACGGGGCGCCCCGACATGACGGGCTTCCCGCGCCGCCGCGGGCTCATGGCGCAGGTGATCGACGTGGTGGAGCAGGAGCGCGCGGGCTTCTCCGTGCTCTCCGCTGTCTACTTCCGCTTCGATGGCCCGATCGACGAGAGCGCGCTGCCGAATCCCGCGGCCAGCGCCACCGACAGCTCCCTCGTCATGCTCGTGGACATCGACCCCACGAGCCCGGAGCAGGGCCGACACCTGCCCGTGGCCGTGACCTTCTACGCCGACGGCACCTCGATCCGCGCCTCCAACAGCCTGATCGTGCGGGCCATCCCCGGCGTCGAGATGCGCCCCGGCACACACTACGCCGCCGTCGTGCGCGTTGGCCTCACGAACATCGGAGGGCGCGACGTCCTGCCGTCTCGCGCCTTCGACGCGCTGAAGCAGGGCGAGGGGGATCCCCGGCTCGTGGCCGACTATGGCCCGCTCTTCGACAGCCTCGAAGCCCAGGGCGTCCCGCGCGAGGAGATCCTAGTCGCGAGCGACTTCGTCACGGACGACCCCGCGCTCGAGCTCGACGCCATGCGTGAGGCGATCACTGCCATCGATCTGCCCACGATCTCCGGTTGGGGCGTGGACACGCTGGACGCAGACTTCACCTCCTACCGCGGCAGCATGGACACGCTCGACTTCATGAGTGGGGTGCCGCCCTTCAGCAACTTTGGAGAAGGTGCCATCCGCTTCGACGCCGACGGAAAGCCCATGGGCGGCGTGATGCGCCCGCTGCACGTGAACGTCTCCGTGCCCATGGGCACCGCGCCCGCCGACGGCTGGCCGCTGGTGATCTACGCCCACGGCACGGGCGGTGACGACGCGAGCCACCTCTTGGCGAACGGTGCAGGCAAGGCGCTCGCCGCGGACGGCATCGCGGTGTTGGGCTTCGAGGCCGCCTTGCATGGCGACCGCACGCCAGAGCCCGTGGACGTGGAGACGCTGCTGCTCTCCAACGCCGTGGCGGCGCGCGAGGTCGTGCGCCAGACGGTGTCGGACGCCATGTTGATCCTGCGGGTCGCCAAGGCCGGCGGCTTCGATCTGCCGGAGACAGCCGTGGCGGGAGGCGTCCACTTCGACACCCGGCGGCTGCTCTACATGGGCCACAGCCAGGGCGCACAGGAGGGCGCGCTCTTGGCCGCCGTGGAGCCTGACCTCGACGCGGTGTTTCTGTCGGAGGGTGGCGGCGGCGCGATGGCCAGCATCATGGACCGGAACTTCGGTGACCAACCCGTGGTCTGCGCCGTGGCCCG
>JAADHO010000219.1 GCA_013151775.1 Deltaproteobacteria bacterium | reverse complement strand
TTCATTTTCCCGATCTTGGTGCTCACGATGCCCCGATATCGGCGCTCACGATGATGTGATCTTGGTGCTCACGATCACGCGATATCCGCACAGGGGCAGGCGCCCGTCTTTCCCTACTGGCGCATGCTCGAGGATCACCCACCACGACTCGAAGGACTGAGCTTCGGCGAGCCTCGTGCCTACGGGGTAGCGAGCCAGCATGTGGACGCCCCGAGCGCCGAGGGAACCTGGATCCACCTCGATCTGCGAGCGCTGGAAAACCGGCCGATCGACGTCCTCGCGCTCCGAAACAGCTCCGGGCACTGCGTCGCCGCCGCGCGCATGATCATCGACGGTCAGGTCTCCTACCTCCACTACGTCTACGTCGATGTGGGCGGAGGGCTCATCCCCAGCGTGGACTACATCGACCTCCATGGTCGCAGCGTCTCCCTCGAGCGCAGCGTGAGCGAGCGCATCCAACGCTGACCAGCGTCACGACCTGCCGCCGAGCAGCAGCCTCGCCATGGGGGCGAAGAGCAGGCTCGCGCCGACGCCGAGGGCCACCGTGAGGCCGATGGCGCGCAGCGCGGGTTGGGCGCTGAGCGCGAGCATGCCGAAGGAAAGCAGGGTCGAGACGCAGGCCACGAGCAGGCCCGCGAGGGTGGCCTGAAGGTCCCCGTCGGCGCCCACCTGACGCTCGCTCTCGACCACGAAGACGCCATAGTCGACGCCCATGCTCAGCACCAAGAGCAGCGCCACCACGTGCAGCAGTGTCAGGGAGGCGCCCGCGAGGGAGAGCAACCCCACGGCGACAAAGCCCGCGAGCAGCGCCGGCAGCAGCGCGGCCAGCGCCGGACGCAGCTGCCGGTAGCGCACGAGTAGCAGCAGCAGCACGACCACCAAGCCCGCGAGCAGCATCTCGAGGGTGCGCTCGCGCAGCAGGCGATAGGCACCGGCGAGCAGCTCGCCCTGATCGAAGAGGCGCACGCCCTGCACGCTCGACAGGCGCGCGTCGAGGGCCGCCGGATCCTGCACGCCGCGCACGAAGGTGAGCACGGCGACGCCCTCGTCCAAGGGCAGGATGAAGGGCGACACCAAGGACTCGAGGGGCGTGCCGCGCAGATCCTCGGGGCGCAGCAGCTCGTGGGGACTCGCCAGGGACGCCTCGAAGGGCGCGAAGAGTTCGGGTCGGAAGCCCTGCTCGGCGAGGGCGCGCAGCACACTCGGACCCAGATCGTGGCGCGTCGCCAGGGCCGTAAGCTCGGTGCGTTGTGAGGCCAACGAGGGCAGGAGCATGCTCACACTCTGGAAGCGCTGAAGCTCGCCCTGCTCGCGCGCCTGCGCCAAGAGCGGCAAGGCGCGCTCCGTGCGCTCGAGGGCCTGCTGCGTGTCGGCACCGAAGGCCACCACGAAGCGCCCCGCGTCCATGCGCGACACGCGCTCGCGCACCCGCGTGTCCTCGGCCTGCATCGAAGCGTTCACGCTCGACAGGCCCGCGAGCGAATCCGCGAAGTGGAGGCGCGTGAACCCGAAGGCGCTGACCACGAGCAGCAGCGCGCCGATGACGTAGAGGACGCGCCGGCCGACCCCGTGTGTCCGCCTCGCGGCCCAACGCCCCAAACCGACGAGCAGCGCGCTGGGCTCGACGGGCTCGGACGGCAGCCAGGGCGCGACCAGGAAGAGCGTCGCCAAGAGCGCAGCCGCGACCCCGAAGGAGGAGAAGACAGCCATCTGACGGATGCCCGTGAAGCCCGTCCACGCGAGCCCGGCCAAGCCGGCGATGGTGGTGAGGGCGCCGAGCACCAGACCGGGCCTGAGCCGCGCCAAGGTCTCCCAGGGTCCACCCGCGCGCGGCGCCAACGCCTGGTGCGAGAAGTAATGGGCCACGTAGTCGATGGAGACGCCGACCAGGGTCGCGCCGAAGGCCAGCGTGAGCCCGTGGAGGCGACCGAAGAAGAGCTCGCTCGCCACGAAGGCGCCGGCCACGCCCACGGCGATGGGCAGGTTGCCGAGCAAGAGCCAGCGCGGAGAGCGGAAGAGCAGCAGCAGCAGCAGACACACGCCCAGGCTGCCCACGAGGCCAACGCGGTTCACGTCCGCGCGCACGCTGGCCTCGGAGACCAGGGCCAGGCGGTGCACGCTGGCCTGCTCCAGGCGCAGGATTCCGCCGTGGGCGTCGTTCACGGCGGCGAAGGCGTCGTCGATGGCGCGCTCTACGCTGCGCGCCTGGGCCGTGTCGAAGGGAGAAGCCGTGGTGGCGAGCAGCACGACGCCGTGGCGCCCGTCCGCGCTGAGGAAGTGCCCGCCCGAGATCCTCAGAGCGCCGCGCTGCTGCTCGGCGAGGGCGTCCAGACGCGCCGGGAAGAGCAGCAGGGGATCATCCGGTGCCAGGCTGCGCAGGAGCGGCCCCGCAAGACCGCTCAGCTCTCGCTTCAGGTGGCGGGCGCGCGCGCGCAGCGCGTCGTCGTCGAGGCTGGCCCAATCCTCGCTCGCCAGTGCGAAGCGGCGCGGGAAGTACACTGCGTAGAAGGCCTGATTCAGCTGCGCATCGGGACCCGCGCGCACCCAGGCCACCCCAGGCACGCCAGAGAGGCGTTCGGCCAGCTCCCCCGCAGCCTGCCCCGCCGTCTCCTCGTCCGGCGCTTCCACGCTCAGACTGATGGTCCGGTTCAGATCCGAAGACGCCACGCTGCGCAGGAGCGCCCCCATGCGCGCATCCTGCGCCGGCGGCAAGAACTCCGTGATCTCCGTGCTCACGCGCAGATGCGCCAAAGCCACGCCGCCGCCTGCGAGGCAGGCGAGCGTGATCAGCGCAGCGACAAGCCGAGAGGGACGCATCGCCGCAGGCTACTCACGCACCGCAGAAACGCGAGTCGTGCGTGGAGACTGGGGACGGTCCTAAGCAATTAAGTTGTTGTGAAACAATGTTTCACAACAACTTAATTGCTTAGGACCGTCCCCACCGTGAATAAGCGAGCGAGGTCGTCGGAGCTGTAGTGGCGCGCGGGGTCGACATCCGTGAAGGTGGTGTCTGTGACGTCACCGCTGGTCTCGAGCATGTGGAGGCGGGTCAGTGAGTGGGCGCGGCCCTGGAGGCGGAGCTCACGCAGGAAGCGAGCGAGCGCGGGGCGCTTTGGACGCAGGGTCAACGTGAACTCCTCGCCCTCGGTC
This sequence comes from Deltaproteobacteria bacterium, assembly GCA_013151775.1. Lineage (GTDB taxonomy): Bacteria > Myxococcota_A > Polyangia > Polyangiales > Houyiibacteriaceae > JAADHO01. Next base: position 28,327 of record JAADHO010000219.1, on the reverse strand, counting down.
GAGAAGTCGAGGTGATAGCTGCGCTCGAGGGCCGCCCGGTCACCGGCCAGGACGTCACGGAAGGCGCCGACGAAGCCGCGCACCACGGGGCTGGTGCCCAGGTCGAGCACGCGGCGCTCGCCCGGCGACACCAACGTCACGCGGTCGCCCTCGAGCAGCGCCCTGCTCGGGATCGGCGAGGTGACCTTACGCATCAGCCGGTCGGGAGGCGCGAAGTAGATCTCACCGTCGCTCTCTACCGGTAGGCTGAGCAGCGCGATCTGCTTCTCCTCGTGAAAGCGCGCGTAGAGCCCGGGCATGGCGGCGAAGGCGTGGAGCAGCGCGTCCACGCTGGGCGCAGCGCCGGGTTGCGCGTGTGCCCGAGGCGCGAAGCCCCGGGTCGAGGCGAAGGCCAGCGCCAGCGACAGCAGCGCGAGGCCGAGCCCTACGACGCGCGCCGCACGCGCGCGGCGCGCGTCAGAGGATGGCGCGGATTTGGCGCTGAATCTCATGCGGGGTCTCTAGCAGCATCACGCCGTTGCGGGTGGTGACGAGGGTGGTCCAGGCGCGCGCCGCGCGACGCTCAGCGTCGACATTGTCCACCTGATAGCCGAGATGGATACGCTGCTCGAAGTCGATGCAGAAGGCGTGCACGCGGTAGCGCTCGCCGAAACGCAGCGGATAGGAGTGGCGACAGCGCGTCTCGATGACCAAGAGGCCGTAGCCCAGAGCCTGAAAGTCGTCGAAGTCGAGGTCCACGCCGGCGAAGAGCTTGGTCCGGGCGATCTCGAGGTATTTGTAATAGTTGCCATGCCAGACGATCCCGAGGGGGTCGCAGTCGTGAAAAGGGACGACGTCCTCATGGACGACGGCGTGGGCCGGGATCTTCATCGCGCCGCCTCCGGCGTGGACTCGAGGCGAGGCAAGGGAAGCTCGTCCGCGCGCAGCGCCTCGAGCATGCGCGCGATGTCTAGATCCATGCGCCTGTCCTCGCGGTTCATGGCCACTCGCTCGCGCACGGCGGAGTGCACCGCCAGCAGGGCCGGGCCGAAGCGCTCGAGACCGCGCAGGTCCATCGCCTGAGCTAGAGCCAAGAGGTGGATCACGGCGACCGTCTCGCTCAGCTCGAGCACGCGCCGCGCCTCCCGGGCGGAGATGGCGCCCATGCTCACCTTGTCCTGGTTGTGACTCTCTGTGCTGCGGCTGAAGACGCTGGCGGGCATGGTCAGCTTCAAGGCCTCGGCCGTGAGCGCGCTCGCCGTGATCTCCATGGCCTTGAAGCCATGATGCGTGAAGCGATCCTCTCCCTCACGCGCCACGAGGTTCGCGGGCAGCCCGGCATTGGTGTGGGGGTTGTTCAACAGGCTGAGCTGCCGATCGAGCAGATCCGCCACGTTGGCGCAGACGTTCTTCAAGGTGTCCGTGGCGAGGCAGACGTGACCGCCATAGAAGTTGCCACCGTGCAGAAAGCGGCCGGTCTCGGGATCGAGCAGAGGGTTGTCATCGACGCCGAGCACTTCCGTCTCGAGCAGGCTCCGCGTGAAGGGCAGGGCGTCGAAGAGCAGGCCGACGACATGAGGCGCGCAGCGCAGGGAGTAAGGATCTTGCACGCGCGCGGGCTCGAACTCTGAGCCCTCGAGGCTGGTCCGCATGGCAGCGGCCACAGCGCGCGGACCGGCGTGAGGCTTGAGGGCAAAGATGCGCTCGTCGAAGTGTCCGGGCACTCCGTCGAGCACGGCGCAGGCCATGGCAGACTCCAGCGTGGCCAGGCGACCGAGGCGCTCGGCGCGCACCCAGCTCAAGCAACCCAGAGCCGCCATCACGGCCGTGCCGTTCATCAGCGCGAGACCCTCCTTCGGACGCAAGCGGAGCGGGCGAAGCCCAACCTCCCCGAGCACCTCGGACGCATCGCGCACCTCGCCCTCGAAGAGCACCTCACGCTCGCCGACGACGACGGCGGCCAGGTACGACAGAGGCGTCAGATCTCCGCTCGCACCCACCGATCCCTCCTCGGGGATGCGCGGCAGGATGCGCCGGCGAAGCAACTCCAGCAGGCGCTCGACCAGCTCGACGCGCACCCCCGAGTAGCCGCGGCTCAAGGAGGCCGCGCGCACGGCCACGACGGCGGCGCTCTCCAGCTCGCTCAGAGCCGCGCCCGTGCCGCAACCGTGGTAGCGCAGCAGATGCAGCGGCAGTACCTCCGCGTGCGCCGCCTCGACCTCGAAGCGCGCCGAGGCTCCGTAGCCCGTGGTGATGCCATACACGCGGCGGCCCTCCGAGAGCGCCCGATCCACCATGGCACGGCTCTGCTCGAGGCGCGCACGGAGTGCGGCGTCGTCGTCGAGCACAGCGCAGGCGCGGCCGTGGGCGAGATCGCAGATGTCCTCGATGCTCGGGTCGCGCAGGCCGAGAGCTACTTGTCGTGGCGTCGTTGGAGGATCGGATGCGGTCACTTGGCCACCCAGAATTGGAAGAAGTTGAACCAGTTGTCGGGCGCCGAGCGCGCGTAGTGTTCCAGCCGCTCGGCGTAGCGCGCTGCGTACTCCCGCGCCGCCTCCTGCCTCGCGCCGCGTTTCAGCACGACTCGCTCGGCGAAGGGCTCGCAGTGGAGTTCGTAGCGATTCGGCGCGCGGTAGATGCCCGCGGTGAAGAAGACGGGGCAGCGCAGGGTCGACGCCAGGAGATAGGGGCCGGTGGGCAGAAGCGCCTTGCCGCCCAGGAAGTCCACCTCCGCCACGTGACCACTTTCGGGCACGCGATCGGCCAGCAGCGCCACCAGCGCGCCCTGCTCCACCAGCTCGCGCACGCGCAGCATGAAGCGCATGTCGCCCTCGTCGATCTCGATCACGCGCTCGGCCATCTCCGGCGCGATGGCGCGAAAGAGAGCGTTGATGCGCTTGGCGTTGGCCGTGTGCACCAGGGGATAGACGGGGATCTCGAAGTCCGCGCTCGCGGCGCGCATGGCGTAGAAGCTGCCGATGTGACCGCCGAGCAGCAGCGCGCCCTTGCCCTCGCGCACGAGCGCCTCGAGGTGCTCGTGACCGTCGCGACTGAACTCGAAGCGCCCGGTCTCGCCCTTCAGGAAGTAGACGGCGTCGAGGGCGACCTCGGAGAAGCGGAAGAGCTGACGCTGCACCCTCCAGAAGCCCGTGGGCTCACCCACGCGCCGCAGGAAATCACGCGTCGCACGCCGCGCGCTCCCGGCGAAGAGGGCGTAGTAGAAGCTGACGACGAAGAGCAGGGCGCGCGTCACGCGGCGCCCGGCGAGCCACGCGAGGCCGAGGGTGATGCGCAGAACGAGGGAATTGCCGCGCTCCTCTTCGTCGCGCCAACGTCCAGCCTTGGACGCCTCGTCGCCGGACACGTCAGCGCTCACGAGCGCCCGCCCGCGTCGAGACGCAGCCTGGGGATCAGCGCGCCGAAGAGCAGACCCATGACCTTCCGAAACATCAAGCGCGTGTGCATCCAGCTGATCCAGACGTTGTCGCGAACGAGACGAAAGTGGGAGACGCCGCCCTGCGCCTCGTTCAGGTAGCGGACTCGCGTGGGGATGTTGATCACCTCGGCGCCGGCCCAGACCATGCGCACGGCGATCTCGGGATCGAAGTCCATGGCGTCGCCGCGAGGCGCGGCCTTCAGCGCGGCGTCGATGGGATAGACACGGAAGCCACACATGGCGTCGCCGATCACACCTCGACTCGTCTCCATGCGAATCCAGAAGGAGGTGATGAGCCTTCCCACGCGCCGCGCGCTGGGCGCGCTCTCGTCGTAGCGCGGATCGCCGAGTACCAAGGCGTCGGGGGCCGCTCGGGCGGCCTCGAGCAGCTTCGGCGCGTCGTCGAGATCGTGCTGTAGGTCGGCGTCCACCTGAAGCGCGTGGCTGAAGCCCGCCTGCATGGCCGCCTGGAGGCCGGTCTTCACGGCGGCGCCCTTGCCGCCATTTCGCGCGCGATGAATCACGCGAGCCAGACCTTCCTGGACCAGGGCGTCCACGGCCGCCCGTCCGGGCTCGGCGCTGCCGTCATCCACCACCAGGACCTGCTCCACCACGGGCGCGAGACGCTCCACCACGGCGCGGATGGTGCGCGGGTTGTCGTAGGTGGGCACCACGGCGCAGACGCGAAATTCGCTCATGACTTCACGGCGTCCTCGGCGTCGAAGAGGGCGAGCAGATCCGTGCGCCGCAGCTTGCCGCTCTCCTGACGAGGCAAGCGCTCCACGAAACGGTAGCGACGAGGCAGCACCACGGGCGCCAGATGTTCGCGCAGAGCGCGCCGCAGCTCCGCCACGCTGCGCTCGGGCGCGACCACGGCGGCCCAGGTGGCGTGACCACGCGCGCCGCCCACCTCGACCGCGATCACCGCCGCGTCCTCCACCCCCTCGACGGCCCGAAGACGCGCCTCGATCTCGGCCAGGGCGACGCGCGTGCCTCCGACCTTGATCACGCCGTCCGAGCGACCGAGGAGGAGGAAGCGGCCGTCGTCCAAGAGCTCCGCCCGATCTGCGTGGCGATAGGGTCGCAGGGCATCGGCGTCGAGCAGTGGCGAGTCGAGGAGCATGTGGCCCTGGGCGTCGAGGCGCAGCGTCACGCCCTCGAAGAGCCGGTAGGGCTGCGCGCCCGAGGCTCCCGAGACGCGCTGCGCGATGCCTCCCGTCTCGGTGGATCCGAGCACCTCCGTGACGCTCCAGCCGAAACGCTGCGCGAGCTGCCGCGCCGTGTCCTCGGCGAGTGGCGCGCCCGAGGAGAAGACACGCCTCAGGGTCGGCAGCTCGGCGGCCGCGAGATCGCGCAGCCCGCGCAGATGAGCGGGCACGCTGACCAGCACGTCGACCTGGTCGCGCCGCAAGGAGTCCGCAAGCGCCAGGGCGTGATAGGCCGGATCGCGGGCGAAGGAGCCGCCGCTGATCGCTGGCAAGAGCAGCCCGAAGAGCAGACCGTAGATGTGGTAGGGCGGAACCACGGCGAGCACGCGCGCGGCCTCCACCTCCGGAAACGCGGCCCGCAGCACGGCCGCCTCTCCGAGCAGCTGCCCGGCGGTCTTGGGATAGCTCTTGGGCGCGCCCGTCGTCCCCGAGGTGCGCACGACGATCAGCGGGCCGGCAGAGTCCAGGACGAGGCTGAGCCGGTCGTAACGCGCGGGAGAGGCGAGCGCGTCGCGCACGTCGAAACCGGCCTCGCCTTCGCCGCCGTGGATCACAGTGCGCACGCCGGCCTCGAGGCGCAGCTCGCGGATGCTCTCGGGTTGGGCGTTGGCCGGCAGCGCCACCACGTAGCCGGCGCGCACGGCGCCGAGGAAGCCCACCAGAAACGCCAAGCGGTCGCGGCAGAGGACGAGCACGCGTTCACCCTCACGCGCCGCGGGCAGCGAACACGCCAAGGCCTCCACGGCGCCGCGCGCGCGATCGGCCGAGACGTCTCCATCGCCGAAGGCCACGACGGACTCCGGCGCGTGTCGGCCGAAGAACGCCGGCTGCTCCCTCACAACTCGCCCTCGGGCGGCGGCCAGAGCTTGGCCAGAGCGCGGTCGTGGAGCCCACGTCCGTACTCGCGGAAGCGCCACTTGCGCAGGACGTACTCACCAGCGAAGAGCACCCCCATCAGCGCGTAGGCGACGCCGCCGGTCCAGACGGCCCAGGCGCGCGTCCAGCCGATCAGTGCGAGCACCAAGCTGACGCCTCCGTTGAGCACGAAGAGCGCACACCAGGCGAGCGTCGTCTGGCGACAGTGGGCGCTCTCCGCGCTCGACAGCTCGTCCTTCTGCATGCGCGCGAAGCGCTCCACCATGCTGACCTCGCCTCGCAGGCTGCCGGCGAATTGCGCGAGCAGGGCCAGGTTGATCAACACGGGCAGCGCCAGCACGAAGCGCGCGTCGTCGAGCCAGGCGCCGAGTAGCAGCAGCGTCAGGATCGAGAGGGGGACACGCAGAGCGGCGACCAAGTGCTCGCGCGGGGCTCGGCGCGCGCGCAGGAGCACTCCGGGGATCACCACGGCGAGGGCCACGAGCCCCACTGCGCGGGGTGAGAAGTGCGCCAGGCTGTAGAAGATCGCCACCGGATAAGCGACGACCAAGAGCGCGTCGAGCAGAGCGAGGGCGCGCATGGCGGAGGGCTCCTTGGGAGAGGCGCTCAGCCCACGGATCGTGCGCTGGCGAGCTCCTCGTGCAGGAACGCGGCCAGGCTGCGCACGCTGGCGAAGACCTCGCGTGTGCGCTCGTCGTCGGGCTTGATGCGCACGCCAAATTCCTTGTCGATGGCGATGGCCAGCTCCAGCGCGTCGATCGAGTCGAGCCCGAGGCCCTCGACGAAGAGGGGCGCCTCGGACTCGATCTCCTCCGGCTTCACGTCCTCGAGCATCAGCGCCTCGACGATCAGGGCCTTCAAGCGTGTCTCCAAATCCTGCATGCCAGTCTCTCGGGTTGGGGGGTGACGCCTGGGTTCGGACGCGACCCGGCGGTGTAGGACCGCTGGGCCTTCGGGGCAAGCACGTCCTGATGGACGCTCGGGACGAGGAAACCTTCATCGCCGGCTCAGGCGAAGCCGCCGTTGACGCCCAGGACCTGCCCCGTAACGTAGCTCGCCTCGTCGCCGACGAAGAAGGCGACGGCGGAGGCGACCTCCTCGGGGCGGCCCACGCGCTGCATGGGGATCATCGGCATCACCCGGTCCATGTGGACGTTCGCGATCATCTCGGTGTCGATCAACCCCGGCGCGACGCAGTTCACGGTGACGCCGCGCCGCGCGACCTCCTTGGCGAGGGCCTTGGTGGCGCCTATGAGGCCCGCCTTGGCGGCGGAGTAGTTCACCTGTCCGCGGGTGCCGAGCACGCCGGACACGGAGGAGATGTTCACGACGCGCCCGAAGCGCCTGCGAACCATCGGCATCACCAAGGGGCGGGTGACGTGCATGAAACCGTCGAGGGTGGTGCGCGTGACCAGCTGCCAGTCCTCGTCCGTGACCGTGGGGAAGACGCCATCGCGCGCGACGCCCGCGTTGTTCACGACTACGGAGATGGGCCGCGGATCCTCGAGGGCTCGCGCGAGGGCGGCACGCGTGGCCTCGCCATCGGCGACGTCGAAGCGCGTGAGCACGGCCTCGCCGCCAGCCGCCTCGATCTCCGCCTTCACCGCCTCCGCCGCGTCGTCATCACGACGGTAGTTGAGTACGATGGGGTGGCCGATCTTCGCGAGGCGTCGTGCGATGGCGGCGCCAATGCCGCGGCTGGCTCCGGTGATGAGGGCGCGGCGTTCGTGGAGGGCAGGCGGGCTCATGTGTTGGACTCCGGGGGGAGAAGCGCGACGGCGAGCGCGTGGGGATCATCGCTCAGGCGCAGACTCACCGCCCGGGCCTCAGCCACGGCCCGCAGCAGGGGCAGGGCCTCGGCGGCTGGGTTGTCCGCGAAGACCTTTGGCGGCGCGGCGCGCTGATCCGTGTCCACCCAAGGACGCGGCGCGGACAAGAGTGGCGCCTCAGGGTAGTGAGCGCACGCCTCGGGGCTCTCGCGCACGAGGTAGAAGCCCACGGCGAGCCCCTGATGAGCGGCGAAGCGGCCGAGCGGCTCGGGCAGCCGGTCGTCCGCGACACACAAGAGCACCTCCCGCTCGTCCGCAGCCAAGAGCCCGAAGGCCTCGAGCAGGCCCATCTCGAAGCTGCGTCGCCCGGCGGCCATGGCGGTGGAGAAGCCGCGGTTGCCCTTGGCGATGGAGACCAGGCCGCTCGCGGCGTTGTGCACGCTGTGCTTGAAACGCAGCGGGGAGAGCCCCCGCTCGCCCTCGGCGATCTGCTCGAGGAGCGTGACCATGATGTCGATCTCGCCCCAGGCCGAGGAGTAGACGCTGGCGACTCGGCTCAGGTCTCCGCCCGCGGCCGAGCAGGCGCGCTCGGCGACCTCTCCGAGCATGCGGGCGAAGCGGCTGGTGCCGCGCTTGATGCGGGACGAAGCGACGGAGCAGGCGGGCATGTCGACGCTCGGGTCGTGCGCTCCGGTGAGGTAGGCGTGGAGGTTCGCATAGCCCGGCGCCCACAACGCGACGCCTGCGACGCGCGCGCTCGGCAGCCGAGGGTCGGGCGCGGCTACGGCCTCGGCCCTCGCGGCCTCGTCTCGGCCGAAGCACAAGCAGACGTTACTGCCGCCGAAGGCGAAGGAGTTACTGAGCACACGCCGGATATCGCCCTCGCGTGGCTCTTCGACCAGGTCGAGATCGAAGACAGGATCGACGGGCGCAGCGCCCAAGCTCGCGGGCAGGCGTCCGATCTCGAGCGCGTGCAGGCAGAAGACCGCTTCGGCGGAGCCAGCCCCACCGAGGATGTGGCCCGTGTAGCCCTTGGTTGAGGTGATGGGCACCTCGCGACCGAAGACGCGCTCGAGCGCCCTGCCCTCCGCCTGATCGTTGAGCTTCGTCGCCGTGCCGTGGGCGTTCACCCAGTCGATCTCCGCGGGCGCCACGCGAGCCGCGTCCAAAGCGCGACGCATGGCCTCCTCGGCGCCACGACCCTCGGGGTGAGGCGAGCTCATGTGGTGCGCGTCGGAGGACTCGCCCACGCCGAGCAGACGCAGCTGCGAGTCACCCGCGCGCTCGAGCAGGACGAAGGCCGCCCCCTCGCCGATGTTGATGCCGTCACGCCCGGCGCCGAAGGGCCGGCAGCGCTCTGCGGAGAGCACGCCCAGACCGAAGAAGCCCTGAAGCGTCATGCGCGTGAGGCTGTCGGAGCCGCCAGCGAGCACGGCGTCGACCACGCCCGCGCGCAGCAGCCGATCCGCCACGCCCATCACCTTGCCGCTCGACGAACATGCCGTGCTCAGGGTGTAGACCGGCCCCTCCACTCCGGCCATCCTCGCCAACAGCTCGCCGAGGGCGTCGAATCCGTGCTGCCGTCGGAAGTCGTACGAGGCGGGCAGCGCGCCGCCGCGCTTCCACTCGAGCAGCGCCGACTCCGTGGCCTCGAGACCGCCCGTGCTCGTGCCGAGGACGACGGCGACTCGATGCGCGCCCCAGCGCGCCACAGCCGCCTCGACCTGCTGCGCCACGTCCGCGTACGCCAGGACTCCCAGGCGCGCGAGGCGACAATCCCAGGCGGCGTACTCGGCGGGCAGGGGCGGCAGCTCACCGGGCACGGCGCCCGCGAAGGTCTGGAGAGGCACGTCGAAGGGGGGCGCGCCGAGTCCGCTCGTCCCCGCGTCCAGCGCCGCCATCACCTCACGCGTGCTCCGCCCCAGAGCGTTCACGGCGCCAAAGGCAGTAATCGGCCAAGCTCGCTCCCCCGTGAAGTTCATGCGGCGCCGAGCATAGCGCGGGCCTCGCCCGGCTCAAGCCGCGGACCATTCGAGGGACGCTCTGCGTCATTGCGTCATTCGGGCGTATAGCGCCGCGAATGACGCAATGACGCAGAGCGTCCCCGTCGAGTTGCGTACAATTCGCCACAAAGCGCGCCCAGAGTTGACCCCGGCGACGCGCGCGGCTAGCACGCGGCCATGACTGATTTCTCCTGGTTGCCCTTCGAGGTGCGTGGAAACTACATCGACGGCGCGTTTCGCATGCCCGAGTCGCCCAGTGGCGTGATCCGCAGCGACAACCCGGGCGATCCGGACGACGTGATCGGTGAGTTCCCCTGGAACGCCGGCGCCGTGAACGAGGCCGTGGACGCCGCCAAGCGCGCCTCCGGGGCCTGGAGCCGGACGCCCTTCGAGGAGCGCGCCGCCTGCCTCCGGCGCTTCCGCGACGCCGCCACCGAGAACAAGGAACGGCTCGCCCAGTGCATCAGCCGGGAGATGGGCAAGGTGCTCTGGGAGGCGCGCGGAGAGGCCGGGGCGATCGCCGCCAAGGTGGACATCACGCTCGAGGACGGCATGAAGCTCGTGGCCGACGTGGAGCCCGAGGGAGTGCGCGGTCGCGTGCGCTACCTACCGCGCGGCGTGCTCGCGGTGATCGGTCCCTTCAACTTCCCGGCGCATCTGCCCAACGGCCACATCGTGCCGGCCCTCGCCACGGGCAACACGGTGGTGTTCAAGGCGTCGAGCCAGAACCCGGGCGTGGGTCAGATCCTCGCCGAGTGCGCCGACGCCGCCGGCTTCCCCAAGGGCGTCTTCAACATGGTGCAGGTGCCGGGGCGCGAGGCCAATCGCCTGATCGAGCACCCAGACGTGGACGGCGTGCTCTTCACGGGCAGCACGGGCGTGGGTCAGCAGATCGAGGAGAAGCTGCTGACGCAGCCGGGCAAGATGTGCGCGCTCGAGATGGGCGGCAAGAACGCCGCCATCGTGCTCGACGACGCCTCCTTCGATCAGGCGCTCTACGAGGTGCTCACGGGCGCCTACCTGACGACCGGTCAGCGCTGCACGGCGACCAGCCGCATCATCTGTCAGCGTGGCGTGGCCGACCGCTTCGCGGAGCGCCTCGCGCGCGCCACGGAGAAGCTGAAGGCGGGCATGCAGCAGGACGCGAGCGCCTTCATGGGCCCCCTCGTGCATCGCCGCGCCGCCGAGGAGTTCGACGCCTGGCAGGCAACTGCGCTCGCCGAGGGTCAGACGGAGCTCGTGACGGGCGGACTGTGGCAAGACGCACCCAAGGCGAACGCCGCCTACGTGCGCCCGAGCCTGCACCGCGCCCCCAAGGTCGACCCGGCGAGCCGCTACCAGAAGGCGGAGCTCTTCGCGCCCGACAGCTGCCTCTACACGGTGGACTCCCTGGACGAGGCCATCGCCCTCGCCAACGACACGGACTATGGCCTCGCCTGCTCGATCTTCACGGAGACCGAGTCCGCCTACCACGAGGTCGTGCGCGGCGTGCGCGCCGGCGTGATCAACTGGAACCGCAGCACGGTGGGCGCCAGCAGCAAGCTGCCCTTCGGTGGAATGAAGGCCAGCGGCAACGGCCACCCCTCGGCCCTCTTCGCCGTCCTCTACTGCACCTACCCCGTCGCCTCCCTCGAGCACGACAAGCCCTTCGACCCCAGCGCACTGCTGCCGGGTGTGGATCTGAGCTGAGGAGGGCGCAGCAGCCTATCTACGCCCCAGCGCCCGCGTCCGTCACAGCAAGGGCACGCTGGTGATCTCGGATTGATCCGCGCCATGGAACGCGGTCAGGTCGTTGATGTAGCCGGCGGCGACCAGCACGCGGCCGTCGTCGAGCTGCACCGCGGAGTGGTCGAAGCGACCCACGCTGAGGGACGGCAGCGACTGCCACTCGCCGGTGGCCTCCTGGTACGGGTTGCGGGCAAAGCGCGACGACGAGGCATACCCAAGTATGTCGAGCAGAAGCAACGCAGTGCGCGACCCTTCAGACAAGCCAGTGCGTGCGCCTCTCCTGAATCATGCTCTAGGTCCACGCGATGAAGAACAGCCCGATGCACGCCCCCCACAGGAGCGCGTATCGCTGGATGAGTTCGTAGCTGCTCGGGCCCGGTGTGGGTGGATTCACGAGCTGCTGCTGCGCCGACGCGGAGATGCGCAGTGGGTGCGCACCTGACTCGATCTTCGCGAGCAGCTCGCCGTATCCGTCCATGCCCGGATCGAGAAACGCCAAGGTCGCGCCGGACTCGCTGGTCCTGACACAGAGCGCACCGGCATAGACATCGGGCGGCGCGCCCAAAGCGCGGAAGAGAGTCGCGCCCGCAAAGTCCGACGGACACACGAGATCGAGCTCGGCCTCACCCGGCGCGAAGCGGTACCAGCCCCAGTGCACGCGATGGACACAGAGCTCACCATCACGAAGCACGAGCCGCGGTGCGATGCCGCGCAGCGCGCCGTATCCCGCAAAGGCACACATGGCGCTGACGACACCTAGGATGGCGAGGTCGAGCGCCGGATCGAAGCTCAGCCAGGGAGCCGCGCCGCCGAGCAAGGCCGCGGACTCGTGACAACACGCAGAGGGCCCGACAGGCCCCGGCCAGAGCCATTGCTTCAGCGCGTGATACGCGAAGAGGCCCGCGACCATGAGCGCGCCAAGCGAAGCCCAACGCGCGACGGTGAGCGCCGTGAGACGCAGGCCCGGCCGCAGACGAACCTCCGGCAGTGGCTTCCCGGCTCCCTCTCGATACGCCATCAGATCTCACCCTCACGCATAGTCATCACTCCCTCGGTCGAACTGCTGAACCGCGCTCATCCTAGCGCCATCGCCGCGCCCCGACCAGCTCCCCACCTCACCGATGAGCCGGCCTCAGATCCAGCGCAGGGCGACGCCGAAGACGAGCTCGCTCCTCTCCTGAATTGTGCTCTAGGCGCGGGCACCCGCGTCGAGGGTGTCCACGCGCCAGTGTTGCCGGCCCGCGAGCATGGGCGCCTCGAAGGTGTTGTCGGCGCGACCGAGATCACCCGCGAGCAGGCTGATCAGGCCGGCGCGCAGCGCGGGATCCGGGTTGGGATGGAAGAAGAAGTGGCGCACGAGGTAGGTGTGATAGAAGCGGTGGATCAGCGAGCCGAAGCACTCGTAGGCGCCCTGGTTCTTGGCGGCGACGGCCTCGAGCAAGTCGGGCTCCGCCTCACGTCCCTCGCTCAACGCGGGCGCCAACGCGTCGGCCAAGGCCTCGGCGCCGAGCATGGCCAGAGAGACGCCGCTCGAGAAGACGGGATCTAAGAAGCCGGCGGCGTCACCGACGCAGGCGTAACGCGCGCCGTGGCTGTCGCGGTTCACGTAGGCGAAGTTGCGGGTCAGGTGCGAGTCGCCACGGGTGGCGCCGCGGGTCAGGCGCTGCATCAGAGGCGAGTCGGCCAGCGCGTCGTCCACTAGGCTCGCGTCCGCGCCGCGTCGACGCGTCACGACGCCGAAGCTCAGCTTCCCGCCGGAGAGCGGGATCACCCAGGCCCAGCCGTCGTCGCGCACCAGGATCTTGATGTTCCCCGTCGCCTCGAGCTCCACGCGAGCGTCGGGATTCAGGTCCGAGAAGTGCGTGAAGGCCGCGAGCACGCCGAAGCCTTGGATGCTCTCGAGGCTGCGACGCTTGCGACCGAGGAAGGCGTCTTGACCCGTGGCGTCCACCAAGAAGCGCGCGCGCTGCGTGCCCGAATCGCTGTCGACGACGACTCCGTCGGCTTCGATCGTCGCGTTCGAGGCGCGCACGCCGAAGCGGAACTCTGCACCCGCGGCCGCCGCCAAGTCCGCGAGCTTCGCGTCGAACTGCGCTCGCTCCACCTGAAACGCGTGATCGAGCTGACCGTCGAGGGCGTCTGAGAAGCAGAACTCGGTGAACTCCCCGGCGCGCTCGTCGAAGAACTCGGCCCCCGCCTTGCGCAAATAGCCCGCCCTCCCAGGAGCGAACCCCAAACGCTCGAAGAGCGGCAGGTCACAGGGCAAGAGGGACTCGCCGATGTGGAAGCGCGGGAACTCCGCCCTGTCGAGCACGAGCACGTCGTGCCCGGCCCGGGCCAAGAGGTGTGCGGCGGTGCTTCCTGCGGGTCCGGCTCCGAGCACGAGGACGTCTCTCATGGCTCCTCCGATCATGGTCTCGCCCCCAGAATGAGCGAGGTGTTGATGCCGCCAAAGGCGAAGTTGTTGGTCATCATGCGCCGCGGCGAGCCCTCGCGCGCGTCGCCCAGGATGTAGCCGAGGGGCGCGCACTCCGGATCGACCCGCGTCAGGTTCCGACTCGGCGCCAAGAAGCCCTGCTCCATCATGGCCACGCAGAAGGCCGCCTCCAGCGCCCCGCAGGCGCCCAGGGTGTGACCCGTAAAGGCCTTGGTGGAGCTGACGGGCACGCGCTCACCGAGCACCTGCCGCGTGGCCTGGCTCTCGGCGCGGTCGCCCACCAAGGTCGCAGTGGCGTGGGCGTTCACGTAGTCGACCTCGCTCGCGTCGAGCCTCGCGTCCTTCAGAGCGCGCCGCATGGCGTCGGCCATGCCGTCGACGGATGGCGACGTGACGTGGGTGCCGTCGCAGCTCGTGCCATAGCCGAGCACTTCACCCCTCGGGGTGACGCCACGGGCCTTGGCGTGTTCGTACTCCTCGAGCACCAAGGTCGCGGCACCCTCGGCTACGACCAAGCCGTCGCGCGCGACGTCGAAGGGACGCGGGCTGTCGTCCGGAGCGTCGTTGAAGCCGCAGCTGGTGGCGAAGAGGATGTCGAAGACGCCCGCCGGCACCCAATGCAGCTCCTCCGCTCCGCCGCAGATCATCACGTCTTGGGCGCCCGCGCGGATGGCCTCGTAGCCCGCGCCGATCGCCTGGCTCGAGCTGACGCAGGCGGCGCAGGTGCTGATGACGCGACCGCGCACGCCGTAGAGCGCAGCCAGGTTCGCCGTGGTGGTGTGACTCATGAAGCGCAGGTAGGCGCCCGCCGGGACGCCCGCGAGGCTGTCCTCGGCGAAGACGCGCCGACAGAAACGCTCGAGCTCTTCGGAAGATCCGTGGGTGGATCCGTAGGCGAGGCCCACGTCACCGGAGCGCAGCAGCGCCTCGTCGAGGCCCGCCTGCGCGATGGCGCCATCACTCGCGTAGGCAGCGAGCTTGGCGACGCGGCCCATGCTGCGGGTGGTCTGACGCGGCCAACGACCCTCGAGCTCCAGGCAGACGCGGCCAGCGAGGCGCGTGCTCAGGTCGCCGATGCGTCCCCACCCCTCGACCCGGGTGATGCCGTGCCGGCCCTCACGTAGGGCCGCGCTGGCCAACTCGAGATCGTTGCCGATGGGAGAGGCGAGCCCGATGCCCGTGATCACGACGCGACGCTGCATGCCCCCATGTCCTGTTCCCGATCTCCGACCGCCCGCAGGGGCGAGTGCTCACTACTCGCGGATACCCGCGACGAAACCGTTCTGAAAGTACACCTCGAAGGTCCCCATGCGCGTCCGCCAATAGCGCCAGACGTCGCCGGCGAGCGAAGGCGTGCGGTGCTGCGGTGGGTATCCGATGGCCAAGATCACGCCCTGCTTGGTCATGCCCTGATAGACGCGTCCGTCGCGCACGCCGGACTGGTCCTCGGGCGAGAGGCCCGAGATGTCGGGACACGCCGTGCCGAAGTAGCGCGCCAGATGCTGGTTGATGGGCTCGCGCAGAGAGCGCCGATGGAAGACGTATCGGTAGGGCTGACCCGTCGTCTGTATCGTGAAGAGGGCCTCCCGGTCCGTGACGCGCGAGAAGACCACGGGCGTGCACAGGGGGATCAGCAGCTCACTCTGGTAGTTCACGCTGGAGAGCCGATTTCCGCGCACTGGGGCGTGGATGTTCACCAGGGTGTAGAGCTGTCCGCCTTGGGCGACGGAGTACTCCGTGCGCGCACCACAGCCCGCCATGGCGAAAGCGCCGAGCAGGAGCGCGAGGGCTGCGAATCGACGGACGAAGCGCGAGGTCGAGTGGCTATGCAAAACAATCCTCCTTTGCGTGCGGCGCAAACCTAGCACGGGAGCGCCTCGACACCATGGGAGACGTCCGCGGGCATTCTACGCTGCTCCGCGTAACGCAGCGGGCCGCACAGCGTTCTCATGGGAAAGGGGTCCCCGTCGCGGGACGACCACAAGGAGGAAGCTGAGATGGCCATCGAGAACCTGAACCAAGAGTCGCTCACACAGAAGCTGGACGCCGCCGAGGGCATCCTGCTGATCGACTTCTGGGCACCCTGGTGCGCGCCCTGCCGCGCCTTCGGCCCGGTGTACGAGAAGGTCGCGAAGGCCAACCCAGACATCGTCTTCGGCAAGGTAAACACCGAGGCGGAGCCCGCCCTCGGGGCGAGCTTCGGCATCCGCTCGATCCCGACGCTGATGATCTTTCGCGAGGGCGTGATGCTCTTTCAGCAGGCCGGCATGCTACCCGAGGCCGCGCTCGGCGATCTCATCGAGCAGGTGCGCGCCTTGGACATGGACGAGGTGCGGACGAAGATCGCGGAAGAGCAGCAGCAGCACGATCACGCGGGCCACGCCCACGCCCACGCCTGATGCGGGTCGTCGCCGCGCTCGCCTGGGCCTCAGAACTCCACGGCGTACACTAGGCTGCCGTTCGGGATGCGGTCGTAGCGCTGCTTGATCAACTGCATGGGGATCAAGTCTCCATCGACGTAGCGCGCGGTGAGGGCGTTGGCGGCGTCCACATCCGTCACGGCCTTGAGGTGCGCCACCTCGCGCATCAAGGACTCGGCCGCGGCCGGGAAGGCGTCGTAGTCGATGGTGAAGGCGCCCTGATCCTCGCCATTGGCGGCGGGGGCCTCGGGATCCCAGGTCAGCACACCGTGCTCCATCAGGTAACCCACCTGAATCGCCGCGAGCTGGCTGTAGGCCTTCCGGTGATGGCCCTGCACCGTGTACATGCCGCGGGAGATGTGGCCCAAGGCCCAGCGCACGGAGTCGAGGTAGCTCTGACGCTGTAGCTCAGGAGTGATCAGCCCGCGCTCCGCCAGCCAGGCCAGGAAGTAGAGGCCGCCGCTCTGGGCCTTCAGCTCCTCGAGCATGGAGCTGAGCTCGCCGCCGAAGGCCTCGTCCGCCGTGCGGCCTTCGTAGCGGTAGTCGTGGGACGGCCCCAGGTTGTGGGTCGCCTCGTGGAGGATCGTGGACAAGAGCCCAGGCGTGGGGTCGTCGGTGATGGGCCCGAGGGACGCCTCCGTGAGGATCGAGCGCGCCACCATGCGCCCGCGCGCCTCGCTGTCGGGATCCTGATACAGGTTGCTCATGGCCACCGTGCGGCCTCGACCCTCTTCGGCCACGGGACCCCAGTTGGGTAGGCTCTGGCCGATGGTCGCGCCGAAGGCGTCGCGGTCGTCGCCCGCGTTCATGACGATGTCGATGAAGTCGGGCAGGTGGAAGCTGACCTCGCGCGCGGCGTACTCGTCGCCTGCGAGCGCCGCGATGGCGGCCTCCATATCTTGCTGCACGGGCACCAGCCTGTCCTGCCACTCGAGGGAGCCCTGGTTGATGCGCGCAAAGGTGAGGTGGAAGCCCGCCTTGCGTGCGCAGGGCTCCCAGTACGTCTCGTCGGGCGCGACGCGCACGTACCACTTGGAGTTGCGCGCGTTCATGCGCGACCACTCCTCGTCCGCGGGCCGCCAGTCGTTGCTGCGGAAGCTGGCGGCGGCTGCGTTCAGGTAGTGACGCAGGGCGTCCTCGTCGGGATCCGTCATGGCCGCGACGGCCGCCTCGAGCTCGACCGCGACGGCGAGCATCTTGTCGTGGAAGGCCTGCGTGTACGGCACGGCGTGAACCGCTTCGCCCTCACCCACCACGACGCTGAAGGGCGAGAAGATCTGCTCCGCGTCCTCACGGGCCTGGAGGGTCTGGCAGAAGCCGGTGTCCGTCTGCATGGCCGCGGGGTACACACCCACGGGCTCCTTGGGCGATCCGGGGATGGCGCTACACGCCTGCTCCGCTTCGGTCTGCGAGGCGCGGCACGCGGGGCCCCAGTTTCGGCGGAAGACGCTCTGGCTCATGGGATCATCCGGCACCTGCGAGGCCAGAGGCGCGGCGCCCACCTGCACGGAGTAGAGGGCGTCGATCAGGCCCGCCACGCGCAGCATGTGGCGCGCGAAGTCGCGATGGGTCTCAGGCATATCGGACAGGTCGTTGTCGACCAACGTCGGCGCCACCTGATCGAGCTCACGCCGCAGCAGCGCGAGGCGCTCGTCCGTGGGCGCGGGCTCCAGGGCCGCCGCCTGCAGAGCCGCCCACGCGGCCGAGAAGGCGGGCGTGAACTGACCGTCTTCGACCCACTCGGGCGCCGTCGGGTAGAAAAGCAGAGAGCGCGTCTCCACGGGATCCATCACGCCATCCGAGTTGCTGTCCGCGGCCCAGTAGAGCGGCAGGTTCAGCCTCAGGGCGAGGGAGTTGACCTGCTCGCGCGCCAGGCCGCGCCCGGCGTCCGGGGAGACGGCGTCGGCCACGTCGGTGGCGTCTTGGGTCTGCGCGCGAGGCGTGCCGCCGCAGGCGGAGAGGACGAGCAGGAGAGGGAGAAGTGCGGTTCGTTTCGTCATGGCGTCGCGACGCTAGATCCAGCAGGCGAGACTGGCAATGGGCATGCGCAAGAGCGCACGACCACACCAGGCACGCCTGCCACGCGAGGGTTGGGTCGGCCTCAGCCCCGGCAGCCCAGGTCACACCGCCGCCCCGCGTTGCTATGCTGGCGCCATGCGACGCCTGGGACTCAGCTCACTCTGCTTTCTCCTCGCCTGTGGTGGAGGCTCCTCCACGCCCGACGCCGGAGACGCTGCGCCCGCCGACGCGAACTCCGTGGACGCCTCGCCGACGGACGCCGCGCCCATGGACGCGAGCGCGCCCGACGCCGCCCGGCCCACCTGCAACAGCGGGCTCGGCGAGCTGCCTCCGGACGTCGTCACGCTGAGCCGCGCGGACGAGACGGGCACCACGGATCTCTCGGAGCAGAGCTTCAGCATCGACGTCGATGGCAGCACGCTCGCGCTGGCGGAGCAGGATCTCTACGAGGCCGTGCGCTTCAGTATCGATCGCCCGGCGCGCGTTCTGGGCTTCGGCGTGCGCTGGGGCTCGCTAGACGCGGCGCCGGCAGCGGACGCCGAGCTGCGCGCGGGCGTCTACCCGGACTTCGGCCACAACGGCTTCGACTTCTGGCGCTGGGATCCCTTCGCCGACCTCAGCCGCTGCGCCAGCGACGCGCGCGCGGACGAGTGGATCGACTACGTCCTGCCCTCGCCCGTGGTCGTGACGCAGCCCGGGCTGCTCTACGTCGCTCACGAGCGCGTGGGCACGGACGCGCCCGCCTTCCGCTTCGACCAGACGCCCGCGGACTCCTGCGACGCCTTCGCCGCCTGCTCCTCGAGCATCAACCTCTTCCGTGCCGGCGCCGGCAGCTTCACGGGCACGACCTTTCCGTTCCAATACGACTACGAGGTGCGCCTCTACGTGCAGTACACGGAGGACGCGCCAACGGACTTGGTCTTCCGTGAATTGCCCGACTCCACGCTCGGCAACCGCGTGGCCTTCGGCGACTACGACGGCGACGGCTTCGACGACTTCGTGACCGCCGGCCCCAAGCTGATGCGCGGCGCTGGGGATGGAACCTTCACGGACGTCACGGCGGCGTCGGGCATCGGCGCCATGGGCGTCTCGGGCTCCGGCGTGTGGGGCGACTACGACAACGACGGCTGCCTCGACCTCTTCGTCTTCGCCGAGTCCATGACGCAAGCTGACGCGCTGCTGCACGCGAACTGCGACGGAACCTTCACGGACGTCACGGCGGCGTCCGGCATCGGCGACCTCCAGAGCTACGAGGACTGCGGCGACGCGGCCAACGTGCACGCCCCGACGCCCGCCGCCGCCTTCGCGGACCTGGACGCCGACGGACTCGTCGACCTCTACGTCGGCAACTTCATCTGCTGGGGCCGCGGCAGCTTCTACTCGGACCAGGTCTGGCACAACGAAGGCGACGGAACGTTCAGCGACTGGTCCGGCACCCACGGCTTCAGCGACGCGCGCACGCCGAGCCGCTCGGTCGCCCCGGCGGACGCGGACGGGGACGGGGACATCGACATCTTGGTGGGCAACTACCGGCTGGTGAAGAACCTCTACTTCCGCGGCATCGGCGGAGGCGAATTCCTCGAAGAGGGTCGTCGCTCGGGGCTCGAAGGCCACGCCGACGCGCGCGGCGGGGTCGACTACTTCGGCCACACCATCGGCGTCGCCTGGGGCGACCTCGACAACGACGGAGACCTCGACGTGGTCGAGGCCAACCTCGCCCACCCGCGCTTCTTCGACTTCTCGGACAAGACCCGCGTGCTCTTGAATGACGGGCGCGGACACTTCCTCGACACCTCGGGAGATTGGTCGACGCCGGCGAGCGACGCCGGGCTGCGCTATCAGGAGACGCACTCCTCGCCCGTGCTCGCCGACTTCGACGCCGACGGCAACCTCGACCTGGTGATCACCGAGGTCTACGACGGCCGGCCCACGGACTTCTACTGGGGCAGCGGCGACGGACGCTTCCGGCTCGACGTCTTGCACTCGGGCATCACCACGACCAACGGCTGGGGCGCCGCCGCGTCCGACTGGGACAACGACGGTGACATGGATCTCGCAGCCACGACGCTGTTCGAGAACCAACGCGCGGGGGCGCACTTCCTCGAGCTGCGCGTGGTGGGCGACGTCGCGAGCAACCGCTACGGGCTGGGCGCCACGGTCACGCTGACGGTGGGCGGAGTGAGCGTCCTGCGCCACGTCTCGGGCGGCTCGGGCCAGGGCTGTCAAGACTCGGCCACGCTGCACTTCGGTCTGGGCGACAGCACGCGCGTCGACTCGATCCGCGTGACCTTCATCGGCGGCGGCGAGGTCCGCTACGCCGGGCCCTTCGACGCCGACCAGCGTCTGTGGCTCTACGAGAGCGGCCGCGCGGCGGTGGGCTGGTCTGAGCCTCCGGTCGGCGCGCCCTGACGCCGACGCCGCGCCCGAACAGCGGCCTCGGGGACGCGCCACCCTGCGTCGCCGAAAATATTCGAGATCGGGTATGGTCCGCGGGTGTTTTCCCTTCGGAGACGAATTAGCGCCGTCGCGGCGACGCTGCTGATGCTCGGCGTCACGCCCTCCGCGCTGGCCCAGGCTTGGCCCCCGAGTTCCGAGGCGAGCTGGGCGCCGCCGGCGGAGCAGCCGCCGACCCGCCCGCAGGCGGCGCCGGAGGTCGAGACCGTAGACGACGCCAACGCGAGCCCAGTGCCGCCCACCGAAACCGCGCCGGCGGATCCCGAGTCCGCAGCGGAATCCGAGCACGACCCCGACCTCACGCCGGAGTCCGAAGAGTCCCCGCCTCGCCGCACGGGCTTCTCCTTCGGCAGCTACGGGCGCATCATGGCGGCCAGCGACCTGCGCGGCTCACTCGGCCGAGACGCGGACATCGTCGCCCACGGGCCACGCATCGACGAGAGCGTGTACATGGAGCTCGAGCTGCGGCGCGAGGACGACCTGCCCGGCGGCGCGCGCAGCCGCGTGGTAGCGACCTTGGCGCTCGGCGGGCCCTTCTTCCACCTCGACGGAAAATTCGAGGAGAGCGTGGCCGTCAGGAACCTCTACGCGGAGGTAGAGAACGTGCTCGCCGACGGTCTGAGGCTGTGGGCCGGCTCTCGCATGGTGCGCGGCGACGACATCTACCTGCTCGACTTCTGGCCCATGGACAACCTCAACACCATCGGCGGCGGCGCGAGCTACGACGCGGGCGGACTGCTGGCCATCGACCTCACCGTCGGCCTCTCGCGACCCGACGATCCCTTCCAGCGTCAAACCGTGACCACGCTCTCGCGCGACGGCTTCCTGCCGACCGAGCTCGTGGTGCTGAACAGGCCGCGCTTCGTCGTGGCGAGCAAGGCGACGCTCTTCCCCTTGGGTCGTGACCGGGATCGCGCCGTCAAGGTCTCGCTCTACAGCGAGGGTCATTTCCTCTCGTCGGGTGAGCGACAGCTCGACGGCGGCGGACGTGAGCAGCTGCCGGGCGAGAGCGGCTACGTGCTCGGCGCACAGCTCGGCGGCTGGGAGGTCTCGACCCACGGTCACCTCAACCTCTTCTTCCGCTACGCCCGAGGGCTCGCGGCCTTCGATCCCCTATCCGTGCCCTTTCGACCCGGAGAGGCCTTCTCCACGGATCGCGCGCGTGAGATCCAGCTCGGCCTGAGCGGCAACTACGAGCACGGCGCCTTCGGCCTGCAGCTCGGCGCCTACTACCGCAACTTCCGCTCACCCAGCCCCGGAGCCTTCGACGGTCACCGCCTGGCCGAGGGCGTGGTGGTGGCCCGCCCCATGGTCTGGTTCGGCCAGCGCGCGGGCCTCGCCGGAGAGATCAGCTACCAGGCCATGGAGACCACACGCCTCGACGAGGTCACGGGGCGACCCGTGCGCGGAGGCGTGACCAAGTTCGGGGTGATCCCCTTCGTCTCTCCCTTCGGCCGCGGCACCTACACGCGACCTCAGCTACGATTGATCTACTCGCTCACCTTGCGTGACGCGGGCGCCCGGCGGCTCTACCCCGTCGCCGACCCGCGCTCTCGACAGCGCGCGGAGCACTTCCTCGGGATCGGAGCGGAATGGTGGTTCGACAGCAGCAGCTACAATCGATGAGCAGGCCCGGTGCAGGCGTGAGCCTGTCGGAAGAGCCCGCGGGTCGCGCAAGCGCGCCCCCTACGTTCGGGCGGCGGCATGCGTCGTCGGCTGTGCTGGCGGTCATGCTCGCTGCGCTCACGACGAGCTGCGTCAACGCACCTCTGGACCGCGTCGACTCCTTCTCCGTCTCGACCCACGTGGACGACTGGCGCGACGAGGTGATCTACCAGCTGATCGTCGATCGCTTCGCCGATGGAGATCCCGGCAACAACTTCCGCGTGAACCCGGATCCGCGCGTGCTCGCCACCTACAAGGGCGGCGACTGGCAGGGCATCATCGACCACCTCGACTACCTCGAGGCGCTCGGCGTTACGGCCCTGTGGATCAGCCCCGTGATCCTCAACGTCGACACGGACGCGGGCGTCGACGGCTACCACGGCTACTGGGCCGTGGACCTCGAGCGCGTGAACCCGCACTTCGGCGACCTGGCCACCGCCCGGCGCATGGTCGACGCCTGCCACGCGCGCGGCATCAAGGTCGTGCTCGACATCGTCACCAACCACCTGGGCCAGGTCTTCTACTACGACATCAACATGGACGGACGGCCCGAAGAGAACGTCTCGGGCGGCTTCCCCACCAACCCGGGCGATCCCCAGGCGCCGCCGCGCACGCCCGTCACCCACATCACGGAGTACGACCCGGACTACGATCCGCGGGGGGTCCAGACGCTCACCTCCTTGGGTGAGGCGGGTCCGGCGCCCATCCGCTTCTTCGACATGCCGGAGATCTTCCGCACTCCTCCGAACCCGCCGATCTTCCAGCGCCGCGAGGCCTACAACCTGCGCGGCAAGGTGACGGATTGGAACGACCGTGAGCAGGTCGTCTTCGGCGACTTCCCAGGCGGCCTGAAGGACATCAACACACAGAACGCCGAGGTGCGGGACGAGATGGTGCGCGTCTACACCAATTGGGCGCTGCGCCTCGACCTCGACGGCTTCCGCATCGACACCGTGAAACACGTGGAGCACGAGTTCTGGCAGGACTTCACGCAGCGCGTGCGCGCGACCTTGGCCGCCGCGGGCAAGACCAACTTCCTGATGTTCGGCGAGGCCTTCGACGGCGATGACGCTCTGGTGGGCAGCTACACGCGCCCCGGCGAGCTCGACTCGGTGTTCTACTTCCCGCAGAAGTTCCAGGTCTTCGACGACGTCTTCGGGCGCGGCGGACCGACCTCGAAGATCCAACAGCTGCGCACCGCGCGCGCCGAGAACTACGGCGCGACGCCCCAGACCATGGGTATCGGCGTGGCGCCACAACAAGCGCTCGTGAACTTCATGGACAACCACGACGTCTCGCGCTTCCTGTGGGCGCAGCCGAGCCGCCCCGCCCTGCGCGCGGCCCTCGCCTACCTGCTGACGGAGGACGGCATCCCCTGCATCTACTACGGCACGGAGCAGGACTTCGACGGAGGCAACGACCCCGCGAACCGCGAGCCTCTGTGGTGGAGCGGCTACGAGCGCGGCGGCGAGACCTTCGAGTGGATCGCCGAGCTGAACCGACAACGCCGGCGCTACGCCGCGCTGCGACGCGGGGACATGACGCTGACCTGGACGACCGAGCGCGTGGGCGACGCGGAGGACGCGGGGGCGCTGGCCTTCGAGCGCAAGACCTCCGACGGCGGCTACGCGCTGATCTCCATCAACGCCCAGGGAGAGCACGCGAGCCACACCAGCTTCGGCGGCGTCGCCATGAGCGTCACGGCGCCCGCGGGCACGGTGCTCGTCGACGTGCTCGGCAGCGAAGAGCTGACCGTGGCGGCCGACGGTACGCTGAGCGTGGAACTCGCGCCCTACCAAGCGCGCATCCTGATCCCGCGCGATCAGCTCCGCACCGACTAGCTCCCACTATCCGCATTTGGGGACATGCGTGTTTCAGCGCTGGAAGTGGGCGTTGCAGCCGTGCAACTACGGTCCGCCCAGAACATCACCCCCGAGGGTGACATCTGACCCAGGAGTGGGCGTAACTCACGAGCTTTTCACTTCGTACGCAACCACAGGAGCCTCGCGCCGACAAGCTGGCATGAGCCTCGCAACACGAACGCACGACGCCCCCATGACCTCCACGCACAAGAGCCGACTCGAAGCCGCCGCCGCGACCCACACGGGTCGTCGGGAGCGCAACGAGGACGCCTGTCTGGTCGATCCACAGCACGCCCTCTTCGCCGTAGCCGATGGCATGGGCGGACACGTGGGCGGCGCGGTGGCGTCGAGCTTGGCCGTGGAGACGCTGCGAGGCTTTTACGAGCGCGGTGACGACGCGGCGCCCATCCTGCAATGCGGATGCTGGGGCGAGCCGAGCCCCGGCCAGCGTCGCCTCGACATGGCGATCCGCTTGACCCAGCGCGCCATCGAGGACGCGGCGCTGGGCGAGCTGAAGGAGATGGGATCCACGCTGGTCGCGCTGCAGTTCAGCGACGATCTGGCGTTGGTCGCCCACGTGGGAGACAGCCGCGCCTACCGCCTGCGCGACGGTGAGCTCGTGCAGCTCACGCGGGATCACTCACTGATCCAGGCGCTCGTGGCGCAAGGCTCAGCCAAACTCGCCGCCAGCCTGCCCGCCCGCTACCAAGGCGTGATCACGCGCAGCCTCGGCCCTCTGGGAGACTCGAGCGCAGACTTCTCCACCGTGGACACGCGCCCCGGAGATGTCTTCCTGACCTGCAGCGACGGGCTCAGCGGCGTGCTCGAGGCGAACGACATCGCCAGCCTGCTCGGACACGGGAGCGCCAGCGAAGCGAGCCAGGCGCTGGTCGACTCCGCCTACGCCGCCGGCGGCAGCGACAACATCACCGCCGTCGTCGTGCGCCTGAGCTGAGCCTCGGGCGGCCAAGTGTGAGCAGTCGCTTGGGTCAGCAGCCGATGACCCGTGGCGGCGACGCATTCTCGGAGTACGCTGCACACATGCAGAAGACTGTCCTGATCACGTTCGCGCTCCTGCTGGCCGCCTGCAACCACGAGTCCACGAATGCCGCGGAGCCAGGGCAAGTCGCGGCGACGTCGACGCCGCTGTCCCGGCGCGAGGGCCTGACGATTCCAGACCAGGGCGTGACGATTCCCGTGGTCGATCCGCCTACGTCAGCGGGCGAGCAGCCGCAGCCACTCGAGGTCGTCGTCAACGAGGATCTGTCGTTGCGCGTCGACTCACAGCTGACCAGCCTCGCAGACGTTCAGGAGCGAGTCCGACGCGACCATCCGGTCGTGGTGATCAAGCGCGCAGCGAACGTGCCGCATTCAAGGGTCGTTGAGATCGTCAGCGCTCTCCGTGAAGCCGGTGCCGAGCGCTTCGCCATCAACGTCAATTCGGAGTAGTCGTCGTGCGCCTGAGCTGACGCGACGCTTCAATCGCAGTCGCCGGCGCGGCGACGCAAGCTCTTCCAGCTCGCGTCGATGCCGGCGCGGATGGCGTCGAGGCTCGCCGCTGCAGCGCGGAAGCGACCCTGACCCGCGAGGTAGGCGTCGAGCGCCTGACTCGACATCTCGGGCTCGATGTTGATCTCGTAGCGCGCTGCGTCGAAGACCTCGTACACGGCGAAGAGCCCGGCGCGCACGGCCAGGCGCACGAGCTCGATGCCTTCGGCGGGTTCCGATTTCCATGCCGTGGGACAGGGCGCGAGCATGTGGATGAAGCGGAAGCCGCGCACGTCGAGGGCGTAGCGTAGCTTGCGCAGCGCGTCCTCGGCATGCAGCTGGATGTGACTACGGGCTGACGCGCCCAGACCGTGAATGCGCTACGCTTCCCTCCATGCGCCCCAAGGCACCCACTGTGCTCGCGTCGGTGGTGCTCAGCACGCTCACGGCGTGCTACGCCAGCCATCGCAGTGAACCCGCCTCCACGGACGCGGCCACACCGCGTTCCGATGCACGCTTCGCAGACGCATCGGCGGTCGTGGAGGACGCGTCTGTCCGCGCGTGCGGATCCTCCGACGCGCACGTCGAGGTCACGGTCGAGCGCGTCGGATCGAGGGCGTGCGACGTCGCGAACCTATCCGGCCAGCTCACCCACGTCTCGCCGGCGCCCGACGAGGACGGCGTTCGCTTCGAGGTCGACCTCTGTCCGGACGCCGATGACGACTGCCGTTGCGCGATCACGGTCGCAGGTGTCGGCTCCGATCTCGCCGGGATGCTCGGAATCGCGCCTGGCCCGTTCCGAGCCACCTGGTACCCGACGAGCATCGCCCTCTTCGCGCGCATGAGAGGCGGCGAGGTCGGCGACCGCGAGCTCGCTCCGTCACTGTACGCCGAAGACAGCTACCTGGATCGTCACAGCTACGGTGTCGCCGGCGTCCTGCTCTCTGCCGAAGAAGCGTGTCGCGTCCACAGGGGCGCGGGCGGGCCCGGCAGGTCGTGCGACCAGATTGGTTACGCGGCGCGCCTCGTGGTTGCCCCCGAGGCCGCGGGGTGGGCCGACCGGACGACTGGAGGCGAGGCACGCCTCGTGGAAGGCGAGACGACGATCGTCGAAGGCACACTCGTCACCGGCCGCCTTCTTCGAAGTCACGAAGTGTTCTGCGCCCCAACGGGCTCGCCGCACCCTCCCTCTCCGGATGCTGCGTTCGTCCTGTGGTGGAACTACCCGCCGGCGCCATAGGCCGCCGTACCCCGGAGGCGACCTTCCTGGGCGCTGACCGCATCCAATTCTGCGACGAAGCAGCGATTGGCCGGCGCCAAGAAGCCGATCGGGCGCTTCAGCCGTGATCGCCGGCGCGGCGGCGCAGGCTCTTCCAGCTCGCGTCGATGCCGGTGCGGATGGCGTCGAGGCTCGCCCCGGCGTTGCGGAAACGACCCTGACCCGCGAGGTAGGCGTCGAGGGCCTGGCTCGACATCTCGGGCTGGATGTTGATCTCGTAGCGCGCTCCGTCGAAGACCTCGTACACGGCGAAGAGGCCGGACCGGACCGCCAGACGTACGAGCTCGATGCCCTCGGAGGGCTCGGACTTCCAGCCCGTGGGACAGGGCGCGAGCATGTGGATGAAGCGGAAGCCGCGCACGTCGAGGGCGTAGCGCAGCTTGCGCAGCGCGTCCTCGGGATGCGCGAGGGAGACGGTCGCCGCATAGGGGATGCGGTGGGCGGCCATGATGCCGACGATGTCCTTCTTGGGGATCTGCTTGCCGAAGGGCGTCGTGGTGGTGGTGGAGCCGAGCGGCGTCGCGGAGGAGCGCTGGCCCCCCGTGTTGCCGTAGATCTCGTTGTCGTAGCAGATGTAGAGGATGTCCTCGTTGCGCTCGGCGCTCGCGGAGAGCGTCGCGAGGCCGATGTCGTAGGTGCCTCCGTCGCCGGCCCAACAGATCGCGCGCGTGGGCTCGCCGTTGATGCGCGCCGCGTGCGCGAGGCCAGTCGCGACCGCGGAGGACGAGGCGAAGGTCGTGGCCACCACGGGCGCGCCATAGGCGGAGCATGGGTAGGGCCCCGCGGTGACGATGCCGCAGCACGCGGGGATGGCGAGCTGCACCGGGCGATCTCCGACCGCACGACTCAGCATGTTGAGGCCGACGGACATGCCGCAGCCGCCGCAGTTGGTGTTGCCGGCGCGCAGCACGGGCGCGGGTCGATCCGCATCGGTCTGGGCCATGCCTTCGAGAACGGGCTCCTTCATCACGCCACCTCCATGATCGACGGCAGCCCTGGCTCGCTGCGCTCCAGCAAATCCTCGAGGATGGTGTCGATGTGTTGCGCGCGGACGTCGCCGCCGCCGAGACCCGTCATGTAGCCCTGCACCAACGTGTCGCGGCCCACCGTACCTCGGAGCTCGCTCCAGAGGATGCCGCCGAGACCCGGGCTCACGTCGCGATCGATCACGCCGACCTTCGCGCGTCCGGCGAGCGCCTCATGCAGGAGATCTTCTGGGAAGGGTCTGAACATGCGCACGCGCAGGCTGCCGACCTTGAGGCCTCGCTCGCGGGCACGGTCCACGCTCTCTTTGACGGTGGAGGCGGTGGTGCCCATGGAGACGAGCACGACGTCGGCATCCTCCATGCGATAGGGCACGACACGGTCCGCAGGCCGCCGACCAAAGACCTGCTCGAACTCGTCCTGACACTGTGCATAGACCTCGGGGACGCGACCCATGGCGGCGTGGTGCTGCTGACGATGCACCTCGGTCTCGTGGGGGAAATCGAGCCCGCCCATGGTGCGCGGCTCGAGGGTGAGGCGATGCGGAAGTTCGAGCTCCGGCAGAAATGCGTCGACCTGCTCCTGCGTCGGCACATCCGTCTGCATCATGGTGTGCGAGAGCACGAAGGCGTCCTGACACACCATCGCCGGCATCAACACCTTGGCGTCCTCCGCCAGGCGGAAGGCCAAGAGCGTAGTGTCGAGCACCTCTTGGTTGTC
>JAADHO010000249.1 GCA_013151775.1 Deltaproteobacteria bacterium | reverse complement strand
GCAGCGCGACCCATGACGACGGGGACGACGCTCAAGATCCTCGTCCTGCTCACCGGCTACCTTCTCATGCTCGCGCTGGTGATCCGCTCGCGAGCGCCCAGTCGCCCGCGAGCCGGCCGCGTGCACGACTTGACCCCGTGGGTACAAATTGGGCATAATTCTTAGGCTTCTGGCCCACGTCCAAATGATCATGCATTCAAATAGGGGGATTCTCTGCGCGCTGCTGTGCGCGCTCACGCTGATCTCTCTCGGGGCGGCTCCGCTGCGCGCTCAAGACGCGCAGGAGCGTGCGTCCGCCGCAGAAGCCTATGACCGGGGAACCTCGGCGTATCTCGCCCAGAATTTCGCCGCCGCGGCCCGTTGGTTCGAGACCGCCCATCGACTCGCGCCGGCCGCGTCCGCGCTGATTCAGGCCGTTCGCGCCCACCTTCGAGCCGACCACGGACTGCGCGCGGCCACCCTCGCCCTCAGGCTGCACCTGCTCTATCCAGACGACCAAGCGGCCCAAGAGGCCGCAGCGCCGGTGCTCGAGGAGGCGGCCCAGAACTACGTGCGGGTCGAGGTGAGCTGCGACGACTGCACCCTAGAGCTCGACGGAACGCTGCTCGAGACGCCAGCCTTCTTCGTCGATCCGGGCGGCGACCACGCCTTGATCGCGCACTTCCCCACGGGCGAACGCGAGGCGACCCTGCGCGGCTCGGCCGGCGACGAGCTCTCTCCCGCCTTCGAAGCGCCGCCAGCGAGCACCGACGATGGGACGGGCCATGGCCGAGGCCTCGGACCCGCCATCGACACACCGGAGCCGGCGAGCGGCCTGCCCATGGGCGTGTTCTTCACCTCCCTCGCGCTCACCGCGGGCGCCGGAGCCGCCTTGGTGTGGTCTGGCCTCGACACCAACAGCGACGCCGACACCTACGAGGCGAGCATCGCAGCGGGTGACTTCGCGACGGCGGAGCGACAGCTCGCCAAGGGACGCGACGAAGAGCGGCGCACGAACATCCTGATCGGCATCACCGCGGGTCTGGGTCTGACCACCGCGCTGCTGGCCGCGTTCACGAAATGGGGTGGCGACTCGAGCGAGGGCCAAGACGCAGACGAAGCCAGCGGCCCCAGCATCACGGGAGCCAGCCTCGCGCCCTTGCCGGGTGGCGGCGCCGTGGGCGTCCAGGGGCGCTTCTGATGGCTGCACGCGCAGGCGCCGCGGGCCAGCCCTCCGCCATGGATCGCAACCTCGCGGGCAAGCGCCTGGGGCGCTACGAGGTGCTCACGCAGATCGCCTCGGGCGGCATGGCAGGCGTGTACGCGGGTCGCGCCGTGGGCGTCGCGGGTTTCGAGCGCCTGGTCGCCATCAAGGTGCTGCACCCGCACCTCGCCTACGAGGAGGAGTTCATCTCCATGTTCCTCGACGAGGCGCGGCTGGCGGCGCGCATCCGTCACCCCAACGTGGTGGCGACCCTCGACATCAGCGACTCGGATGGAGACGGCTACTTCATCGTCATGGAGTACATCGAGGGCGACCACTTCGGCGGCCTGCTGAGCAAGGCGGCCCGCGGCGGCGAGCGCCTGCCGACGCCCGTGGTGGTGCGCGTGGTGGTCGACGCCCTCGCGGGCTTGAGCGCCGCGCACAACCTGCTCGACGAGACGGGCGCGCCCCTCGAGTTGGTGCACCGTGACGTCTCTCCCCACAACGTGATGGTGGGCAAGGACGGCATCTCCCGCCTGACGGACTTCGGCGTCGCCAAGGCGCAGGTGCGCCTCTCCTCCACTCGCGCCGGGCAGTTCAAGGGCAAGCTCTCCTACATGGCGCCGGAGCAGGCGTCGACGGGCATGGCCGACCAACGCTCGGACCTCTTCTCCATGGGCATCATCCTGTGGGAGGGGCTGACGGGGCGCAGGCTCTTCCGCGCAGAGAACAACGCGGCCACGCTGAACAAGATCTTGCGCGAGCCCATCCCCATGCCCTCAGAGCTCTATCCCGAGCTCGCGCCCTTCGACGAGGTGCTGGGCAAGGCCCTCTGCCGCGACCCGAAGGAGCGCCACCAGACCGCGGACGAGATGCTCGAGGCGCTCGAGGCGGTGGCCCAGAAGATGGGCGGGGTCGCGTCGACCCGCAGCGTGGCCAAGGAGGTCAAGCGCTGGGATGGCGAGAAGCTCGCCGCCGAGGCCGCGCGCCTACGCGAGGCCATGGACGCCCTCGGTCACACCGACCTGCACGAAGCGCAGATGCCCATGCCTCGAGAGGGTTCCGTCTCCCGCGTCTCGGGGCGCGCGCCGAGTCCGGCGGGCCCCGAAGAGCCCACCATGGCGGCCCGGCCGGAGAACGTGGCCGAGCAGCACAGGGCCAAGCAGCGCGTCCGCGGCCTGCTCGCGCTGATCGTGCTGCTGCTCGTGGGCGGAGGTGTGTGGCTCTTCTGGCCCGGCTCCGAAGAGACCGCCACCGGAGCCGAGGCCACCGGAGTCGCGGTGGACCAAGCGACGGCCGAGGCCGACACCACCGAAGCCGAGCCCGCGGCAGACCAAGCGACCGGCGCCCCGAGCGTCGCGCCGGACACGACTGGCACGACCACCGCGACCGACACCGTCGCGGACGTGCCCGAGGTGGCCGCACCGGCGCGGACGCCTCGCGTCCATCATCGCCGACACCGACGACCGCCGGAGACGGGAGCGTCCATGAGCCCACCGACTCCGGCCAGGCAAGAGGGGCCCGCGGTCATGCATCAGGCCCCACCGCCGGACGACCTCCTGGCCAACCCCTACCGGCGTTGAGCCGTCCCATCCTGGGGAGGTTTTTGACGTACGGGAAGCCCATGGGCTACGATCCCTCGGTCGGCACGGGTCGACGGAGGATCCATGGCTGAGTGGGTTTGGGAAGCGCGATCACGTACCGGAGAGGTGCGCAAGGGCATCATGGAGGCCGACTCGCAGGACCTCGTGCAGTCTCGGCTCAAGGCCCAGCAGCTCAGCCCGGTCAAGGTCAAGAAGAAGCCCAAGGAGATCAACCTCACCTTCGGATCCCCGGTCTCCGAGAAGGAGCTGGTGGTCTTCATCCGGCAGTTCGCCACCATGATCGACGCGGGCCTGCCGCTGGTCCAATGCCTCGAGATCCTCTCGAGCCAGGGCGACAACAAGGCCTTCAACAACATCCTCAAAGAGATCAAGGCCTACGTCGAACAGGGCGGCACCTTCTCCGACGCGCTCAAGAAGCACCCCAAGATCTTCGACAGCCTCTTCGTCAACCTGGTCGCAGCCGGCGAGATGGGCGGCATCCTCGACACCATCCTCAACCGCCTCGCCGTGTACATCGAGAAGCGCGTGCAGCTGAAGCGACAGGTTCGCTCGGCGATGGTCTATCCGACCGCGGTCCTGTGTGTGGCCATCGTGATCATCTTCGTGATGATGACCTGGGTCATCCCCTCCTTCCGCGAGATGTTCGCTGAATTCGGCGGAGAAGACGGGCTGCCCAAGCTCACCCAAATTGTCATCGGCCTCTCGGAGAGCTTCGTCGGCAACATCCACTGGATCTTGCTGTCGATGTTCGGCGCTGCGGCCGCCTTCACCTACAGCAACAAGACCAACGCCGGGAAGCACTTCTGGCACAAGCTGCTGCTCACGGTGCCCGTGCTCGGCCCCGTGATGCGCAAGATCGCCGTGGCGCGCTTCACCCGCACCCTCGGCACTCTCTTGGGCTCAGGCGTGCCGATCCTCGACGCCTTGAACATCGTCGGCAAGGCCGCCGGCAACGTGATCGTCGAGGACGCGATCATGAAAACTTCGGAGAAGATCCGTGAAGGCCGCACCATGGCCGAGCCGCTGATGGAAACCGGCGTCTTCCCCTCCATGGTCGTGCAGATGATCGGCGTGGGTGAGCAGACCGGCGCCATGGACACCATGCTGAACAAGGTCGCGGACTTCTACGAGGACGAGGTCGACGTGGCGGTCGGCGCCCTCACCTCGCTGCTCGAGCCCATCATGATGGTCGTGATCGGCGGGATCGTCGGCGTGATCCTGATCTCGATGTACCTGCCCATCTTCGATATCGCGGGCAAAGTCCGGGCGGATTGACCCCGGCGACGGCGGACGCCACGGGCGGGAGCACCCGCCCAGCGTTGCCGAGTCACGCCAGGCTGCGGCGACGTCTGATCTGGCTGATGGGCGGCCGGCTGGTGGTCGCCAGCCTGCTGCTCGGAGGTGTGCTCTTCGCCACCTGGGATCCGGGTCGCGGCTTCGGAGGTTTCACCGCCTCTCTGCTGCTCTCGCTGATCGGCGCCACCTTTCTGGCGAGCGTCGTCTTTGGACTCTGGGCCAGCTCGGAGCGCAGCCCAACGATGCTGGTCACGGCGCAGATCGGTTGGGATCTCGCCTTGGCCACCGGCCTGATCTACTGCACGGGAGGGGCGGGCAGCGCACTGTCGGCGCTCTACGAGATCATCGTCTTGGTAGCGGCGCTCACGCTCGGGCCACGGGCCATCACCGCTACGGCCACGGGCGCGCTCTTGCTCTACACGGCGGTCGGGGTCTCGCTCTCTACCGGCTGGCTGCCTCCTCCACCGGACCAGATGCCGCGCTTGTACCTGCTGGCCACCACCGATCTCGGCTTCGCCCTGCTCTCCAATGTGCTGGGCCTGTTGTTGGTCACGGGGCTCGCGGGCGGACTCGCCCAGCGGCTGCGACGGGCCGGTGGGGAGCTGCGACGGGCGCAAGAAAGCGCGGCACACTACGCGCAACTCGCCGACGACATCGTGCGCTCACTCAGCTCGGGCCTGGCCACCACGGACACGGAGGGCGCCATCCGCACCCTGAACCCCGCCGGGGAGCGCATGCTCGGTGGCGCCACGGAGGCCTGGGCGGGTCGCCCGGCGACGGACTTCTTACCCGTGCCCGAGGACACGCTCGCCTCGACCCTGCCGGATCGGGGTGAGGGCGAAGGCCGTCGCCTCGATGGCTCGCGCTTCCCGCTTGGATTCACCGCCTCGCCCCTGCGCGCTCCCGACGGGACGCCCACGGGCACGCTGCTGAGCTTCCGAGATCTGACGGACATCCGCGAGCTTCAGGCGCGCGCCGAGCGAGCCAGGCAGCTCGCCCTGCTCGGGCAACTCGCCGCAGGCGTGGCGCACGAAATCCGCAACCCACTCAGCTCGATCTCGGGCTCCGTCCAGATGGTGAAGGACGCGTCGGGCCTAGCGGACGAGGACCGACGCTTGATGGCCATCGTGCTGCGCGAGGTCGAGCGCCTCGACCACCTCGTGCGCGCCATGCTGACCGCGGGCAAGCCCCGAGCCCTGAGACGCGACGAGCTCGACCTGCGCCCTCTGGCGCGCGAGATCGCCACGGTGGCCGCGCGAGGAGGGGCGGAGGCACGAGGCATCCGCATCGAGACCACGCTGCCGACGCAACCCACCCGCTGTTGGGGCGACGACGACGCCATGCGCCAAGTGATCTGGAACCTTCTGGACAACGCCATCGGCGCCTCTCCAGACGGTGGGCAGATCGAGATCCGCGTCGAGGCCCACGACGAGTGGGTGTGGCTCGAGGTGGAGGATCAGGGCGAGGGCATCACCCCCGCGGCGCGCGACAGCCTCTTCGACTTCTTCGCTAGCGGTCGCGCCTACGGCATCGGCATCGGCATGGCGCTCGTGCGGCAGATCGTCGATCGCCTGAACGGACGAGTGGTGCTCGCAGACGCCAGACCCACGGGGGCCATCGTGCGCGTCTTGCTGCCCCGCGTGACGGCGGAGGGCACGCCGGTCGAACCCGCGAGCGCCCCCTAGCCTGACGACCTGACGTCGGCCTCGAGAGCCTCGACCACGACGTCGTACACGCGCGGATCGAAGAGCAGCTCGTTGTGCCCGAGATCGTCGAAGGTCAGCACGTGGGCCTGCTCCACCGCCCCGGCGCTGCTCGGCGGCGTCACCATGGTGTCGCGCCCGGCGACCAGCGCCGTGTGGGGCACGAACTCACCCCTGTGGGTGACGCACGTGCCGAGGGCCCGGATCGCCTCGCTGCCCGGACGCAGGGTAGAGGCCAGCACTCCGGGGACATGACGCACGCTGCGTGTCCCGGCGTGGGGCGTGGCCAAGGTCACCAGGCGATCGACCTCGCGTGCTCCTTCGGTGAGCTGAATGTAGCGTCGACAGATCAGGCCTCCGAGGGAGTGGCCCACCAAGGCCAACCGACCGCCCGCGGGCACACGCCGCTCGATGCTGCGCGCGAAGCGCTCCGAGATCGCGTCGAGGCTCGCCAGGGGGCCGTAGTTGAAGTCGAGGGTGTCCCATGAGGTGCGCCGGGACACCTGCGCACGCATGGGGTCGAAGACCGGGCCCGCCGCTAGGAAGCCGTGGACGAACACGGCCACATCGGGGCCGAGGGGAGGCGACGGGCGACGCCGCAGGTTCTTGGCGATCAGCCAGCCCTGATGCACCACCGCCCGCGCCTCGCGCCGAAAGAGCGAGCTCGGGAGTCGGGTGGATGAGGTGACCTCAGGCCCATCAATCGGCATAGCGCGGCACCCAACGCTCCGCCTGATACCAGCGCAGCACCTGCTCGAAGGACTCCGCCCAGCTCGTGTGGCGAGCTCGAAATCCCAAGGCCTCGAGGGCCCCAGCGTCCACCTCGAGGGGTTGATGCAGGAGCGTCATGGCCTCGCGATCCATGCGCGGGCGCAAGGCCGCCTTGATGCCATGGCGCCGGGTGACGAGCCCCCAGGACATCAGCGCTGCCCTGTCCGCGACCTGATAGGGCCCGGGAGCCAGCAGCAGACGCGCGAGCCAGCCCATGGGCCGCTGGGGCAGACGCAACTGACCGAAGGTGGGCAGGTCGTAGGCGCGAAAGGTCTGGGTGAGGCGGTCGCCCAGAGCCCAGGCGTCCCCGTCCGAGACGTTGAAGACGCGCCCCTCCGCGGCGTCACGCTCGAGCACGAAGAGGGCCGCGCGGGCGACGTCCTCCGCGTGGGCCATGGTCGCCACGGGGCCGCCCGAGAGCGCCGGCAGCCGCGGCAGCGCCAAGTGGAGGATCGGCCCGACGGAGAGCAGGCTGGCCGCGAAGTGCCGGCCGCGCCTGCCGTAGACCGGAGCGGGGCGCAGGATGGTCACGGGCAGCTCGTCCTGTGCCTCGAGCAGGCCGCGCTCCGCCCTGAGCTTGGACTCGCCATAGGGCCCGCGCGGCTCGAGCGGCGTGCTCTCCGCCAGAGGAGCGGGCGCGCTGCGGTAGAGGGTGGCCGCGGAGAGGTGGACCATGCGCCGGACGCCAGCCTTGGCCGCGGCTCGGTGCAGAGCCAGGGTGGCGTCGGCGTTGACCGCGAAGAGCTCCTCGGCCGTGGCGGCGGCGTCGAGTCGAGCCGCCGTGTGGATGACGAAGTCCGCGCCCGCGACCAGCTCGTCCAGCACGCCCGGCGACCTGAGATCCGCGGGACGGATCTCGCCGCGCACGGGCACCCGCAGCCCACGAGCGATCCGGTCGCTGGCGAAGACGCGATAGCCGGCAGCCTCCGCGAGGGAGACCACGTAGCGGCCCACCGTCCCGCGCGCACCCGTGACCAACAGAGTCGCCCGGCGGCTCATGAGAGCCACTCCCGCAGGCGGCGCCCCGGCGCATCCGCGCGCATCAAGCCCTCGCCGACCAGCACGGCGTCCGCTCGACTCTGCCCGGCCAGCGCCAGCTCCCGTGGACCACGCACACCACTCATCAGGACGCCGACCCTATCGGACGGCAGCGCCTCGAGGAAGCCCGCCGCTCGGGGGAGGTCGACGCGGAAGCTGGAGAGGTCTCTCGCGTTCACGCCGATCACCCGCGCCCCCGTGTCCACGGCGCGGGCGAGCTCCGCGGCGTCCGCGGCCTCCACCAGCGGCTCGAGGCCGAGGGCCAAGCTGAGCTCCACCAAGCTCCGCAGACGCTCGCCCGGCAGCGCGCGCACCAGCAGCAGCAGCAGGCGAGCGCCCAGCTGCCTCGCCAGCTCGACCTGCGCCGGCTCGAGCACGAAGCCCTTGTAGAGCACGGGCACGCTGCACGCCCGGGCGACGCGGCGCACGCTCAGGTTGCTGCCGCCGAAGCCAGGCGCATCCGCCAGCACGCTGACGGCGACCGCGCCC
>JAADHO010000248.1 GCA_013151775.1 Deltaproteobacteria bacterium | reverse complement strand
CTTGGTCTCCGGCCGCTGCGCCGTGCCCTGCGTCGCGGACGCTGACTGCGTGGCCGGTGAGGTGTGCCGACGGGCCTGGGCCCAGCGCGCTGGCGAGCTGGCGCAAGAGCTGGGCGCGTGCGTGCCACGCATCGTGGTGCCGGCTGCTGTCCGGGTGTCGCGAGAGGGCGTGCCCGGCCTGCTGTCCTCGGAGCTGGCGAGCGCCTCCCTGCCCCTAGGCGGGGGCTTCGGGCTGCGCGTCCTGCTCCCGAGCTGCGGGGCGGAGGTCGAGGCCACGCGTCTCTCCCTCACCGACGGCACGCTGCTCTTCGATCTCTCCGCGGGCGTCGCCGCGTCTCCGCCACTGAACCCCATGGCCCCGCGCGGCCGTCCCCTGACGCTGCTCACGCCCAGCGGATCGACGGCCCTCGCTGGGGCCGATGGCTACCTGCTCGAGCTCAGCTCGAGGGGCGCCGGGGATTTGAATGTGATCACCCTTCAGGGTGAATCTGTGTCAGGAGTGCTGCCGCTCGAGCTCTTCTACGTAGGCGTGCCCGGTTGGACGCCTGTGGACGACACGCCCCCGGCCGAGGTGACGCTGGCCCTGACAGAGCTCACGAGCTTGTTCTCCGGCGTCGGCCTCACACCTCGTGTGGTCGGCCAACACGTCATCCCCGGAGAGCTCGCGCTGCGCCTGGCCGTGCTCGACGAGACGCCCGACGGCGCGTCCCCGGAGCGCGAGGAGCTCTTCTCCCTCTCCGCGGGGATAGCTGCACCCGCGCTGCCCGTGTTCTTCGTGCGCGCCATGGATCGCGGCGCCCTCGGCGCGTCGGGCGGCATCCCGGGACCCCAGGGGGTGATGGCCACGGCGGGCAGCGGGGTGGTCGTCGCGGCCTCCGTGATCGGCGAAGAGAGGCTCTCTCTGGGCAGAGTCTTGGCCCACGAGATAGGCCACTTCCTCGGGCTCTTCCACACCTCGGAGCTCGATGGCGGTGGAGAGGAGTCCCTGGCCGACACGCCCTACTGCGACGCATCCCGAGACGCGGACTCGGACGCGGTGCTCTCCCCCGACGAGTGCACTGGCTACGGCACGGAGAACCTGATGTTCTGGAGCGCCCGCGGCGGCGGCAGCGAGCTGAGCGCCGATCAGGGCGACATCCTGCGCGCCAGCGTGTTGCTTCAGCGTTGAGTGGAGACCGATGCCATCAGCCGATGGCGGCGCGGGCCACCTCGACCGAGATCAGCCCGTCCTTGACCAGGCCGCGCAGGCTCATCTCGAAGGTCTGCATGCCGTAGGGGTGGGTGCCGCGCTCCATCACGTCCTTGAGCGGCAGGGCGCCATCGGGGCTCTTGATGCTCTCCCGCGCTGTGCCCGTCATCACCAGGACTTCCACCGCGAGGGCGCGCCCGTGACCGTCGGCGCGCGGCAAGAGGCGTTGGGCGATGATGCCGCGTAGGTTGTCGGCGAAGCGCTCGCGGGTCTCGCGCGATGGGCCTTGGCGCGCCAACGAGAGCACGCGCCCTACGGTGCGCTGCACGTCCGGTGTGTGCAGCGTGGAGAGCACGAGGTGTCCCGTCTCCGCGGCCTTCAGAGCCACGTCCATGGTCTCTTCGTCGCGGATCTCGCCGACCAGGATGGCGTCGGGGTCTTGTCGCAGCGCAGCCCTGAGGCCGGCGGCGAAGTCGGGCGTGTCGAGGCCCACCTCCCGCTGGGAGATCGAGGCGAGGTTGTCCGCGTGGATGAACTCGATGGGATCTTCGATGGTGACTACATGCACGCGCCGGGTCTGGTTGATGCGGTCCACCATGGCCGCAAGCGTGGTGCTCTTGCCGTTGCCGGCGGCGCCCACCGCGAGGATCATGCCGCGCTCGAGATCCGCGAGCTCCGCGACCACCCTGGGCAGGCGCAGCGCCTCGAAGCTCGGCACCTGAAGCGGGATCGCTCTGAGCGCGATGGCCAAGGTGCCGCGCTGTCGATAGACGTTGACGCGGTAGCGACCGATGCCCGACGCGCCGTAGGAGGTGTCGTACTCCATCAGGTCGTCGAGGTTGCCCTTGAAGCGCGAGCGCGCGAGCACCAAGCGCGCGAGCTCGAGCGTCTGCTCCGGGCGCAGCTTGTCCCCTTGCAGATAGTGGAGGGCACCGTTGACCCGGAACGCGGGGGGCTGACCGACCTTCAAGAGCACGTCGCTGGCCGCGTGGGCCTGACCCTTCTCGAGCAGCGCGTTGAGCGTGCCTTCATCCATAGAGGGAGAGTACCAGACCTCGCTCGAGAACCGCTCGATCGAGGTCTAGTGACCTCTGTTTGTGTCTCGGCGCCGGTAGACGAAGGTGTTCATGCCCTCCTCTTGCTCGAAGGTCGCGCGGTAGCGGTCGGCGCGGCGGCGGTTGGCGAAGGGACCGATGCGTACACGATAGAAGGTGCCACGCCCCTCGACCTCGCCGTGGGTGACGAAGGCCGCGTGGCCTCGGCTGCGCAGGGCTTCCGCGAAGATGCGGGCCTCGGTCTGCGAGCGATAGCTGATGACCTGCAGGGTGTAGGGGCCGTCCGAGCCTTCGTCCGCGGGCTCGACCTCGCGCGGGGCTACGCCCGGCAGGGCGGCCGCGAGCACGGGGTCTCTGGCCGCGTCACGTGCCAGGATGCGCGCCTGGGGCGCGGCGGCCACGGCGGCGGGCAGGTTGCTCTCGAAGAAGGCGCCGTCGTCCGCTCCGGCGAGGCTGTCGGGGTGCTCGAGCTCGGCGCTCGCCGCGGCCTCGAGGCTCGGCTCCGGGTCGTCGAGCAGAGTCTCGGGGAAGGTGAGCGCTTCACGATCGACGGGGCGGAGTCGCTCGGTGGCCGCCTGCTCCGAAGACGCCTCGGGCGCCAGCGCCTGGGCGTCGGCGAGCGCCGCGAGGGGATCCCTCACCGGCTGCGCTTCCGTCTCCGAGGCGTTGCCCATGAGCACGCCGATCGCCAGCGTCACGCCCACCAGGCAGAAGCCCAAGAGCCCCACCATGGCCAACTTCCGCGTGGTGCCTTCGCCCGGCTCACGCTCTTCGATCCGCTCCAAGTCTCTCATGCCCGCGTCCATGCTGAACCTCCCGGACCCGAGGGCCCGCAGCCCTTCTGTAGGCATGACTCCTACATGTAGTCAAGAAAGCGCACATGTGCGTTCGGAGATTACATTGGCGGCGGCACCACGATGTCGAGGGGTTCGCCGGAGCGGGTGCCGACGCGTTGCCAGACCTCGATCGTGTCCGTGACGCTTGCTGGCAGGCTCAGGCTTAAGCTGCCCGTGTCGTCTGCGACGCCGATCACGCCCGTCTCGGTGTCGAGGTTGAAGGCGAAGACCAAGGCGCCGGGTTCCACGGCGCTGCCCGTGATGGTGACGATGCCCGCGCCGTCGGGCGCGCTGCTCAGGGCCGAGGGCGGAGGCAGAGGCAGCGTGGGCGTGCTGCTCACCTCGCAGCCGAGGCTGCCTAGCAGCAGCGACAGGGCGCCGAGGGCGTGGAGGATCGTGGGCGGGCGAGGATGCATGGGACTCCCAGAAGCAGACTAGCAAGAACAGCGCCGCCTGCCTCTCGTCAGTGTCGCTCGCCCAGCCCCGGGTTTCCAAGCTCGAGCATGGGAGCGGATGACAACATAGTTGCCAATCTGTGACACATCGGTTGTCGCTCGGCACGCGTGCGCGCGCGAGAGTATGAGGTGCGACCGGAGGGCGTGCGTGGTAGGGTCCGGCCCCGGGAGCGGCCAGTGGTTCGCTCCTTTTCGCGTCCCCTCCTCGGGACGTGTCTTCCCAAGCGCCCTTCGCGGGCGAGCAGCGAGCCAAGACCTACCGATGGCCGAAATCAACAAGAAGCTCCCCGTCACCATCGAGGACGAGCTGCGTCGCTCCTACCTCGACTACGCCATGAGCGTCATCATCGGGCGCGCCATCCCGGATGTGCGCGACGGACTCAAGCCCGTGCACCGGCGCATCCTCTACTCCATGCACGAGCAGAAGGTGCACTGGAACCAGAGCTATCGGAAGAGCGCGCGCATCGTCGGCGACGTTCTGGGCAAGTACCACCCCCACGGCGACACGGCCGTGTACGACGCCCTCGTGCGCATGGCGCAGGAGTTCTCCATGCGGGCGCCGCTGGTGGACGGGCAGGGCAACTTCGGCTCCGTGGATGGCGATCCGCCCGCGGCCATGCGCTACACGGAGGTGCGCATGGCGCGCGTCGCCTCCGAGCTGATGGCCGACATCGAGAAGGAGACCGTCGACTTCGGTCCCAACTTCGACGACTCGGAGCGCGAGCCCTTGGTGCTGCCGAGCCGCGTGCCAAACCTCTTGGTCAACGGCTCCTCGGGCATCGCCGTGGGCATGGCCACCAACATCCCGCCGCACAACCTCGCCGAGGTCGTGGACGCTTCGCTGCGCCTGATCGAAAACCCCAACCTGACCATCGAAGAGCTGATGCAGGACGAGCTCGCCGAAGACGGCGAGATCAAGCGCCTGGGCGTGAAGGGCCCCGACTTCCCCACGGCGGGCTTCATCTACGGACGCGCCGGTATCCGGCAGGCCTATCAGACGGGTCGTGGTCGCGTCGTCATGCGCGCACGCGCCCGCATCGAGGACATGCCGGGCAAGAGCCAGCGCGAGCGCATCATCATCACCGAGCTGCCGTATCAGGTGAACAAGGCCGAGCTGCTCAAGAAGATCGCCGAGCTGGTGCGCGAGAAGCGCGTCGAGGGCATCTCGGATCTGCGCGACGAGTCGGATCGCGACGGCATGCGCATGGTGATCGAGCTGAAGCGCG
This sequence comes from Deltaproteobacteria bacterium, assembly GCA_013151775.1. Taxonomy (GTDB): domain Bacteria; phylum Myxococcota_A; class Polyangia; order Polyangiales; family Houyiibacteriaceae; genus JAADHO01. The sequence continues at coordinate 3,349 of JAADHO010000248.1, read as the reverse complement.
ACGCCCACGGCGAGATCGTCCTCAACCGCCTGTATCAGACCACGGCGCTCCAGAGCACCTTCGGCTACAACTGCCTCGCCATCGTCGGTCAGCGCCCGAAGGTGCTGAACCTGAAGGAGTGCCTCGAGTACTTCCTCGAGCATCGTCGCGAGGTGGTCACCCGCCGCACGCGCTACGAGTTGAGGCAGGCGGAGCGTCAGCGTGAGCTGGTCGAAGGCCTCGGCATGGCCGTCACCGAGGTGGACTTGGTCGTAAAGACCATCCGCGAGTCGCGTGATCCCGAGCAGGCGCGGGGCAAGCTGATGGCGCTGCCGCTGCACGGGCTCGAAGAGTTCGTGCGTCGCGCGGGGCGCCCCGACGAGGAGATCGAAGAGGCCAAGGCGCGAGGCGAGTACTTCCTCAGCGAGCGTCAGGCCAAGGCGATCCTCGAGATGCGCTTGTCTCGCCTGACGGGCCTCGAGCGCGAGAAGCTCGCCACGGAGTACGGCGTCCTCTCCGAGAGCATCGCCCGCTTGAAGGCCATCCTCGCGTCGCGCGCGCTCTTGATGGAGGTGATCCAGAACGAGCTCAGCGACGTCCGCGAGCGCTACGCCGACGCCCGCCGCACGGAGATCGTCGACGACCTGGGCGACATCTCGATGGAAGACCTCGTGCCCAATCAGGAGGTCGTCGTCACCCTCTCGCACGCCGGCTACATCAAGCGCGTGCCGCTCAGCGACTACCGCGCTCAGACTCGCGGCGGCAAGGGCAAGAAGGCCATGGCGACCCGCGACGAGGACTTCGTCAGCGCCGTGTTCTCGGTCAACGCCCACGCCCACATCCTCTTCCTGAGCGCACGCGGGCAGGCCTACCTGAAGAAGGTGTGGGAGATCCCCGAGGCCGCTCGCTCCGGACGTGGTCGCGCCATGGTGAACTTCGTCGGCATGTCTCCCGAGGATCAGGTCGCCGCCGTGCTGCCGATCCGCGACATCGAGCGTGACGGCTTCCTGCTCACCTGCACCGAGAAGGGCCGGGTGAAGCGCACGGCGCTGGCGGCCTACGCCAACATCCGCACCACGGGCATCATCGGCGTCGCCATCGAGGAGGGGGACTCGCTCTTCGCGGCCCGCATCGTGGAGGCCGGGCAGCACGTCTTGCTCGGTACGCAGCGCGGCATGAGCATCCGCTTCGAGGTCGACCAAGTGCGCGCTATGGGTCGCGACTCCCGCGGCGTGAAGGGCATCGATCTGCGCGATGGCGACCGCGTCGTGGGCCTCGACGTGATCGAGGACGAAGACAAGCAGCAGGTGTTGAGCATCAGCGCCAAGGGCTACGGCAAGCGCACGCCCGTGAGCGAGTGGCGCTCGCAGAAGCGCGGCGGTCTGGGGCTGATCGGCGTGAAGCTCAGCGACAAGACGGGCGACCTGGTGAAGCTGCGCCTGGTCTCGCCCGAGGATCACCTGATGGTGATCACCGACGGCGGAAAGGTGATCCGTACGCGCGTCGAGGAGATCCGCGAGACCCGCCGCTCCGCCGAGGGAGTGCGCGTGCTGCACGTGGCCAAGGGAGAGAGCGTGGTCGATGTGGAGCCCGTCGCAGAGGGTGAGGAGCCCGAGGAGGCGGTCGAGTCCGTCGAGGGTGAGGTCGCGGTCGGGGCCGCACCGGAGGGCGCGCCGTCCGAGGGCAGCGAGTCGGTGGCCTCCTCGGAGGCAGCAGACCCGGATTCCCCGTCGGTCGTGCCGGACGCGGATCCAAGTGAGGATGAGGACTGAACACTCCTGCTGCTGAAATCCGTGCACAGCGCCTGGGCTCTGCGGTAGATTGGGATCACCTTGAGCGTACTCGGAATCGACCTCGGCACGACCAACTCGGTGGTGGCCGTAGCGGATGGCTCCGAGGTGCGGGCGTTGCCCGGCCCCGATGGCGAGCCGCTGATTCCGTCCGTCGTCTCCTTTCACCCGAGCGGTGAGATCCTGGTCGGCGCCGCAGCTCGCGAGCGGCGCCTGCTCGACGCGCGCAACACCATCTACTCGGTGAAGCGCCTGATCGGCCGTCCCTTCCGCAGCGAGGAGGTGCGGCGCGCCTGCGAGCGCTTCCCCTTCGAACTGACCGAGGGCCCCACGGGTGGCGTGCTCGCCGTGATCCGAGGAGACCACTACGCCCTGAGCGAGATCAGCGCCTTCGTCCTGCGCGAGGTGAAGCGGGCCGCCGAGAAGGCGGTCGGCGACTCGGCGACGCAGGCCGTGATCACCGTGCCCGCGAACTTCGATGAGCTGCAGCGCTCCGCGACCAAGGCGGCGGGACGCGTCGCGGGCCTCGACGTGCTGCGCATCCTGAACGAGCCCACGGCGGCGGCCTTGGCCTATGGCTACGGTCGCGGCTCGCGCGAGCGCGTGGCCATCTTCGACCTCGGCGGCGGCACCTTCGACGTCACCATCCTCGATCTCGCGGGTGAGGTCTTCGAGGTGCTGAGCACGGCCGGCGACACCTATCTCGGCGGCGACGATATCGATCTGCTGATCGCGGAGACCATGGCCGACGCCTTCTTGGCGCACCACCGCTACGACGCGCGTGAAGACCGCCAAGCCTTCGAGCGCCTGCGCGCGGCGGCCGAGTGGGCCAAGTGCCAACTCTCGACCCAGGAGGAGGTGCAGCTGCGCGTGGAGGAGCTCGCCTATGGCACCGACGGCGCGTCCCTCGACCTCACCTTCGCGCTGACGCGTCAGGCTCTCGACGCCATGGCGCAGCCGCTCTTGGCGCGCGCCTTCGACGTCTGTGAGGAGGCCATGCGCGTGGCGGGTGTGCGACCCACGCAGCTCGATCAGGTGATCCTCGTCGGCGGCTCCACGCGCATCCCCTTGGTGCGCAAGATGGTGACCGAGTACTTCGGTCGCGAGCCCCTGGCCGACGTCGACCCGGACTTGGTCGTCGCCCGCGGCGCGGCGATTCAGGCGCGCGCCTTGGTCGAGGGTCGTCAGGCCAAGCCCGTGCTGGCCAAGCTGGCCTTGAAGCGCGTCACCCTCGCTCAGGTCGCGCCCCCTCAGACGCCCAAGATCGTGGTCAGGGAGGAGCGCGCCCCATCCGCCATACTGCCCGGCTCCGAGGACGAGACGGTTCAGCGCCGCTCGCCCTATTCGGACGTGCCCCCCGCGCCCGAGGATCTCTTCGAGGAGCAGACCCTGGAGCCCACCCGGCCGCTGGTGCCGGCCATGCTCTCGCCCGCGGCCCTCGCCCCCGATCCCGCACCCGACAGGGCCGAGGCCGACGTCCGCCGTGGCCCCGGTGGCGGAACTCTGGACGGCATGCCTGCCTACGTCCCGACGCCGCCTGCGCTCCCTCGGCCGCCACCGCCGCCGATCCCCGTGGCGCG